>CANETF010000096.1 GCA_947440575.1 Verrucomicrobiaceae bacterium
AGACTCCACGCCACATGTCGCGCCCGGCGTGATATTCGAAGAAGATGATTTGCTGTTTCTGGGCCTGTTTTGTTTCGTTGAGTTTGGTCAATTGCTGGACGGGCATCCAGTCGGTAGCGTTTTTCTCACGATCATCTTTTTTGGCTGCGGCCACTTTTGAGACCGATACGACGCGCACTTCATCTTTTGCGGTTGCGACGGTTGAGTTTAAAAGGAGAACCCCAGTAACCGACATCATGGCGAGGCGAATGTATTTCATGGATGAGTGGAGTCTTATCAGGAAGCCCAACGACTTGTCACGACAAACCTAGAATTGGGAATGGCTGAGCGGGGCAGGGTTTTTTGTTTGGGGGCATTTGGAGGTGGTGGTTCGGGATTGACGGGGTGGGCGGGGACGGGCTAGATGGGGGGATATGGCGCGTATTGGCACCCCTCTTTCTTCTTCGGCGACTAAGGTTCTTATGCTGGGCTCGGGCGAGTTGGGCAAGGAGGTGGTGATTGAACTGCAGCGGCTGGGGGTGGAGGTGATTGCTTGTGACCGGTATGAGAATGCGCCGGCGATGCAGGTGGCGCACTGGAGTCATGTGCTGTCGATGTTGGATGGGGAGGCGCTGAGGCGGGTGGTGGAGTTGGAGAAGCCGGATTTCATTGTGCCGGAGATTGAGGCGATCGCGACGGACACGCTGGTGGCGCTGGAGAAGGAGGGGTTCACGGTGGTGCCGACAGCGCGGGCGGCGCAGTTGACGATGAATCGGGAGGGGATTCGGCGTTTGGCGGCGGAGGAGTTGGGGTTGCCGACATCGCCGTATCGGTTTGCGGGGACGGTGGAGGAGTATGAGGAGGCGATTCGGGAGATTGGGCTGCCGTGTGTGGTGAAGCCGATCATGAGCAGTTCGGGCAAGGGGCAGAGTTTGCTGCGGAGCGAGGCGGATGTGGGGCCGGCGTGGCAGTATGCGCAGGAGGGGGGGCGCGCGGGGAAGGGGAAGGTGATTGTGGAGGGGTTTGTGGAGTTTGATTACGAGATCACGATGCTGACGGTGCGGCACGTGGGAGGGACATCGTTTTGTCCGCCAGTGGGGCACATTCAGGTGAAGGGGGACTACCGGGAGTCGTGGCAGCCGCATCCGATGAGCGCGGCGGCGCTGGCTGAGGCGGAGCGGGTGGCGGGGGCGATCACGGAGGCGCTGGGGGGGCGCGGGTTGTTTGGGGTGGAGTTGTTTGTGAAAGGGGATGCGGTGATTTTCAGTGAGGTTTCGCCGAGGCCACATGACACGGGTTTGGTGACGTTGATCTCACAGGATTTGTCGGAGTTTGCGCTGCATGTGCGGGCGATTCTGGGATTGCCGGTGCCGACGATTCATTGTCATGGGGCATCGGCTTCGTGTGCGGTGCTGGTGGAGGGGGAGTCGAAGGCGGTTTCCTTTGGGGGTCTGGAGAAGGCGCTGGCGATGCCGGACACGCAGATTCGGTTGTTTGGGAAGCCGGAGGTGAGTGGGCAGCGGCGGATGGCGGTGACGCTGGCGCGTGGGGGAGATGTGGAGGAGGCGCGGGCGAAGGCGAGAGAGGCGGCGGGGGCTTTGGAGGTGAGGTTGTGAGTTAGTTGGTGTTGAAGCCCGGAATTTTGATAGCTGGCTTTCGGTAGATCGAAAGTTGTGGGTAGAAAAGGTTCGTGGAGAGCGTGAAAGAGTTTGTTAAAAAAGAGCTTTTTTCTTGCGGGAACAAATCAGATTTGTTTTTATTGGCAGATTCAAGGGCGAACTCGAAGTCGTGATTCCGTCATGTGAAGCGCAACACAGACATCTACTTGTTGCGCCAAGATGGAGGCTATTGGGACGAGAGGTATCTTGCGCTGAATCTGCAAAATCCAATTGTAATGAGATTTCGATTTTCTTCTTTAGGTTGGCCGGGTGCTTTGGTGTTGATCTTCGTTGTTTGGTGGCTGCTTTTCAATCTGATTGGGTTCATACGGCTCTATACTGATTCGGATGATTCTTATTCTGGACTTCCGAAGCCGTCACCTGAGGTGCTTGAGAGCGTTGAGAGGGCGCGGAATGGAGAGGTTTTGGTGATTCACTCGGATGGCAGGAAGGAATGGATGAAGACTGAGCGGGGAGTGGAAGCTGTAAAAGAATATGAGGAAATGAAAGCTGAGATTGAGAAACAGGTACAAGAGTTCAAGGCGAAAGGTCGTGAATGATCGGGTCAGATTGCGAGGGGGAATCGGATTCGGTTTTGAGTTCAGGTTTGTGTGACTGGTGAATTGCTCCCGAAGAGTGAGTTGTAAGAAGTGGGGAGTGGGGGGTGTTTCATGGGTCTGCCATGAATCGTTCCTTGTTTGCTTTGTTTGCTGTGTCGTTGTCTTCGGTCGCTTTTGCGGCGCCGGAGTTTGAGAAGTTGGTTTTGACGGAGGAATTTGTTTCGGAGGGGGCGGATGTGGCGGATTTCAATCATGACGGGCACAAGGATGTGTGCGCGGGGCCTTATCTTTGGATGGGACCGGACTTCAAACAGAAGACGGAGTATTTCCAACCGGCGGCGGAGCCTTACAATCCGGGGAAGAGTTATTCGGATTACTTTTTGAGTTACACGCATGATTTCAATGCGGATGGTTGGGCGGATATTTTGGTGTATTCGTGGCCGGGGAAGGATGCGTCGTGGTTTGAGAATCCGCAGGGGAAGCCGGGGCACTGGACGAAGCATGTGCTGCTCGACATTGCAGATAATGAGTCGCCTTCGATTGGGGACATGAACGGGGACGGCAAGCCGGAGTTGATTTGCCAGACGAGTGATGATCCGGCGAAGAAGGTGGGGGGTCGGCTGGGGTATGCGGAGATTGATTGGGCGAATCCGACGGGGAAGGCGCGTCATCGGGGGATCACGCCGATCAACGAGGCGAACAGTCAGAAGTATTTTCGCTACACGCACGGGTATGGGTTTGGGGATGTGAATGGGGACGGGCGGCCGGATCTTTTGACGAAGGAGGCTTGGTTTGAGCAACCGGCGGACACGAAGGAGGATTCGATTTGGAAGGAGCATGCGGTGGCGTTCACGCCGGAGGGGGCGCGGGGGGGCGGTCACATGCTGGTCTATGACATCAATGGCGATGGTCGCAATGATGTGGTGACGAGCCATGACGGGCATGGGTTTGGCCTGAGCTGGAGTGAGCAGAAGGCAGATGGGACGTTTGAGCGGCACACGCTGACGGGGGCGACTCCGGAGGAGAGTCCGCAGGGAGTGAAGTTTTCGCAGATCCATGCATTGTCGCTGGCGGACGTGGATGGCGATGGGTTGATGGATTTTGTGACAGGGAAGCGGCGCTGGGCGCACGGGCCGCTGAAGGATGACGAGCCGAATGCGGCGCCGGTGTTGTATTGGTTTCAACTGACGCGGGATGGCAAGGGCGGGGCGGCGTTTGTGCCGCATTTGATAGATGACAATTCGGGGGTGGGGACTCAGGTGTCGCCGAGGGAGGTGAATGAGGACAAGAAGATGGATGTGGTGGTGTCCAACAAGAAGGGTGTGTTTGTGTTCTTGCAGAAGTAGTTCTGCGGGGCGGACAGGAGTGGCCGCGTCACGGGGGGCAGACATGAGTGTCTGCTTCACGGGGGCTAGTGGAGGTGTTTCCAGAACATGAAGCCGACGGGGAGGACGCCGAGGCTGCCTTGGCCGACTTCGGCGATGGCAGCGGTGGTGCCGGTGCCGGTGGCGGCGACGATGAAGAGGGCGGCGACGAGGGTGGCGGAGCCGATGAAGAAGACGGCGAGGGGTGAGATGGCGGTGCGGTTGGCGGGGGTTTCCTGTTCGATCTGAGTGAAGAATTGGCGGGCGATGAAGTAGAGGACGACGATGGAGAGGAAGCCGATGCCGAGCTGCTGGGAGCGGTCGAGGACGATGACGAGGTCGTAGAGGCCGTGGGCGGCGACGACGCCGATGAAGGAGCCTGCGAAGTCGGCGACGCGGGTGAAGCCGCTGCGGACGGTGACGTAGAGGCCATGGGCGGCGATGCCGGTGAGGGCGACGTGCATGAAGTTGGCGGTGATGAAGCGGCCGATGACGACGCTGCCGCCGGATTCGTCATAGTAGTTGAGATTTTCTTCGAGGGCGAAGCCGAGGCCGACGAAGGCGCCGGTGAGGAGAGCATAGCCGGGGTTTCTTTTTTTGAGGAGCCAGGGGAGGAAGGGGACGAAGAGGAGGAGTTTGCAGAGTTCTTCGCGCAGGCCGATGCCGCCGAAGAAGTACCAGAGGTTGTGGGGGAAGGGGGCGTTTTCGCTGAGGCCGAGGTGGTCTTCTTGGAAGGTGACGAGGCTGAGGGTGGGCCAGACGCTGGCGACGCCTGCGATGAGGGGCAGCAGGGGGAGGCTCCAACGCCAGCGTCCGGTGGAGCCGGAGAGTTGGACGAGGATTATGTACCAGAGGGCGGCGGAGAAGAGGGCGAGGCTGAGTTTTGCGATGGGGAGATCTTTGAGGCGAAGCTGGACGAGCATGCGCCACTGGAGCCAGACATTGCCGGTGAGGCCGGCGGCGTGATAGACGAGGGAGGGGTCGGAGTCGTTGATCCAGCCGGGGGCGGCGAGCATTTCCTTGAGACGTGGGATGTCTTTGAGGTGGACGGCCCAGTGGAGGGCTTCGGAGCGGGCGGGGGCGGCATCTGGGAAGCGGAGGCCTTCGATGATGAAGGCGCTGAGGGCGAGGTCGGGGCGTTCGTCGTTGACGAGGAGTTGGGCGAGGAGTTGGTTGGCTAGGGCGGGTGGGGCCGGTTGGTCGGCGGCGGATTGGAGGCGGGATTGGGCTTGGGTGGCGGTTTCGGGATCGGAGTGGAGGGAGCTGGTGAGGTAGTCTTCGAAGAGGGATCGGGTGGTGGGGTCGGGAGTGTGGCGGTCGAGGAGGGGGGCGATGGGGTGGCCGCTGAGGGTGAGTTCGGTGGGTGGTTGGGGTTCTTTGGAGGGGGGAGAGGTGGTTTCGAGGATGCAGGCGCGGCGGAGCCAGCGGGCGAGCTTGCGGGGTTCGGGAGTGGGGCTGTTTTGCAGTTCCTGGAGGCCATCGCGGAGGTGCTCGCGACCGGGATGGACGAGGCGTTCGATGAGGTCGCCGGTGGTGGTTTCGGTGGGTTTCGGTAGGGCGGCGACGATGAGGAGGGCGAGGCCGAGGCCGATGGCGAGGATGATGAGGGAGGTCTTCAGGAGGAACGCGGGATTTCGCGTGAGGAAGTGAGAGCGTGCGCGCCAGGCCATGGGGTGATCAGAAAGCGCGTGGGGCGGCCCGTCAAGGCTGCGGCGTCAATAGCGCTGCATTTCGGGGTCGAGGGTGCTGGCCCAGTGGTCGATGCCGCCGCGGAGGCTTTGGACGTGGGTGTAGCCGTTGGAACGCAGCCAGCGGGTGGCGTTGAGGGAGCGGACGCCGTGATGGCAGTAGACGATGAGAGGCTGGTCGGGGTCGGCGAGTTTGCGTTTGGCTTCTTCGACGAAGTTGGAGAGCGGGAGAAGTTCGGCGCCGGCGATGTGGCAGATGTGCCATTCGTCGATTTCGCGACAGTCGATCCAGCGGGTGGTGCCGGGTGGTAGGAGGGGGGCGGCGGACTCGACGTCGATTTCTTCGGGCAGCGAGTCTGACATGGGTGGCGAACTGGGATCAGGGGCGGACGGTGACCGGGGTGCCGGGCGTGACATTGGCGAAGTAGATTTCAGCCATGTGACCGGGCATGCGGACGCAGCCGTGGGAGGCGGGGAAACCTGGGAGGAAGCCTTCGTGCATGCCGATGCCGCCATTGAAGCGCATGAAGTGGGTCATTTTGGAACCTTCGAAGCGGGTGCCTGGGGGCATGGGGTCTTTGGTGACGTCGATGTCTTTTTTGACGACGTTTCCAGCGCCGTCCACGTAGTCGCCGTAGAGGTTGGATTTGTGCCACTTGTCCTTCTCGGAGATTTTGAAGTTGCCGGTGGGAGTGCGGTGGGTGGCGTCGCCGGTGGAGAGGGCGGAGACGCCGGCGAGTTTGCCGCCTTTGTAGAAGTAGGCTTTTTGGTCACTGAGGTCGATGACGACGCTGGGGGAGCCGGACATGCCTTCGCCATCCCAGTGGGAGACGTTGTCGGTCATGAAGGAGTCGGAGGTGGGGAGGCTTTGGGGGTTGAAGGCCTCGAGGTATTGAGTGGATCCGGGAGCGCCGCCGCCACCGGGGAGGGTGCAGGAGACGGAGGAGAGGAGGAGGGCGGCGCAGGCGAGGCGTGCGAGCAGGAGGAAGGGGGAATGGACCATCATTTGGGCGTTGAAATCGAAGCGGCTGAGGAACCGAGAACCGAGAGGAGGGTGCCTCAAGAGAGTCGGTTTGTCCACCACTTCCTAGGAGAGAGGACGCCAGACGCCTTCGATCATGAGGGTTTTGGCGTATGGGGGGATGCCGCGTTCGTTTTGGTGGAGTTGGGCGGCGAGGAGGTCGAGGGCGGAATGGCCGATGGTTTCGGGGCGTTGATCGAGGCCGGGGATGTGGGGGTGGTCGGGGCTCCAACTGAGGGTGGCGAGGTGGGGGCGGGTGTCCGGGGGGAGGGATTGGATCCAGGGGGCGAGGTTATTGCCGGAGTCGAGGATGGCGTCGGGCCGGGTGGCGGCGAGCCATTTGAGGAAGGCGGTGCGCTGGAGTTCACGGGGGAGGTGGAGGAGGCTGGAGGCGGCGGCGGGTCCAAGAGGATGGTGGATGAGAAAGCTGGCGGACCAGGCGCCGAACATGCGTTGGTCGAGGATGGAGGAGGCGCAGTGGGCGATGCGTTTGTAGCCGGCTTTTTTGAGGTGGCTGAGGGCGGTGTGCATGCCTTTGAAGTGGTGGTGGTGGACGCGATTGAGTGAGGGGGAGGTGAGGCCGAGGCCGATGACGACGGCGCTGAATTTTTCCCAGGGCAGGCGGAGGTGACTGCGGCTGCGGCTGAGGAGGGGGCCGATGATGAGACCGTGGATGCCGCGATGTTCGAGGATTTTGGCTAATCGCGCGGGGGGCATGCGATCCGGGGTGATCTCGAAACTCTCGAGATCGTAACCCAAATCGGAGGCGCGCTGGGAGGCACCGGAGAAGACGAGTTTGGGCCAGGTGGTTCGCATGCGAACGGGGTCGGGATCACTCCAGAGGAAGGCGAGGGTTTGGCGGGTTTTGCTGGAGCGCGAGTCCCGCAGGTGGGACATGAGGCGGGCGAGTTCGGGATCGGGGGTGTAGCCGAGTTGCCGGGCAGTTTGGTGGATTTGGGTGGCAAGGGCGGGTTTGACGTGGCGTTCGCCGCGGAGGGCGCGGGAGACGGTCATTTTGGAGATGCCGAGGGTTTGGGCGATATGGGCCAAGGAGGGGTTTGGCATGATTTGTTACGGTAACAGAAAGAAGTGGAAGCTCCAGTGATGAATCGACGTACTCTCATGCGCCCCAACTGCCAACCGTTGGAGGCTTTTGTTCTTATGAAGACACTGATCCCATGTTTAGTGCTCGCTGTGGCGGGTGTTTCGTTTGTTCCTGCGCAGGCTGAATCGGTATGGCTTGAAGCGGAGTCTCTGAGCAATCATGGCGGATGGATGATCGACACGCAGTTCATTGACATCATGGGGTCGCCGTATTTGCTGGCGCATGGGATGGGGCGGCCGGTGAAGGATGCGGGGGGGCAGGTGGCGGTGAAGGCGGCGGGAAGTTACAAGGTTTGGGTGCGGACGAAGAACTGGGTGGGGCCGTGGGATGCGCCGGGAGCGCCAGGGCGTTTTCAGGTGTCGGTGGGCGGGCAGAAGTTGAAGCCGGAGTTTGGGGCGACGGGGAAGGATTGGCGTTGGGAGGATGGTGGCACGGTGGAGTTGAAAGAGGGGAGCGCGGAGGTGGCGCTGCATGATTTGACAGGGTTCGAGGGTCGGGTGGATGCGATTTATTTGACGCAAGCGGCCGGGTTCACGCCGCCGGATGAATTTGTGGCGACGAACAAGCTGAGGCGGGAGTCGCTGGGATTGCCGGAGCAGGCGCCGGAGTCGAAGGAGTATGATTTGGTGGTCGTGGGTGGTGGTTACTCGGGGTTGGGGGCGGCGATTTCGGCGGCGCGGCAGGGGATCAAGGTGGCGTTTTTGCAGAATCGGCCGGTGCTGGGTGGCAACGGATCGGGTGAGGTGCAGGTGTGGGCGATGGGTGGGACAAGGCGGGGGTTGTATCCGCATTTGGGAGAGATCGTGGAGGAGTTTGCGGATCGTGCGAGCAACAGTCCGGCGGCGGATCCGGCGGAGTATAACGATGCGTTGAAGGAAGCGGTGGTGCGGGCGGAGACGAACATTGATCTGTTTCTCAACACGCACGTTTACGGGGTGGAGATGCAGAAGGAGGATGCGAAGAAGATCCGGAGTGTGACAGGATTGAACACGATGACGGGAACGGAGACGCGGTTCCGGGGCAAGTTTTTCACGGATTGCACGGGGCACGGGAGTGTGGGGGCACTGGCGGGGGCGGAGTTCATGCAGGAAGAGAAGGGGCGGATGGGGATGAGCAACATGTGGGTGCTGAAGAAGGTGGAGAAGCCGACGCCGTGGAAGGAGACGCCGTGGGCGCTGCCGCTGGAGTTGGCCGACTTTCCGGAACCGCGCGCGATGGAGCCGGTGGGGGTGAAGAACAAGGGGAATATGGCTGGGTTTGATCTGGGTTATAAGCCGGTGGAGAAGATGGAAGATTACCTGCATGGCGAGTGGTTTTGGGAGAGCGGATTTGATCAGGATCCGATCAATGGGTTGGAGCGGATTCGGGACTGGAATTTCCGTGCGGCGTATGGAGCGATTTCTTCGTTGAAGAAGAATCTGCCGGAGAAGTACAAGGACTATGATTTTCAGTGGCAGGCGTTTATTGGCGGGCCACGGGAGAGTCGGCGGTTGGTGGGGGATCTGATTTTGACTGGGAAAGAGATGGTCGAGGGCAAGGTGCATGAGGATGCGTGTGTGCCGACGACGTGGGACCAGGATTTGCATTATCCGAAGGAGCAGTATGCGGTGAAGTTTCCGGAGAATCCGTTCATTTCACGGGCGGAATTTGGGAAGCACACGGACCGGAAGAATGGGTATCCGGTGCCGTATCGGTGCCTGTATTCGAAGGACATTTCGAATTTGTTCATGGCGGGCCGGAACATCAGTGTGGATCGGTGGGCATTGGGGAGCACGCGGGTGATGCGGACGTGCGGGATGTTTGGTGAGGTGGTGGGCAAGGCGTCGTGGATTTGTGTGCGTCATCACACGTCGCCACGCGGGGTGTATGAGCAGTATTTGGATTTGCTGAAGGATTTGATGAAGCAGCCTGGGGCGATGCGGAGGGATTCTCTGGAGGGGGATTTGTATTTGCCTGCGAATGCGAAGGTGCTGCCGGAGGTGGCGTCGGATTCGATTGATCCGGCGAAGCTGGAGGGGATCGTGATTGACGATGAGGATGCGGAGTTGACGGGGGAGTGGGCGAAGGGAGAGAGCTTGAAGCCGTATGTGGGCAGTCATTACAGCTACACGCAGAAGAAGGGGGCATCGGCGCGGTTTGCGTTTGCGGTGAAGGAGAGCGGGAAATATGAGGTGCGGGTGTTCTGGCAGCCGCATGAGAATCGGGCGAAGACGGCGCCGGTGAGTGTGTTGAGCGCGGAGGGAGAGAAGGGCTTCAGTTTGAATCAGACGAAGCAGGCGGGGAGTCCGCAGGGGGCGCACAGTTTGGGGGTGTTTAGCTTCAAGGCGGGTGAGGAGGCGGCGGTGATTTTCCGGACGGAGGGATCCGGGGGGAATGTGCACTTGGATGCGGTGCAGGTGCTGCCGGTGAACTGAAGTTCTCGGTTCTCGGTTATGGGGAGCGGAAGGGGGTTGATTTGGTTGGGGGGCGGATTTAGGGATCGGGCCTCCATTAACCTTCACTTTTTTTATGTCTGCGATTCCGACTGAGTTCTCGAATGTCACTGCTGTTGCCAAGGCCAATGTTTATTTTGATGGCAAGGTGGTGAGCCATAGCATTCTGTTTCCTGATGGGAGCAAGAAGACGCTGGGGTTGATCTATCCGGGGAGTTATCATTTTGGGACGGACAAGGCGGAGTTGATGGAGATTGTGGCTGGGGCGTGTGGGGTGAAATTGGATGGGTCTGAGGTGACAACGAGTTGTGCGGGTGGGGAAGCGTTTGAGGTGCCGGCGAAGTCGGGGTTCGATATCACGGTGAGCGAGGGCATTTGTGAGTACATTTGCTCGTTCATTGATTAGAGTTGTTTGACATACTCTGGCTGCGATCAAACGAAGGTTGGTTGATTTCACGCTGTGAGAGAGGAGGGGTGGGTTGGTGGGGGGCTGAGTGTCTTTTCTGCTTGTGCTTGGGCACGGTTTGCGGAGTCGCTCGCTCATCTCGGCGGAGCGAGATGGCTACTTTGCTGACGCCTGATTCGGGGGCTTGGGGGGGTTTTAGACTTGGCTTGGTCTAAACATGTCTGATTGAGCGATAGAACAGTGGGTGGATGGCTGTTAACATGGGCTGACCATGAAGTTGTTTCGTTTTGCCTGCGCTGTTGTTGTTGTGATGCTGGCCTCTGCTGTGCAGGGTGCTGACAAGAAGAACGTTGTTTTGATTGCGGGCAAGCCGAGCCATGGGCCGGGGCAGCATGAGCACAATGCGGGGGTTCTTTTGTTCAAGAAGTGTTTGGAGCAAGGGGCGGCGGAGACGGTGACGGTGACGGCTTTTCTCAATAGCGAGTGGCCTGGGGCGGAGGTGCTGGGGAAGGCGGACACGATTCTTTTTTATGCCGACGGGCAGGGGAATCATCCGGCGCTGCAGGGGGATCATTTGCAGCAGTTGGGCAAGGAGATGGCGCGGGGGTGCGGGTTGGTTTGTGTGCACTATGCGGTGGAGCCGACGTTGGAGAATGGGAATAAGGAGTTCATTGATTGGTTGGGTGGGTGTTTTGAGATTCACTACAGTGTGAATCCTCATTGGGAGGCGAATTTCAAGTCGCTGCCGGTGCATCCGGTGAGCGCGGGGGTGAAGCCTTTTGGCACTTTGGATGAGTGGTATTATCACATGCGGTTCCGCAAGGGGATGACGGGGGTGACGCCGATTTTGACGGATCTTCCGTCGGCGGAGACGTTATCGCGTCCGGATGGGCATCACAGTGGGAATCCAGAGGTGCGGGCGACGGTGTTGGAGCGGAAGGAGCCGCAGCATGTGGCGTGGGCGAGTGAGCGTGAAGGGGGGGGGCGTGCGTTTGGGTTTACGGGGGGGCACTTTCACAAGGGCTGGGGGCATCCGGAGCAGCGGAAGTTGCTGCTGAATGCGATTCTTTGGACGGCGAAGGCCGAGGTGCCGGCGGGCGGGGTGGTGGTGGAAGTGACAGAGGCGGATCTGGCGGCGAATTTGGATTTGAAGCCGGGGCAGGGGTTGCCGGAGAAGGTGAAGGGGAAGAAGTGATCAGTGGTCAGGGGGTCACTTGCGTTTTTTTAGGCACCAAGTTAGGAAAGAGCCGAGGCCGCTGAAGTTGTAGCTGGGGTCGACCCAGCGTTCGATGACGTAGAAGGCGAAATAATAGGCGCGGCAAAAGCCCCAGAGGGCGAGGGTGAGGAGGAGGGCGGTGCGCCAGCTCCAATGTTCGATGAGGAGGAGGGCGGAGGCGAAGAGGCCGATGAAGAGGAAGAGGCCGCCTTTGATGACGATGGCGGTGCGGCTTTGGAGATCGCGCATGGGTGTTTCGTTCTATCGGGTGCGACTGGAAGCTACTTTTTTTTCGAGCCTCACATAATCCAGGCCCACCATGTTTGAGGGGACGGCATCGGGATTGGGGGGAGCGAGGGTAAAGGTCAGTCGATGTTCGCCAGCGGAGAGTTGGTGGGTGCCCCAGTCTTTTTCGCCGGTGTGAAGGACTTTGGGCGTGTTGAAGCCATCGAAGGTGGAGGCGACGGGCTTGCCATCGAGGGTGATGCTGATGACGCCATAGTCGCGGGCCATCGTGAGGGCGCCGTAGAGGGTGTATTGGCCAGCTTCTTGGACGGGAAGGGCGAGGGTGAGCTTTTGGTCGGGCTTGCCGCCGGTCCACCAGAGTTGCGCGCCGCCGCTCCAGTCGCTGCCGAAGCCGCCCATGCCTTGTTTGCCGGTTTTGCCGCCGGTGATTTCGAGGACTTTGAGGGTTTCGCCTTCGAGGGCGCCTTCGACGGTCGTGGGGGGGCCTTTTGCGCCTTCGGGTGCAGCGCCGCTTTGCAGATACTTCACGAGATCGACGACCCTCTCGGGCTGCAAGGCATCAAAGAGGCCCTCGGGCATGGTGCTGAGTTTGGAGACTTCGCGTTTGGCGATGTCGGTTTGCGGCAGGGTGAACTCGACGCCGCCCATCATGGCGATTTTGATGGCGGCGGGGTTTTCGTCTTTGATGACGCCGCTCATGACGCGACCGTCTTTCATGGTGAAGAGATTGAGTTGGTAGGCCTTGCCGATGACGGCGTTGGGATCGAGGACGTTTTCGAGGAGGTAGTTCAGGTCGGCGCGATTGGAGCCGGTGATGTCTGGGCCGACGTTTTGGCCTTCGCCGAGGAGTTGGTGGCATTGGCCGCAGGTGGCGGTGTAGAGCATCTTGCCCTTCGCGAGATCGCCTTTGGCGAGGGCGGCGGGGGTGAGGAGGGCGCGGTATTTTTGGGTGCGTTCGGCGAGGTCGGCTTTGGGGGCGTTGACATCGCCCCAGGCGGACTTGATGAGGGCGTTGATGTCCGGGTCGTCGAAGGCGGTGAGTTGGCGGATGAGGAAGGGGGAGAGGGCGGTGGGGGGCAGGGTTTTGGCTGCCACGGCTTGGAGCAGGGCTTTGGCGCCTTCTTGTGTGGAGGCGAGGGTGTTGATGGCGTCGGGGAGTTCGTTAGCGGAGAGCTTGGGGAGCGCGGCGCTGAGGATGCGCGGGGTTTCGGTGTCTTTGAGGGAGGCGAGGGCTTGGATGGCTTTTCGGCGGAGCGAAGTGGGCGTGTTGGTTTGGATGAGCTGGAGTAGCGTTTGGGCGGTTTTGGTGTCTTTGGCCTGGAGGAGGACGGTGAGGGCGTGTTCACGATTTCCGTTGGCGGACGCGAGTTGGTCACGGAAGTGCTGAAGGGCGGTTTCGATGCCCATGGAGGCTTCGAGTTCGAGTAGAGTCGTCATGGGTTTTGGCCCGTGATTGGCATCGTTGGCCTTGTCGGCACCGGACGAGCTAAAGCTCTGGACTACTTTCTGGCGCAGTGCGTCCCAGCCATCTGGTTTCGTGATCTGGTGACCGTTTCGTGCGGCTTGGACCAGTGCGTTGAGGAGATCGAGCTGCAGAGCGGGATCTGGCGTCTCGGCTGCCAGTTTGAGCAAGCTGGTGCGGCCTGCGTCATCCGAGGAGAGGCGTCGATAGATGAAGCCGGTGACCTTCGGCATCTTCGATGCCTTTGCGAGCTGCATGGCGGCTGTGGGGTCGGCTGCGACCAGGGGTTCGATGCCGTACCAGATGAGGAGGGGGATGATGGGGTCGTCTTTGTCCTCGGGGTGTTTGAGGAGGGCGGTGGCGAGGGGGTGGTGGTGTTCTTGAGGGAGGCGCGGTAAAAGTGAGGCTAGTTCGCGGCGGACACGTGGCGACTGGGAGGTCTGAGCATGCTTCAAGAGGGTGGCCATGCCCTTTTTGACTGATTCCTTGGCGTTGAAAACTCTCACTCCGCCGCCTCTTATGGCTCGTATCGTGTTGGCCAGAACGATGTCGTCTTTCTCGTCAGGCCACCATGCGTAGTTGAAAAGACGTGCGCGACTGCAGACCTGCAACACCCAGAGTGCCCGCAATCGATTTTCACGAGAGGGGTTTGTATGCGTGGGTGAAGGAGCGAGGTGAGGATTTGGTGCCAGCACCTCTTCTAGCAATTGGGTGGGAGGAGAGAGAACCATTCCGCTTTCGGCCAGGATTTCTGCGGCCCCTTTCACCTGCATGTAGCGTTCGGCCAGCACTCTGCGGGCCATGCGGGAGAACCAGTTGTTTTCGGTTTGGAGGGCGAGTTGGGTGAGGGTTTCGGGGGATTCGTTGGAGAGGTTGAAGGGGGCTTTGGGGAAGGTAAGTGCGGCTTTGCCGTTGGGGTTTTGATGGCGGACAGGAGTGTCCGCGCTCCCGTAGGTGATGCGGTATAAGCGGCCGTTGGTGCGGTCCCAGTTTTCGATGGCATTGCTGCCGCGGTGGCAGATTTGTTGATCGGACCAGTCGCTGACGTAGAGGGCGCCGTCGGGGCCGACTTTTTGGGTGACGGGGATGAAGTGCATGTCGTTGGCGCGCATGAAATCGGCGGCGTGTTTGCCGATGTAGGTGCTGCCTTTGGGGTCGGTGTAGTTGGCGACGAGGCGATGGCCGTGGAGGTTGCCGAAGAGGAGTTGGTTGCGGTAGGTGGGGGGGAAGAGGCTGCTTTGGTAGATGGCGAGGCCACAGTGGGCGTGGCCGCCGCCGAGGGCGTTGGTGTCGCTGTTGGCGAAGCCGGCGCCCGTGGCTTTGTCGAAGGAGACATCGGGGCGCGGGTTTCCGGCGTAGTGGGCGTGGTCGGCGATGGTTTTGATGTCTTCGTAGGTGTGGGGGTTGAAGTGCTGGCCGGCTTGGCGCTGGTAGCGACCGCCGGGGACGATGTGGTAGAGGTGGGGGATGACGCAGGCGGTGACGAACCATTCGCCATGCTGGTCGTAGTCGAGGCCCCAGGGGTTGCTGGTGCCGTGGGCGAAGACTTCGAATTCGTGGCGGACGGGGTGGTAGCGCCAGATGCCGGCGTTGAGGGGTTGGCGTTCGGCATCGGGGGTGCCGGGTTTGCCGATGCGGCTGTGGGTGAAGACGCCGTGGCAGCCGTAGAGCCAGCCGTCGGGGCCCCAGATGAAGGAGTTGAGGGTTTCGTGGGTGTCCTGGGTTCCCCAGCCGTCGAGGAGGGCGTAGGCGGTGAAAGGGAGGCCGGGGACTTGAGGGAAACCTTTGTCTGACGGGGCGGACTTTTCGGACGGGTCTGACGGATCAGGGCGATCATCTTTGTCTGCGTCTGGGATGAACATCAAATAGGGTGCGGCGCCGACGTAGATACCGCCGAAGCCGAGTTCGATGCCGCTGGCGAGGTTGAGGCCTTCGCAGAAGATTTTGTGGGTTTCGAAGGTGCCGTCGCCGTCTTGGTCTTCGAGGATTTTGATGCGGTCCTGGCCTTGGCCGATTTCGCGGGGTTTGGGGTAGCTGTTGCCTTCGATGACCCAGATGCGGCCGCGTTCGTCGAAGGTGAAGGCGATGGGTTGGACGAGGTCGGGTTCGGCTGCGATGAGTTCGGCTTTGAAGCCGGTGGGGAGTTGGATGTTTTTGAGGGCGTCCTGGGGGGATTGGCCTTTGGCGTATTCGGCCTGGGGTTTGAGGGCGGGGCCGTACATTTTGGAATCTGAGATTTGAGATTTGAGATCTGAGATTTCAAGTCGCTGCTGGGTGAGGATGAAGACGCCGGATTTGTTGGCGACGAGGACGTCGGGGAGTTGGTCGCCGTTGACGTCGCCGACTTGGACGTCGGTGCCGACGCCGGTGTTGGCGTCGATGAGGTGGGGGATGAAGTCGACGCCGCCTTTGCCGTCGCGCTTTGTTTGATACCAGTAGAGGACGCGGTGGCCGTGTTCGTCGGGGTCGTGGCCGTTGTGGGCCCAGTAGCGTTTGCCGGTGACGATGTCTTTGATGCCGTCGCCGTCGATGTCGGCGAGAGCGGCGGCGTGG
>CANETF010000097.1 GCA_947440575.1 Verrucomicrobiaceae bacterium
TGCTCATTGCTGGAAAGCAGAGCCACGGTCCCGGAGCTCACGAACACAACGCGGGCGTCCAGTTGTTCGCGAAATGTCTCCGAGCCGCAGTGCCGGATTTCGTGGATGTGAAGGTGCATTTGAATGCCGAATGGCCTGCGGAAGAAGAGATCAAAGCCGCTGACACTATTTTGATTTATGCGGATGGGTTTACCATGCATCCAGCGTTGCAGGGGGATCACCTTCAGCAGCTCTCCGTGGAGATGAAGCGTGGCTGTGGTTTTATGGCGTTGCACTGGGCCACTGAGGTGCCCAAGAACAAGGGCGAGGCTGAGTTCCTGGATTGGATGGGTGGATACTGCGACCCGATTTGGAGTGTGAATCCGCACTGGCTGGCGGACTTCACCACCTTGCCCCAGCACCCGATCACCAGCGGCGTGCATCCCTTTTCAACCAATGACGAGTGGTATTTCCACATGCGTTTCCGCGAGGGCATGGCGTCTGTGAAGCCGATCTTAACCGCCGTGCCACCGGACTCCACCATGAGCCGCCCTGATGGCGTGCGATCGGGTAATCCCGATGTCCGCAATGATGTGGCAAACAAGGTCCCGCAGCACGTGGCCTGGGCCGCGGAGCGGCCCGGCGGAGGTCGTGGCTTTGGCTTCACTGGTGGCCACTTTCACCAGGGCTGGGCCAACAACGATCAACGGAAGCTGGTGCTCAACGCGATCCTTTGGACCGCGAAAGCAACCGTTCCCGCCAATGGCGTCGAGTCTGTGGTCACCGAAGAGGATTTGAAACAGAACCTCGACCCCAAACCCGCTCCAAAAGCCAAGGTGCCGCTGCCGAAGCCGTGAGAACGCACGCGATGAAACAACCATCGGAGCAAAACATCCCCGAACCCCGAGCTGCTGCCGGGGCGCTTGCAGAAACTCCGGGAAGCGATGGGCTTGAGCAACGTCCACCCTGGCTCGTTAGAGTGGCATCAGCTGGAAAGCCATCGGCAGGAGCAAAGGCGGCTTAATCTGTCGGTCGATGGATGGATGGACCACGGTGCCTAGACTGCCTGTCGCGCCCGATACTCGGTGGGGGGCATACCTGTGCGGTGTTTGAATTGTTCGGCGAAGCTGCTGGCATCGACGAAGCCGGTTTTGCTGGCGATCTCGGTGGCGGTGGGGCTGGTTTCATTGAGGAGGCGCACGGCGGGAGGACTCGGGTCTTGATGTGGAACTCTTGGGGGCTGAACCTGCAGGACAAGCTTTACCATTTGGAATCCAAGTTGCCGGACTTGGAAAAGCCTGCATGGGCCTCTCTCCGAGGTTAAGGATGTATTTTGTGACAAAGTTCACTCCAGCCCCTACTTCGGAGACGTCATGAACCCATTCACTCAACAACGCATCTTAGATGGCGATCTCGACGCTTATGGCGAGGTCGTTCGGGAGCATCAGGACATGCTGCTGGGGTATGCGCTGCGGCGGCTGAGTGATTGGACGCTGGCGGAGGAGGTGGTGCAGCTCACTTTCATCCGCGCTTATCAGCGTCTGGCGGATTTTCGTGCGGACGAGGAGTTCGGCGTGTGGCTTTGCGTGACGTGCCGATATTTGATCCTCACCGAGCTGGAGAAGAAGCGGCGGGAGGCGAACAACCTGTCGAACTATCGCGAACAGTTGGAGGTCGAGATTGCCACGGCAGTGACAGAGGACATGGAGCCAGATTTCCGCTTGGATCAATTGGCCGGGCTGCGGGACTGCGTGGGGAAGCTGGGGCGCGAGGCGTCGGATCTGGTGGCGCTCCGCTATTTCAAGAAGCGAAGCTGCAAGGAGATCGCGGAGCAGAAGCAGCGCACCGTGAGCTGGGTGACGACGACTTTGAACCGCGTCCGCAAGACGCTGCGAGAGTGCATGGAGCGGTCAGCGCAAACGGGAGGTGCGTCATGAACGACGAGCGATTCTACGAACTGCTGGAAGGCTATGCGGACGGAACGCTCGATGAGGAGGCGTCGCGGGAGTTGCTGACGGCCTTCTCTGCGGATGCGGATTTGAAGGCGCGGTTTCTGGATGAGCTTCGCATTCAGAACACTCTGCTTGGTCTTCCTTTGCTGGATGAAGCAGATCGCCGGGTGAGTGAGGTGATGCAGTGCATTCTTCCCAGCACGAGTTCACGCGATGTCTCCGCTGCGGTGCTGTCTGCGCTGAGACCATCGAAGCCTGGCTTGCGTTGGTATTCGGTGGTGCAAAAGGCGGCGGCGATTGCTGCGGTGATCGCGATGGGATGGTTCGTGATGTGGAGTTTGCCGAGGGCAGACGAGTCGCTCGCCACGGTCGCGCATCAGATCGATGCCACTTGGTCGGGTGATCGGAAGCTCGCTTCGGGTGAGCGAGTCGGGAAAGGTCACCTGAGGCTGGCCGCAGGCGTGGTGCGGCTCGATTTCGCCAAGGACGTTCGATTAACTCTGGAAGGTCCGGCGGATCTGGAGCTCATCGGCCCCGGTGAGACCCGGCTTCATTCGGGAAAGCTCACCGCGAATGTCCCGCCAGAAGGCATTGGATTGCAGGTCCACACCGAGCGGGCGAAGGTCGTGGATCTGGGCACCACCTTCGGCGTCTCGGTAGGAACGAATGGTGCGACGGATGTGGCAGTCTATGAGGGCCTGGTCGCGGTGACTTCGCTCGTGAGTCGCGAGGAGAAGGTCATCGAGGAAGGTAGCGAGGTGTCGGTCAACGAAGGCTCGGGTGCGCTCATGCCTCGGAAGTTCAACACGCGCGCATTTCGCGGCTCGGAGGTCTTGTTTGGCGTCGTGAACACGGGTGGCAAGATTCGCTTCGCTTCTCCGCAGCCAGGTCTGAATCCGGCGGGTGTCACGGATGCCGACAGCCTCGTGATTTTCCCAGAACGATTTGCGACCAAGCTGAGGACGGATTTCACCGTGAGCCTCACCGAACCGGGAGACTACGGGCCGGAGGAGATCATCGGTCGCCAGGAGACGCTGCATCCTGAAAAGAGGCGCGTGAACACCTATCTCGTCCAATACCGCCCGCCACAGGCGGAGGGTGCCGCCATTTCCAATCCCATACGTTTCGTCGGCGAAGTGAGCTTTGACCGTCCGATCATCGCCATCATCGCAGATGGAGATCAACTCACGGCTTCCGACGAAGTGCTCGGCAAAAAGAGGTTCGTCTATTCGTCAGGCGGGGGACGATCACTCAAGGACGGCGACCGCCTCTCCCTGAGTCAGGACCGCCGGACGCTCAAGCTCGACTGGCAGGTGGAACAGGGCATCGAGCATGGATTGGTTCAAATCCGCGTCATCGTGGATGTGTTTGATCCACCGATGGTGCGGTGACGATTGGCTGCGCGCTGGTTTTCTTCCGCTATTTCCGCCGCCGTTGTGACATTGGCCGCGTTGGCCCCTACTTCGATGACGATCCCTTTGATCAAACCATGAAAACATTGACCACGCTCTCGCTGATCCTTCTCTTGGCTGCGTCCTACACGGCGAAGGCTGAGGACGACAAAGCCGCCAAAAGACAGGCGAGACGCAAGGCTGCGGAAGCAGCGCAGAAACCATCAGAAATCGCCGTGCCGGCGAAGACAGGCCTTCGGCTGCCGAGCCTGTTTGGCGATCACATGATCCTCCAGCAGAACATGAAAAACACCATCTGGGGCTGGGCCGAGCCGAAGGAATCCATCACCGTAACGGCGAGTTGGGGTGCCACGGCCTCGACGCAAGCCGGTGCGGATGGCGCGTGGAAGGTCCTGCTGGAAACACCCGCGTTTGGCACGGGGCATTCGCTGAAAATCACGGGTTCGAAGACCATCGAGATCAAGGACTTGGCGATTGGTGAAGTGTGGCTCTGCGCGGGGCAGTCCAACATGGGCTGGTCGGTGGGCAACTCCGCGGAAGCGGAGCTGGAGGCGAACGTCAATCTGCCGAACTACCGCATATTCAAATCCGCCCGCGAGCACTGGCATGAGCCGCTGAAGGAGAAACGTGATCTCCTCGATCAATGGAAGCCCTGCAATCCCGAGTCCGCCGCTGAGACATCCGTCGTGGCGTATCACTTCGGTAAGAAGCTGCATCTAGCCCTCAATGTTCCCGTCGGGATCATTCAGCAGGCTTACGCAGGCACGCCGATCGAGGGCTGGATGCCGTGGGAGGTCCAGCAGGACATCGCACAATCGAAGATGCAGAAGGCGGACGGCGATAAAAGCGCGAAGCTGCAAGTGGAGCGGAAGGGCGAAACCCGCGAGAAGGCGCTCCAGGAGTTCGAAAGCGAACTCGCTGATTACAACGCCAAAATCGCCGCAGGCGAGACCATGAAGAACCAGGCGCGGGCACTGCAACCTCCCACGATCACCAAGCCCGCCGACTTGGGGCATCAGTATCCGGCCCACATCTTCAACGGCATGATTTATCCCATCCGGCCTTATGGAATCAAAGGTGCGATTTGGTATCAGGGCGAGCGCAACTCCAAGACCGCACCCCAGGCCGTCGCTTACGGCGAACAACTGAAGCGGCTCATCAGCTACTACCGTTCTTCATGGCATGAACTCTCCGGCGGCAACGTCGCAAAAGACTTTCCGTTCTTCTTCACGCAGTTGCCCAGTTGGGAAGCGCCGCAGACGCAGCCTGTCGAGGGCTTCGAGGCCACCTGGGCGGTCAACCGCGAGACCATGCGGCTCGTCAGCCAGGAGATGCCTCACACCGGCATGGCCGTTGGCATTGATTGCGGCGACCCCATCGCCCTGCATCCGCAAAACAAAAAGCCCATCGGCATCCGCCACGCCTACCTCGCGCTCAAAGAAGCCTATGGCAAAGACATCGTCCCCTGCGGCCCGCGCTACCTCAGCCAGAAAATCGACGGCAGCAAAATCGCCATCGAGTTCGACAGCATCGGCACCGGCATGATGGCCGCCAAACAGGGCAAGTTGGACGCCTTCGCCATCGCCGGAGCGGACCAGAAGTGGCATTGGGCGGACGCCGAGATCGCAGGAAACAAGGTCATCGTCTCATCCAAAGGGGTGCCGACTCCCGTGGCCGTCCGTTACGCCTGGGCGATGAATCCCTCGCAACGCAATCTGCTCTACAACCAGGAAGGCCTTCCCGCCTCCCCTTTCCGCACCGACACCTGGCCGCTCTTCGATCCCAAGAATCCCGACGTGGGCGTGGAGAAACCCGAAATGACCGACGAAGCCCGTGACGCCAAGAGGAGCTTCAAAGACTGGGAGCGTCCGCAGATGACGCAGTAAATCACGATCCTCGCTCGTTTCAGTTCAAAACCAAACCATGAAAATTACCCTCACCCTCCTCACCGCCCTGCTGCTGGCCCCTCTGGCCACACTTAACGCCGCCGACTCCTTCCTTATCGAAAACGGCCAACCTCGCGCGGAGATCATCATCGCGGAAAAGCCGGCGCGGATGACGAAGCTTGCGGCCAAGGAGTTGCAGACTTACTTGGAGAAGATCAGCGGCGCGAAGCTGGAGATACTTACCATGCCGACGGCAGGCAAGGCGCATATCTTCCTCGGCAAGTCGTCGCACACCGAGGCGTTGAAGCTGGCGACGGATGGACTGGAGAACGGCGCGTTCCGCATGGCGTCGGGGGCGGACTGGCTTGCGTTGCTGGGGCCGGATGAGGACTTTGTTCCGACGGAGCCTTGGGGGCGGATGCGCAGCACGGCGGAGCAGGCTCGGGTGAATGCGGAGTTCGACAAGATCACGGGCGACACGTTTTGGAATCACTTCGGCTATATCTACGCGCGCTGTCACAAGGACCTCGATGTTTGGGATTACGACGACGCGGGGACGCTGAATGCGACGTATGAGTTTCTGCGCAGTCTCGGTGTGCGCTGGTTTGCGCCGGGGGAACTCGGCGAGGTGGTGCCGAAAATGGCGATGATTGCGCTGCCGGCCGTGAACAAGACGGTGAAGCCGGATTTTGGTTTGAGGCGCTTCACGTTTTACACGGAGCACACGGGCCTGGGTGACAAGGGTATCTGGATGCTGCGATTGGGGTTGAACCAAGCGCACAAGATCGGCGGCATCTCGCAGGTTTGTCATGGCGCGAAGTTTGTCATCATGCGCGAGGAGATGAAGCAGGCGCACCCGGAGATGTATCTGCTCACCGGCGGCAAACGCGACACGACGACAAAGGGCAGCGGCTACCCCGATCTCACCTCGCCGCTGTTCTTCGAGAAGCATCTGAAATACTCCCGCGTGATGTTCGATCACTTCCGCGAGCCGATGCTCAGCATCGACCTCGTGGATGGTTACGGCGGCATGACCTCCGATGATCCGAAGTGGATGGCGCAGCTCACGCCCGAGCGCGGTTGGTCGGGCACGATGTCGGATCAGGTGTGGGGCTACCTCAATCGCGTGGCGCTGGAGCTTTATAAATCGCACCCGGATCGACTCGTGAGCGGACTCGCCTACAGCGCTTACAAAATGCCGCCAGCTAAGATCGACAAACTCAGCCCGAACCTCGTGCTCATCGAGACGCGTCAGCGCCAGGGCTTCTGGGATGAAACGAAGCGCAGCGAGCACCGCAGCTTGCGCACGGATTGGATGAAGAAGCTCACTTCCGGCAAATATCTCACCTGGGACTACAACATCAACGCGCGGCCCGAGCAGGCCGGACGGCCCGTCATTTACACGAAGCAAATCGCCAGCGACCTGCGCGAACTCAAAGGCCACACGCTCGGCGAGATGATCGAAATCTATGATCATCCTGCCGGGAAAGAGAACAGCTTCGGCTACGATCCGTTCGCGCTGGAGCACCTGAATCTCTACGTCACCGCGCGCCTCTGGTGGGACGCCGATCAAAATCTCGATGCGCTGCTGACCGACTACTTCACCAGCTACTACGGCCCTGCGGCCAAGCCGATGCAGGCATTCGCGGAGTTCTCCGAGGCCAACTGGATGCACATGGGCCAGGACGGCGCGAAGATCGGCGAGGCGTTCACTGTGCTCGCCGCCGCGCAAGCCGCCGCCGATCCGCAATCGCTCCCCGGACGTCGCATTCAAAAAATCGCCGACCTCATGAAGCCGCTGCGCACGCTGCAACAGCAGCTCAGCCGCAAGCACGACACCACACTCGATTACCGCGTGCTGGAGACAAATCAGACCGGCGGAAAGCCGCTGCGCGAAAAAGCCTTCGATGGTCAGGTGCTCAAAGACTACTGGACCGACGTGCGCAGCGCCCCGCTCGTGAAGCTCACGCCAGAGGCCCCGCGACCCACCGCCAACACGATGTTCCAGATCCAACGCGAGGGCAGCATCCTGCACATCGGCATCGTGTGTCAGGAACCCGACATGCCCAGCGTCAGCATCGCCACCACCACTCCGGATGACCCGAAACTTCTCGAAGGCGATCACATCACTTTGCTCATCGAGACCGCCTCCAACAGCTACTACGAGATCGCCATCAACTCCTCCGGCACCGTGCTCGAGATCGACCACGGCAAGGATGGCAAAGGCGTGAAGTGGACCTCCGGCGCGCAGTTCGCCGTGCATCGCGGCGACCAGCAATGGAGCCTCGAAATGCGCCTCCCCATCACCGGCGAAGGCTCTCGCATGATCGACCCGGTAAAAGGCATCGACGGTGCCATGCCCAAGGATTTGTTCCCCTGGCACTTCAACGTCTGCCGCCAGCGTGTGCGCGGCACGACCATCGAGCGCACCGCATATTCAGCAACGGGGAAGGACGACTTCTATGTGCCGGAGAAGTTCGCGAAGCTGTGGGGGAAGGGGAAGTGACGAAGGGCACCCGCTATGAACCCCACACTCACACTCATCGCAGCCCTGCTGTTTGCGCCGCTGGCCGTGCTCCCCGCCGCCGAGTCGCCGCTCAACGTCCTGCTCATCACTGCCGATGACCTCGGCCATGAGGCGATGGACTTTCTGGATGGCAAGGTGCCGGGCGTCACGCCGAACCTCAGTAAGCTCGCTGCCGAGGGCCTCAGCTTTCAGCATGGCTTCGTCAACAACGCCATCTGTTGTCCGAGCCGAAGTATCATTGCCACGGGACGCTACGGGCACAACAGCGGGTTGTTTGGCTTCAACAAGCTCACTAAGCCGATCCCGACGGTGTTTGGCACCTTCCAGAAAGCGGGTTATCTCACGGGTGTCCTTGGCAAGGTGAGCCACTCCACGCCTGATGCGGCGTTCAAGTGGGACTATATGCACGACTTCGCGGAACTCGGCGCGGGGCGCAGTCCGACGAAGTATCACGGATTCGCACAGGAGTTCTTTGCCCGATGCAAGGCGGAGAACAAACCCTTCTACTTCATGGTCAACTCCCACGACCCGCATCGCCCGTTCTACGATCCCAACGGTCGCGGCAAGAACGGGGAGGAAGTGCCATCGCGAATCTTCAAACCGGAGGAGATGGTCATCCCTAGCTATCTCCCTGACCTGCCCAAGGTGCGCGAGGAATACGCGAACTACTTCAGCTCCATCCGCCGCCTCGACGACACCGTCGGTCGCGTGCTTCTGGCGCTCGAAGACTCCGGGCTGGCCGGTCGCACGCTGGTCGTCTTCATCACCGACAACGGCTCCGCCTTTCCTTTTGCGAAGGCCAACACCTATCTCGCCAGCAATCGCACGCCCATGCTGTTTCGCTGGCCGGGCGTCACGAAACCCGGCTCGGTGGACAAGACGCACTTCGTCTCCGAGGTCGATTTCTTCGCTACCTTCATGGACGCCACGGGCCTGCCGATTCCCGAAGGACTCGACGGACGCTCCATGGTCCCGCTCCTCAAAGGAGGTGAGCAGGATGGGCGCGATTACGTCTTCACCCAGATCGACTACACCATCGGCGGCCCGCCCAAGCCGATGCGTTGCGTGCAAGACGCGCGCTACGGCTACATCTTCAACGCCTTCTCCGACGGCAAGTTCAAATACAAGAACAACAACGAAGGCCTTACCTTCGCCGCGATGGAAGAAGCCGGTAAAACCGATGCCGCCATCCAAGCTCGCGTGGACCTGTTCCGGCTCCGTGTCCCCCAGGAGTTCTACGACCTCGAAAAAGATCCCGGCTGCACGAACAACCTCATCCACGATCCCAAGCATCAGGCTCTCGTGAAAAAGTATCAGGACCGCCTGCGCCAATGGATGGTCGAGAGCCACGACCACTGCCTCGCCGCCTTCGATGCCCGCGAAAATCCCGCCAAGCTCGCAGAAGCCGTGAAAAACTACCCCGCACTCGACAAGTCCGGCGGAACCGCCACCGAAGCTGGCGAGGAGCCGGACTCCAAGCCCTCAGCAACCGACGACAAGGCCACAAAGCGGAAGGCCAACCGTGCGATGAAGAAGGCAGGGGAGGCGAAATAGTGAAATCCAACTTGATACCCGCGATGAGAATCCATCCCGCACTCTATTCTTTGCTGACGCTCACCCTCGTGAGTAGCGGCTTTCTTCTCCACGCCCAGCAGCCCAGCAACGGCCTCGCGCCTGAAGTGCCGGGGCTGAATCTCCAAGACAAACTTTACCGGTTGGAAGCCAAGTTGCCAGACTTGGAAAAGCCCTACATCAGCGCAGCTCCGGGGGACAAAAAGGACGGGCTCGTCGTGGGCAAGCTCGGTGTCGATGGCGGTGACCGCGCGATGATTGAGGCCTTTGCCAACAAGCTGGCGGCAGCGGCGGAGGACGAGACGGCGGGCCATGTGGACAGCATGCTCATCAGCTATCGCGGCAAGCTGCTCTTTGAATCCTACTACCGCCGGGGCCGCGCGAACTTCCCGCACTACCAGATGTCGATCACGAAGTCCTACACCGCACTGGCCGTGGGTCGCGCGATTCAGCTCGACCTGCTGAAGATGGATGACCTCGACAAGCCCGTGATCTCTTTCCTCAAGGGACTCGACACGACCAAGCTCGTCGCGGGCGCGGACACGATCACGCTCGCGCAGGCCATGCAGATGGGTTCCGGCATCCGGCTCGCGAAGGAGAAGGAGAAAGAGCTGATGAAAAATCCGGCGCAGCTCAAGGGACTGGGAGAACTGCAAGCCTATCTGCAACACAGCGATCCGATCCCCGCGATGCCACGCGAGTTCAAGTATCAGGAGCCTGACACCGCCATCGCGATGCAAGTGCTGAATGCTGTTGTTCCCGGCGGCGCGGAGGAGTTCATCAAAACAGAACTTCTCGGGCGCATGAGCATCACGCAGTATCATTGGGAACACGCCATCAGCGGCCTGCCGAAGTCCGCCGCCGGAAGCAGCATCCTGTCGCGCGACATGCTGAAATTCGGCCAACTCATCCTCAACAAAGGGAAGTGGAAAGGCGATCAACTCATCCCCGAGGCCTACCTCGTGCGGGCGACCACCCCGAGCCAGATCAACGAGCACTACGGCTTCTTCTGGTGGGTTGATGATTTCACCGTCGGCGGCAAGACTTACCACAGCTTTCAAGGTCGCGGCGCAGGCGGGCAGTTCATCTTCATGTTCCCCGGACTCGACCTCGTCGCCGTCGTCACCTCCCACAACAAAGGCATGGGCGAAATGCTCAAGACGCTGCCGCAGCGGATCATTCCTGCGTTTGTGCAAAAGTAGACACTGGCAATCGGAGCCGTTTAATGAAGACGCAAATACTCGCCTTCCTCCCCACCTTGCTACTGCTCACGCCGATGACTCCAAGGCAATCTGCATGAATCTCCCATGCCCACCGTGCCGGACAACCACGACGCCCACGACTATGCCGAGCGCATCCGCGAGCGGCTTCCGAGACGTTTGCAAGAGCTGCGGGAGCGCTGTGGACTGAGCAAGTATGGGCTGGCTCGTGAGAGTGGACTGAGCCGGGAATACATTGGCAAGCTGGCAGCGATGAGGTGGCTCTCACGATTCTTCACCAAGAAGAACACGTTGGGCTGCTGATCAAACATGAGCCGGAATGCCTGTGGCTCAGCCATGCTGGCGAAAAAGGCTCTCTGAAGTGACTTGGTTGATATGGCAGGATGATGACAACTTTTGGCAGACCTAGGCCATGCATTCCCGAATCGAAAGGCGTTTTACTTTCTCCATGAAATGCCGCCGCTTTTTCTACCTCCTCACTCTTTGCCTGCTGACTGCGCTCGTCGTTTTCAGCAGTCTTGTCCGCGCTGACGAATCACCGCTACGTGTCGCAGTCACGCCGGATTCGCTGCGCTTTGCGTGGTCGCCCAGCGCGGGAACGACGGAGATTCGCGAGCTGCCGCTGCATACCTCGGGGGCGGGAGAAGGCCACGTTTTATGGAGTGGTGAGGGTCCTGAGGCAACGGTGCCTCGCTTCGATGGCAAACGCGACCGGCTGTTCGCGAAGTTTGAACTCCGCGCGGGTGGGAAGGTGCTTGGTCCGCCGCAGCATGTCACGGATTTCTCCGCGCTCCCGCAGCGGAAGAACTCCCTTGGCTCGCTCGCGAACAAGAAAGGGATCGCCTGCCGACTCGACGTGGAGGATGGCAAGGCGCTCGGCTTCGGGCAGTCGAACCAGAACATCAACATCGGATGGCTGATCGATTGGCAGAGCGCGGAGCCCAAGCTCAGCTTCGAGTTTGAGGGGAGAAAGATCGGGCTTCGTCCGGCTGCGGTCGCGGCGCTTGATCGCGAATTGCAGGCGCTTCACGCGGCGAAGATGCGCGTGACGGGCATCCTCGGGAATACCGTTCAGAAGACCATGTCGCGGACATCGCCGCTCGTGCATCCGCGCACCGATCCGGCGACGGTTCCAGAGGGCCCAGCAGCATTCAACACGGCGACGGAAGAAGGCGTCTTCTTCTACCGTGCGATCCTCCATTGGCTGGTGGATCGCTACACGCGCGAAGACGCAAAGTTTGGCCAGATCGCCGGGCTCGTGATCGGTAACGAAGTGCAAAACCACTGGGGGTGGTATCACATGGGCGCGGTCGAGCCGGAGGTGTTGTTGCGCGAATACAGTGTCGCACTGCGCATCGCCGATCTGGCCACGCGCAGTGTGCATGCGGACTTCCCGATCTTTATCTCGCTCGACCATCACTGGACGCTTACCGCGACGACGGATCGGACGCACGACTTCACCGGCGTGGAGGTTCTGGAAGGAGTCCACGAGCGTGCGAGACGGGAAGGCGATTTCCCATGGAACCTCGCGCATCATCCGTATCCAGAGAACCTCAGGAAGCCAAGTTTTTGGAGTGACCGCTCCGCGCCCTTGCGGTTCGATGCGCCGCGGATCACGTTTCACAATCTTGAGGTGCTGCCCGCCTTCCTGCGTCAGCCGCGTTTCCTCTTTGAAGGCAAGCCACGCCGGATCGTGCTGACCGAACAAGGCTTTGACTGCCCGCCCGGTCCCGACGGTGAACTCGTGCAAGCCGCCGCCTTCGCGCTCGCGTGGAAGAAGGTGCAGGCGCTGCCGGGCATCGAGTCCTTCCTGTATCATCGCCATGTCGATCATCCGAACGAGGGCCGTCTCCTCTTCGGCATCCGCGAGCACGATGGCAGTGCGAACGTCAATGGCGTTGGCCGCGCGCGGAAGCTATGGGACGTCGTGCAAAAGGCCGGCACGCCGGAGGAAGATGCCGCGTTCGCCTTTGCGCTGCCTATCGTCGGGCGTAAGGATTGGAGTAATGTCGTGGCGACCAAGTTTGACCCGCCGCGTGCGGTGAAGCGCGAAACAGGGCACGTGGTCTTCGACTTCGTCGCACAGCGAGCGAAGGCGCAGCAGGAGAATGTGCAGTCAGTCCAGCTGCGGCGCATCGGCCCGCCGGACGAAGTGCCGGAGGATGCGCTACAGCAACATCCGAAGTCGAAAGGCCGCGCCCTGCTGACCTACCGTGTCGCGATTCCCGCTATGGATGCGAAGCGCTGCCTGCTCACCTTTGACGCGCTGCTGAACAACGCGAAGAGCAACGGCGCCGCCTTCGCCATCGAGATGGACGGACGCGAAGTCTTCGCACGCCAGCTCAAGGGCTTGGAGCGCGTGCCAGCAGAGATCGATCTCGCCAGCTTCCGTGGTCGCGAAGTCAGCATCACCTTCATCGTCGATCCACTCGCCGACCCCGCAGGCGACTGGGCGACGTGGGTCGCCCCGCGCGTCGTGCTGCGCTAAGATGGACGCCGCGCGTTCAGCCCCCATTCCATTTGATTCAACGATGAAATCCTCCTTTCGACACCTCTTCGCCCTGCTGCTCGCGCCGATGGCATACTCGATTGCTGAATGCGACACAACTTTTGCCGAGTGATCTCGCGCCCACATACGCTTTTCTATCTGTTATTCCCCACCCCAACCTCAATGCTCCGACACTTCTTCTCTCTACTCGTCCTCGCCTCCATCGCGGGTGCAGCTGAACGCAAACTCGAAATCAACGACGGCGACCGGGTGTTACTCATTGGCGACGTGCTTGTCGAGCGAGAGAACAACTATGGCTACATCGAATCAAAGATGCGCCGGGAGTTTGCGGGCAAAAGTTTTGCCGTGCGCAATCTAGGTTATAGCGGTGACAGTCCGCTGGGAGCTTCACGGGCGAGTTTTGATCCGGTGGAAAAAGGTGTGGATGCGCTGAAGGAACAGCTCGCTGTGGTGAAGCCGACGGTAGCGATCCTGGGCTATGGCATGGCGGCGAGTCTAGATGACCTGACGTATCGGAAGAATGATCCCGTGCTGAATCCCGATCCTGTGCGCTATGGATTGGATCACAGTCCGGCGAAGTTCCGCACAGAGCTGCTGGCACTGATGGATCTGATCACGGCGGCTAGTCCCGATGGCAAAGTGCGCTTTGTATTTGTGGGGCCGATCAAGCATGAGGACCTGCGCGCTACACGGCCCGGCTTGCCTGATCCGGCGGAGCATAATGCTCTGCTCATGGAGTATGAAAAGGTGATGGAACAGCTGGCAGCGGAGAAGCAGTCACCCTTTGTGCGGGGTGAATGGCAGAAGGCGGCAGGCATTGATCTGGCGCAGGGCACGGACAACGGCATTCATTTGAATCCGCGTGGCCTTCAGGCACTGAGCGAAAGTTTTGCAGCCCAGCTCGGCTGGAAAACGGATGCTGCCAAGTGGGATGCTGAGACCGCCGAACAGCGCTCCTTGCGCGAGGCAATCCTGCGCAAGAACTCGCTCTTCTTCCATCGCAGTCGTCCGGCTAATTACACCTACATCTTCGGCTTCCGCAAACAAGAGCAGGGGCGCAATGCGGTGGAGATTCCGAAGTTTGATCCTCTCATCGAAAAAGCCGAGGCGAACGTGATCGGCATCGCTGCGGGTAAGCCGAGCACACTGCCACCCGAGCTGCCGAGCGAGACGAAGCTGCCCGTGCTGGCTTCTTTGCCAAAGCCTGAGTTCACGCTCGACGATGGCCTCGCGATGACGCTCTTCGCGGAAAATCCGTTGTTGGAAAAGCCAGTCGGCATGAACTGGGATACAGCGGGCCGTTTGTGGGTCGCAACATCGAACACTTACCCCCAGGTGAACCCGGATGACCTCGGTGCGCAGATGGAAGGCAACAGTGCCAAATTTGGTCCATCAACCGGGAATGACCGCATCATCGTGATGGAGGACACGAACCGCGATGGCGTGGCAGATGTCTCACGCATCGTCGCGGACAAGTTGCTCATTCCTGCGGGTGTCGCACCGGACAACAACGGTGGCTGCTTTGTCGGAGCCAGCACGGAACTCGTGCATCTCAGCCAACCCGGTGCAGATGGCTTGCTCAGCGAGCGCCGCATCGTGCTCAGCGGCTTCGGCACAGAGGACACCCATCACATCATCCACGGCCTGCATTGGGGCATTGATGGACGGCTCTATTTCCAGCAAACCATTTACATCCACTCGCACATCGAGACGCCATGGGGCCTGGTGCGAGCCAACAGCGGCGTGGCCTTTGCTTATGATCCGAACACCGAGCGGTTAGAAGTCCATTCCAAGGGCCTCGTGAACTGCTGGGGCCAACAGGAAGATCTCAATGGCCAAACGTTCCTCACATCCGGTGCAGATGGCAATGGCATCAGCTGGAGCTTCCCCGGTGCCGTGCTGCCGCCGAGCGAAGGCGCACGCCGTTACATCCAAAGCGTGAGCCCAGGATCGTATCCAAAGTTCTGCGGTCTCGAGCTCGTGAATAGCCCACTCTTTGGCCCGGAATGGCAGGGTAGCGCCATCACCAATGACTTCCGCGCTCATCGCATCGTGCGGTTTAACTTCACCGACTTCACAGCGGACAAGGCTGCGCCAAAGTCAGGCTACATCACGCAAACGCAGGCCGATGTCGCCCGCACCAGCGATGCGGCTTTCCGCCCTATCGCCCTCGCCATGGGGCCCGATGGCGGCTTGTATGTCGCGGATTGGACCAATCCGATCATCAATCACGGTGAAGTTGATTTCCGCGATCCACGCCGTGACAA
>CANETF010000098.1 GCA_947440575.1 Verrucomicrobiaceae bacterium
CCCTACCGCTCCCACCACTGCTCCCAGCTTCGCGCCGAACACATCGGCCAGACCGTCACCCTCTCCGGTTGGGTCAACTCCGCCCGCGACCACGGCGGCGTCATCTTCGTGGACTTGCGGGATCGTGAGGGCCTCACCCAAGTCGTCTTCCGCCCTGAAGAAAACGCCGAACTCGCCGCCCAAAGCCACGAACTCCGCGACGAAGACGTCATCCAAGTCTCCGGCAAAGTCTCCAAACGCCTCGAAGGCACCGAGAACAGCAAACTCGGCACCGGCGAAATCGAAATCGTCGCCACCAGCCTCACCGTCGTCAACAAAGCCGACGTCCTCCCCTTCCAGCTCGACCGCGAACTGTCGAACGAGGACCTGCGGATGAAATACCGCTACCTCGACCTGCGCCGCCCCCGGATGACCAACAACATCCGCACCCGCCACCGCATCACCACCGCCGCCCGCAATTACCTCGACGGCCAGGGCTTCGTCGAAGTCGAAACCCCCATCCTCTCCAACCCCACCCCCGAAGGCGCGCGCGACTTCCTCGTCCCCGCCCGCCTCAGCCCCTCCAAGTTCTTCGCCCTCCCGCAGGCCCCGCAACAATACAAACAACTCCTCATGGTCGCCGGCCTCGAGCGCTACTTCCAAGTCGCCCGCTGCTTCCGCGACGAAGACCTCCGCGCCGACCGCCAACCCGAGTTCACCCAGATCGATATCGAAGCCTCCTTCGTCACCCAGCCCGACATCATCAACCTCGTCGAAGGCCTGCTGATCTCCATGTTCAAAGCCGCCCACGGCGCCGAAGTCCCACTGCCCTTCCCCCGCATCACTTACCAGGAGGCCATGGACAAATACGGCTCCGACAAACCCGACACCCGCTACGGCCTCGAGATCGTCGACATGGCCGATGTCTTCGCCGACTCCGGTTTCAAGATCTTCAAGTCCACCCTCGACAACGGCGGCGTCGTCCGTGCCATCAACGCCAAAGGCTTCGCTGGCATCACCACCGGCCAAATGATCCGCCTCAACGAACTCGCCATCGAGGCCGGCATGAAAGTCAAACAACTCGCCTTCATCAAGGTCGAGCGGAATGCCGAAGGCGTCCTCGAATACAAATCCCCCCTCTGGAAATTCTTCGGCGAAGCCGAGCAACAGGCCCTCCTGGCAAAACTCGCCGTCGAAGAAAACGACCTCATCTTCTTCTACGCCGGCACCTGGGACGACGCCTGCAACATCCTCGGCCGCACCCGCATCGAGATCGCCAACATGCAAAAACTCACCGAAGGCAGCACCGCGCTGAACTTCCTCTGGGTCGTCGACTTCCCCCTCCTCGCCTTCTCCCCCGAAGACCAGGCCTGGGTCGCCGTTCACCACCCCTTCACCCGCCCAAAAACCGAGGACATTCCTCTTCTCGAAGCTGGCGAGTATGGCAAAGTCCGCGCCGAAGCCTACGACGTTGTCCTCAACGGCTACGAACTCGGCGGCGGCTCCATCCGGATTCACGAACGCGAACTCCAGGAAAAAATGTTCACCGTCCTCGGCGTCGGCCCCGAAGAGCAGCAGGAGAAATTCTCCCACCTCCTCGACGCCTTCCGCTTCGGCGCCCCACCCCACGGCGGCCTCGCCCTCGGCCTCGACCGCATCGCCATGCTCGCCTGTGGAGAAGACAGCATCCGCGAAGTCATCGCCTTCCCGAAAAACAACAAAGCCGTCGACCTCATGACCGACAGCCCCACCAACGTCGACTTCAAACAACTCCGCGAACTCTACGTCCAGTCCACCTGGAAACCCAAACCCAAAGAAGGCGACCCCGCCGCCTAACAACAAACCGAGAACAGAGAACAGAGAACAGAGAACAAAACCGATGTCCATCCGCGTCCGCTTCGCCCCCTCCCCCACCGGCTACCTCCACGTCGGCGGGGCCCGCACCGCTCTGTTCAACTGGCTCTTCGCCCGCAAACACCACGGTGCCTTCATCCTCCGCATCGAGGACACCGACGAAGCCCGCAACACCGAAGCCGCCCGCAATGCCATCTTCGACGGCCTCCGCTGGCTCGGCATCGACTGGGATGAAGGCCCCGAAGCCGGGGGCGACTGCGGCCCCTACTTCCAAAGCCAACGCCAGGCCATCTACGACCGCTACCTCGACACCCTCACCGCCGCCGGCCGCACCTACACCGAGGAAAATGGAGCCGTTCGCTTCAAGTTCTCCCGCACCCCCATCACCGTGCCCGACCTCGTCTGCGGCGATGTCGAATTCGCCGCCACCGAAGAGCCGGACATGACCCTCCGCCGCCCTGACGGCAGCTACATCTTCCACTTCGTCAACGTCGTCGACGACATCGAAATGGGCATCACCCACGTCTTCCGGGGCGAGGACCACCTCTCCAATACCTGGAAGCACATCGACCTCTTTGAAGCCTTCGGCAAAAACCCGCCCACCTACGCTCACATCCCCCTCATCCTGAACCCCGGCGGCTCCAAAATGAGCAAGCGCGACGAAGGCGCCGCCGTCGCCAGCTATGAGCAGGACGGCTACCTCCCCCAGGCCGTCTTCAACTACCTCTGCCTCCTCGGCTGGACCCCCCGCGCCGAAACCGAAAAGCTCGATCCCAACACCCTCATCCAGCTCTTCGACACCCGCGAGATCCACTCCGGCAACGCCCGCTTCGACGCCGCCAAGTTGAAGTGGCTCAACGCCCACTACCTCCGCGAACTCTCCCCGGAAGCCATGCTCGCCGCCGCCCGCCCCTTCCTCGACCGCGCCGGCCTCATCATCGACGACGAAGCAAACGCCGCCGCTGCCATCTACAGCGTCCGCGAAAAAGTCCACCTCCTCACCGAGTTCCCCGAGTGGGTCCACTACTTCTTCCGCGACGACTTCCCCATGGAAGCCGACTGCCTCGCCAAACTTCAGTCCAAGCCCGAAAACGCCGCCCTCCTGGAAGCCGCCATCACCGCCTTCGCCGCCCTCCCCGACACCTTCACCGAGGACCAGGCCCACGAAGCCCTCAACACCGCCGCCGCCGCCCAAAGCGTCAAACCCGGCGCCCTCATGCCCCTCCTCCGCGCCGCCTTCTCCGGCCAAAATCGCGGCCCCGGCGTCACCACCATCGCCCACTTCCTCGGCAAACAAAAAGTCCTCTCCCGCCTCACCGCCGCCCAGACCCTGTTGAAGTAAAGACTTTAGCCGATCATTCGGGTATTCGTACGTTGTTCACACTTCAGTGTGTCAGGGCGCGCGGAATTCCGATTCCGCAGCAACGTATTCGCTCACAGATAAGGATCTCCCCAAAAAGCGCACAGTGCTCTCAGCTTTCTAGCAAGGTATTCGCTAACGTCTCAAATACCTCTCACAAAGCTCTCGGAACTGCTCTGGCTCTAGCCTTGCCTCAAACAGGCTCTTGCATCCCTCAAATACATCGGGTTCCAACCACTGCGGAATCTCACTGAGCGTTGTCGGCTCGTCCACCAAATGCTCGTAAAAGGCAACGCCTGCAGCATTCCAGAGGTCATCAGCTTTCTGCTGAAAGCACCACCCCGCAAAGTCGTAGATGCTCCGCAACTCCTCCAAATCCCCACGAACGTGTGCATCGCAAACGCGCGGCAACAGCTCGAAGAACACCTCATAAATCGTGGTATCCGCCTGCTCAAACTCGTGCCGCAAATCAGGAAACGATTCAATAGCTTTGCGTCTCCAAGTGCTCATGAAATGTTAACTCCCCGAATCTACCTCCCCCTCGCCTTCCGATACCGCCAAACACACAAAACCAGCACCCCCACCGCGCAACCCGCCACCAAACTCCGCTGCCAGCCTGACTCAAACGCACCCCGCTCGCCCATCAAAACCCCATACACAACGACACCAACCACCAGCCAAACCCATCGGTAACGCCGCGGCTCATTCGCTCTCACTTCGCTGGTCTCGCTCATGGTGAATGCCTTTCAATGCTTGGATGACGCTACGCCACTCCAAACTCCATCATTCACCCCGCAACGCAAAGCCAAATCTTCATCACACTACTCCCCGCCAATCCTCGAATACACCCGAGTATCCCGAAGCTCCCCCGCCAAATCTCGCCGATCCTTCCGCAACACGCCCTCAAGCTGAAACCCCGCCCTCTCCGCCAGCTTCCAACTCGCAACGTTCCGGTCGTCCGTCGTCAGAAAAACCCGCGATGCCCCCAACCGTTCCAACGCATAGTCAGACAACGCCGCAACCCCCTCCGTGATCAATCCCAGCCCCGCAAATTTCGCATTCCCCCAATAACCCACTTCAAAGCACCGCAAATCCCAGTTCGCATCGTGAAGACCACTGCCACCCACGAGCGACCCATCTGACTTCTGAAAAAAGAAAACCATCAGGTCTTCATTCAGCAAAAACCTCGCATAAGCCTTCCGACACGACGCCTCCGATTGCTCAACCGAAGGCACCGGCGTCACCCACCCCAGCCAAGGCGACAACCGCTCCAACGATTCAACAACCGCCGCATTAAACATCACCCCATCCCCAGGACGAGCCACACGAATGACCAGCCGTTCACTCTCGATTTGTTCGGGCAGGGTAGATTCCATCATCTCCTTTTCGTCAAACCTTCCTCATTCAGCAAACAAATTCAAAGGCCACGCCCTCTCCCTCCCACTCAACTTTGACATCCCCCGCTCCTCAGGCGAAACTGACCCTAAATAATTCAGAGAGGCCCAATGACCACCGCTCAACAACTCGAAACCCGTCACCTCAAAGCCGCCCTGCGTAGCGTTGGACTCACTCTTGTCTGCCCGACGGTCCTGCCTCCAAACCGCCTTATGCCCACCCCCACTCTTGCCGGGGATACCCGCACGGAGGTGAACTCAATCCAGGCCATGCGCCGCCAGCGGGACGGGTAAACCACCTCCATCCGGCACCAGCACAAACAATTGCTTTGCAGCCCACCCCCCTCCTGTGATATTCACCCTCCACATGTCGGGCATCGCCAATCTGGACAATCTCCTCCGCCTCCTCGACGACGACTCCGAAGTCGTCCGCAAAGCCGTGCAGGAAAAACTCGCCTCCATGAGGCCAGACCTCCCCCTCCACCTCTCCCGCCTCGAGCGCCCCCTCACCGTCGAGGAAGACCGCCTCGTCTCCCGCATGCTCGACCCCGTCCGCCGCAACGAACTCCTCGACTCCTGGATGCGCTGGCGCTGGCTCGACTCCCCCGCCGCCCAGCTCGAAGAAGGCCTCGCCCAGCTCTCCGCCTTCCTCGCCGGATGGAAAGTCCGCGCCGCCGACCTCGCCCCCCGCCTCGACGCCCTCGCCGAAGAAGCCTTCCGCGACGGCGGCAAAATGGACGCCCGCGAGCTCGCCGAATGGCTCTTTGGCAAAAAAGGCGACCCCGTCCGCTTCCGTGGCAACAGCAAAGACTACTACGCCCACCAAAACAGCAACCTCTTCTGGGTCCTCGACACCGGCCTAGGCAACCCCATCAGCCTCTGCTGCCTCTACCGCCTCATCGGCCATCGTCACGGCCTCACCATCGAAGGCTGCAACTTCCCCGGCCACTTCCTCGCCCGCATCGTCTCCGACAACCGCCTCTACCTCGTCGACTGCTTCAACCGCGGCCGCTTCATGCTCGCCAGCGACGTCGCCCGCCACCATCCCGCCGCCAACCCCGGCATGGACGAAATCATCCGCGAACCCGCCAGCACCGACGCCATCCTCCTGCGCAACCTCCGCAACCTCGAGGAAGCCTTCGACCGCGCCAGCGCCATGAGCGACCGCCAACTCATGCGCAAACTCGCCATCCGCCTCATGGAGGACTGACCCCGAGCCCCACTCGTCCTCGTCCTCGTCCTCGTCCTCGTCCTCCTCCTCGTCCTCGCCTCTCTGTTGCTAGGGTCATCGACCTCACAGCGCACTCATCACCAGCGCCCCAACCAACGCAGCCAGCACCGCCACCGCTGCCCACCACCAAACCCGCGCCCATTTCCCCTCCCCAATCCGCCGCTCCGTCCCCCCGCCAAACTCCTTCTCAACAAACGCCTCATAATCAAACGCCTCGTCCGGATCCGGCAAATCCAGCCCGTCATAGCCCGACTCCGCCTTCCAGCCCGACTTCTCACACGCCCCGCATTCCGCGCACACCACGTGGCCACGATACACCCACTCCCCGCAAACCGGACACTGCCCTGGAGGTCGAAAACGCTTCATCACAAATCGCAAACCATGCACCCATGGCGCAGCGCTAAAATCGGATCATCCCACGTCGGAATAAACTCCTGCGCAATGAAATCCGAATACCCCGTATCGAGAATCGCCTGAATGATCGGCGGATAGTAAATCTCCTGGAACTCATCCAGCTCACACCGCCCCGGATTCCCCGCCGTGTGATAATGCCCGATCAACTCATGGTTCGTCCTAATCCGCCGGATGATGTCCCCGTTCATGATCGACACATGATACATGTCGAACAGCAGCTTGAAGTTCGGACTCCCGATCTGCTTCACCAGATCAAAACAAAAATCCACATCATCCCCAAAGTAACCCGGATGCCCCTTCATCGGATGCGTCCCATCCCGTGAGTTCAAATGCTCCAACACCAGCGTCACCCCCTTCTCCTCCGCCAGTGGCAGCACCTCCTTCCAAGCCTCCAAACAACTCTTCACCGCCGCATCCGGATCCATGCCCTCAAACCGCATACCGGTAAAAGTAATCACCTTCTTGCACCCCACATCCGCCGCCAGCGTGATCGACTTCGTCAGCTTCTCCTTCACCTCCGCACGAAACATCGGATTGCACGGCCCATTCGAAAAACCGTGACTCCCCACCAGTGAAATCTCCATCCCCATCTTCAACACATCCGGATAAAACTTCGGATCAATCCCCTCCATCCCCTTCAACCCAATCTCCTTGCAGTGCCTCGCCAGTTCCAGCGTCTCCATCGGCTTGAAGCACCATCCCATCACCGTCTGCTTCAGCCCCCCATTGCGAATCTTAAACGCCGAATCCGCCGCCGCCTTCGCCACATTCACCGACGACACACTCGCCGCACTCGCCTCCCCCCCACTCAAAGACACACCACCCGCCGCCAAAGCCGCCGAACGAAAAAAGGACCGTCGATTCATATCCCCCAATTAAAGCAGCCCCAACCCCAAAGCACAAGCCCTCACCCACGCTTCCCCAAACAACGCCTCCACACCCAAATCACTGCGCCAATCAACCCCACCAGCGCCCCCAGATAGCTCCCGTTGTGAATGTAACCCACCGTCGCAAACGCCCGCACATCCACCACATCAAAGCCGCGCATCGCCTCCGTCCACTGCGCCACCCCAGTCTCATCCAATCGCCACTGCGCCCAAACCCAACCCCCAACACCAAACAGCAAGGTCACTCCCAGCATCAGCCCCACACTCAGCAAACACCACCGCATCGCCCGTCCCAAATCCACCCTCGGTATCGCCACACGCCCCAAAAACCACCCCGCAAACAACCCCACCCACCAACTCGCCTGAAACCCAATCTGAGCCGCCACCCATCGACCCGGATTCGCCACCCCCTCATAGCCAAACTGATACACCTTGAACCTCGTGAAATACTCCGGCCCAAGCCAAAACGTCACCTGATCGTGCAGCATCCCATACCCCCCGGCAATCACCGCCCCAACGAATCCAAACACCACCATCCACACCCCCTGCACCAGCGAGAACCTCGGAATCAAAAATCGCATCACCCACCCTTAACGCCACCACCCCCCACCCCCCGCCTACTTTTCCCCACCCGCTACTCAATCACCCTCCTTTTTTCTGCCCCCCTTGTTTCTGCCAGTATCCCTATCCGCCCTCCGCATTCCCCTTGCACCCAGCCCATTCCCCTCCAAAAAACCAGTGTCCATTCACGTCCAATGAATCCCACCCCGCTCTGCCTCCTCCTCCTGCTCGCCACCACCTTGCTCGGCCCCTCCTGCCAAAGCTCCTCCGACCCCGCCAAACCCCGCCTCTCCATCCTCGACCTCTCCCGCACCCGCCTCCCCAACCAACCCCAACACCCTCTCCTCCCAGGCATCACCCTCAGCGCCGACCAAACCACCACCTCCGCCACCGGCGAACAGGAATTCACTGGCCACATCTTCTGCGACAGCTCCGAGCAAAAAAAAGCCACGGTCGAATCCGGCGCCCCTGACATCGGCTGGCCCCTCTACGCCACTGCCAAAGAAGCCACCTGGACCCCCTCCTCCCAAACCCTCGAACTCCGGGGTCGCCCCGCCATCCAGTTCGCCGGCTCCATCGTCGAAACCCTCGACGAAGACGCCGTCATCACCCTCTCCCCCCTCAAAGTCAATATCCTAGGCCAAAGCAAATCCACCCTCTTGTCTCAGCCCTGATTCCGCGCGATTCATCTTCTCCCCTCGCTCTCCTCTTTCTCATGAACCAAGCCGTCCTCAGCCTCCTCCAAGAAAACCGCCACCCCATGCGTATCGACCTCATCGGTGTCGCTGGCTCCGGCATGAGCGGCCTCGCCTCCCTCCTCCTCGCCCTCGGCCACAAAGTCAGTGGCTCCGATAAAGTCTCCACCGAAGAAACCGCCCGCCTCCAAAAACTCGGCCTCGAGTTCTTCTCCCCCCATTGCGAACGCGAAGTCGCTGACTGCGACATGGTCATCTACTCCTCCGCCATCAAACCCAACAACATCGCCTACGACACCGCCTACCGCTCCGGCATCCCCCTCGTCCGCCGCGCCGAAGCCCTCGCCGCCATCATGGCCGTCAAAGACGGCATCGTCGTCGCTGGCACCCACGGCAAGACCACCACCTCCGCCCTCACCGCCCACGTCCTCCGCCACGGCCAAATGCATCCCTCCCACTACGTCGGCGCCGAAATCCCCATCCTCGGCACCAACGCCCACTGGGACCCCGAAGGCTCCCTCTTCGTCGCCGAAGGCGATGAAAGCGACGGCACCCTCGTCAACTTCCGCCCCGCCCACTCCATCATCCTCAACATCGAAGCCGAACACCTCGACCACTACGACGGCATCGACGCCATCAAAGCCGTGTTCGCCCAGCTCCTCAGCCAAACCTCTCAACACTGGATCTACTGCGCCGAAGACCCCGTCGCCACCGAAGTCTGCTCCCCTTCCCCCCAAGCCATCGGCTACGGCTGGCACGGCAACACTCACGCCGCCTACACCGCCCAAATCCTCGCCAGCGAACCCGACCACTCCGTCTTCGAAGTCTACCAGCGCGACACCCTCCTCGGCACCGCCACCCTCGGCATCCCCGGCAAACACAACGTCTCCAACTCCCTCGCCGCCATCGCCCTCGCCACCGAACTCGGCGTCTCCTTCGACGCCATCCAGCACGCCCTGAAAACCTTCCGTGGAGCTAAACGCCGCTTCGAAATCCGCCACCGCTCCTCCCGCTTCACCCTCGTCGACGACTACGGCCATCACCCCAGCGAAGTCGCCGCCACCCTCGCCACCGCCAAGGGCCTCAACCCCGCCCGCATCCTCTGCCTCTTCCAACCCCACCGCTACAGCCGCACCCAACTGCTCAAAAAAGAGTTCGGCGCCGCCTTCCACGACGTCGACCAACTCTTCGTCACCGACATCTATCCCGCCAGTGAAAAACCCCTTCCCGGCGTCACCGGCGAGACCATCCTCGAAGAAGTCCGCGCCCAAAGCACCGTCAAATGCGCCTCCACCCCCACCATGCTCGAGGCCCGCGACCAACTCGGCAATGCCATCCGCCCCGGTGACCTCGTCATCACCCTCGGTGCCGGCAACGTCCACGAAGCCGGCCGCTGCATCGCCCGTGACCTCCCCGTCCTCGAACGCCTCTGGGACATCCTCGACGCCAATGGCGGCGGCCTCGCCCGCCTCTACGAACCCATGAACCTCCACACCACCTTCCGCATCGGTGGCCCGGCTCAGTTCTGGATCCAACCTCAAACCATCGCCGCCTTCGCCGACATCGTCCGCTACCTCCGCGGCGCCTCCATCCCCATCCGCGTCATCGGTCGCGGCTCCAACCTCCTCGTCCAGGACGGCGGCATCCGCGGCGCCGTCATCCACCCCGCCAAAGGCGAATTCGAAGACGTCCGTGTCGAAGGCGATACCCTCATCGCCGGTGTCGGAGCCCGCCTCAAAAAGATCGCCATCACCGCCAGCAACGCCGGCCTCGGCGGCTTCGAATGGATGGAAGGCATCCCCGGCAATCTCGGCGGCGCCATCCGCATGAACGCCGGCGCCATGGGCATCGAAACCTTCGACCAAATCGTCTCCGTCCGCTTCATCGACCTCGATGGCAGCCTCAAAGAAAAACCCCTCGCCGACATTGAGCACCACTACCGCAACGTCCCCGAGTTCGAAGAGCGCCTCATCGTCTCCGCTGTCCTTCGCGGCACCCCGAACGCCCCCAAAGACGACATCACCGCCAAGCTCGCCGCCTCCCATCACAAACGCCGCACCTCCCAGCCCGTCGGCGCCAGCGCCGGCTGCACCTTCAAAAATCCCGAACTCTGCGGCGCCGGCAAACTCATCGACGACCTCGGGCTCAAAGGCAGAAGCCTCGGCCCCGCCCAAGTCTCCGACATCCACGGCAACTTCCTCGTCAACACCGGCGGCGCCAAAGCCCGCGACGTCCTCGACCTCGTCGCCCAAATCCAGGAACACGCCCTCCAAACCCGAGGCATCCAGCTCGAACTCGAAGTCAAAGTCATCGGCTCCCCCACCCCCCTGCCCCTCTCATAACCCCACCGTAGCCGCGTTCGTCAGAACGTACCCCCCGTTCATCCCTCTGCGCCTCTCCTCCTCTCTGCGCCTCTGCGTGCCCCCTTCACACCCCCGCACCCTGCGCCGCCAACCCCCGCCCCTCTCGATCCTCTTCTACCATCCTCTCCGGCGGCTGCCCCTCCACCCAACGCAACCGCGGCACCACCGGCACATAACGCTGCAGCTTCACCAGCCCAAAAAACACCCGCAACCGCCACCGCGCCGCCCAAGGCAACTTCGCCCGGCCCGCCAGCACCGCATTGATCGCCGACCCCAAATTCAGCACTGCCTTCGGCTGCAAAAACAGCTCAATGAACGGCCTCGTGTAGAACGCCTCCACAAACTGCCAAAACAGCGCCAGGTGCTCGTTCACCCCGCGCTCATAAGCCCGCATCGCACGCGTCATCGACCGTCCCTCCCGCACCGCCTCGCTCACCACCCGCGCCGCATCCCGCCCGCTCTCCATCGCCAGCATCACCCCTGACGAAAACACGGGATCCAAAAACCCCGCCGCATCCCCCGCCCGCATCAGCCTCGGCTCCACCAGATGCTCCACGCTGAACGAGTAGTCCGCCTCAATGTGCAGCGCCCCCAGTCGGCTCGACCCCGCCATCCGCCGCTTCAATTCCGGCGTCTCCCTCACCACCCGCTCCCACAGCCCCTCCACATCGCTCCGACCCGCATCAAACTCCGCCCGCCCCATCACCAGTCCCACACTCGTCCGCTTCTCATCCAAAGGAATCATCCACACCCAAGCCTGATCCCGAATCAAAAGCACAATGTCCCCCGTCTCCTCCCCACCCGGCATCTCGACCCCTTCAAAGTGCCCATACACCGCCACCTTCCGATGCCCCTCCCGCTCCTTCCTCAGACCCGCCTTCCGCGCCGTCACCGCCTGCATCCCCGTCGCATCCACCACAAACTTCGCCCCCACCTCCCGCGTCTCCCCCGCCTCATCCCGACACGTCACCACCACCCCCTGCTCCGTCACCGCGTGCGACACATAACCGCACCCCTCCCACACCTCCGCCCCGCGCGCTCCCGCCAGCCTCAGCAGCTTCTCATCAAACACCGATCGCTCCACCTGGTATGCCTGCTGGTGCTCTGTGAACGTCCCCTTCGCAAACTCCAGCCGCCCCCCCACCTCACCCGCCCCACTCCAAAACTGCGCCGCCCGCTTCACCACATGCCCACTGCTTTTGACCTCCTCCTCAATCCCCAGTTCCTCAAACAATCCCATGTTATACGGCAGCAAACTCTCCCCCACATGAAACCTCGGAAATCGCGCCTTCTCCAGCACCCGCACCTTCAGCCCCTCACCCGCCAGCACCATCGCCGCCGTCGCCCCGGCGGGTCCCCCGCCAAGCACAATCACATCCAAGTTGTCCGCCTGTATCCGCACCCGAATAGCCTCTCAAATGACAGTCACCTTGCAAGCACGAACTCACTTCTTTCCAGCTACTTATCCAATAAAACCCTCACCATCCCCTCCGGCAACTCAGCCCCCCACTTCACCCCCGGCGCCCCCAACAATGTCCCCTCCAAAAAATCCAAAGCCGTCTCCCTGAAAAGTCGCTGCCTCTTCACATCCACCGGACCGCACGCCAACTGCCCCAGCCAATCCGTCGGCGATTCCGGATCACAATGCGTCGCCCCCACCACCTTCCACACCGTCACCTCACCCCCATAATCCGCCAGCATCGACAAAGCATTGCCCTCCAGGTTGAACGGCGCCGGCTCCGCCAGCAACGCCAACCCCGCCACCTTCACCCGACCCGCCACCGCCGCCCCCTTGCCCTCAAAATCCACCGGATCCAGCCCCACCCATGCCGCCACAGGCTCCTCCATCCGCGACGCCGCCAGCAGCGTCGTCAAACCTCCCATCGAAAAGCCCATCAACCCCATTCTCCCGTCCACCGCCACCGGCCACTCCTGCCGCCGACCCGCCGCCACCACCGCCTCGATCGCCTTCGCATTCCTCAAGTGCTTCGCCACATACGGCTGCGTCACCACCGCCGCCACCATCCCCCGCTCCGCCAGCGCCGCCCCCCACCCCGCCATGTAGCGCTTGCTCCGCATGAACCCATGCGCCACCACCACCCCGGGCCGCTTCACCCCATCGTCCCGAAAATAAAAATCCACCGCCACCGCGGTCCCCTCACAGTCCACCGTCCCCGACCGCTTCACCACCCCCGCCGCCAGCTTCGGCGACGTCGTGCAGGTCACCATCCCCAGCATCAACCCCAGCGCCACCGCCGCCAAAAACAGCATCCGCAGAGTTCTTTTTAACGAAGGCCTCATCACAGTTCTCATTCCATAGCGGACCCCTTGCACTCGGCAAGCACCGAAGTTAGCTCTCTCTCACCCCATGACCACCCTTCATCCCGATACCCCCACCATTGAGACCCGCGAAGAAGTCATGTTCTTCGACACCGACTGCGGCGGCGTCGTCCACAACATCGCCTACCTCCGCATGATCGAAACCGCCCGCACCCGCCTCGCCGCCAAACTCGGCATGGCCCTCAGTGAAATGGCGCAAACCCAGCTCTACCCTGTCGTCGTCCGCACCGAAATCGACTACCGCAAACCCGCCAAACTCGCCGACGAACTCATCATCCACGGCCACCTCGAAAAAGTCGAACGCGCCCGCTTCTGGTGCGCCTTCGAAGTCCGCCGCGCCGCCGACTCCCACCTCCTCATCACCTGCCGCCAAGCCCTAGCCCTCGTCCAAATGCCCCAAGGCAAACCCGTCCGCCTCCCCCCCGACTGGTCCACCCGCTACGCCCACCTCACTGGCCCGCAATGAAAGCGGGATCATTTTGTAGCCCGGCGCAGTGAGCCGGGACTTCCGGGGTCTACCCCCTTTTACAGTTCGTGGGCGCGCCCTTGCCTGCGGGGCAAATAAAGTTTCAATCTGACAACCATGATGAGAGTCAGGCTAATTCGAGGGTCATTACGCACTCCAAGTGCTTCGTCTGCGGAAACAAATCAAACGGCTGCACCCGCCGCAGCCCATACCCCCCCGCATTCAACTGCTTCAAGTCCCGCATCTGCGTCGCCGGATTGCAGGACACATACACCAGCGTCTTCGGTCGAAACGCCAGCAACTGCACCAAAAACGCCTCACTGCACCCCGCCCTCGGCGGATCAATAATCACCGCTGTCGCCTCCGCCGGACTCGTCACCTGCGCAAAAATCTGCTCCGCATCCGCCGCCAAAAACCGGCAATTCGTCAGCCCGTTCAGCGCCGCATTGTGCCCCGCCTTCACCACCGCGCTCGCCGACACCTCCACCCCGATCACCTCCTCAAACCGCCGCGCCGCGCAGATCCCAAACAACCCGCTCCCACAATACGCATCCACCAAAAACCTCGCACCACCCGCCACCGCCTCCTTCACCACATGCTCGACAAACGCCGGCAAAATGAACGGATTGTTCTGGAAAAAATCTCCCGCCTGAAACTCAAACCGCACCCCGTCCACCACCTCCACTGACAGCTCATCCGCCCGCCGCTGCACCTTCCCCTGCGACGCCCGCATCAGCAGCGTCGCTCCATTCTTATAGCTTGCCCCCTTCTCCCTCGCCTCCCGCCTCACCAACTCCAGTTCCGCATTGATCTCATCCATCGCGATCCAGCACTTCTCCACATCCACCAGCGAATGTCGGCTGCCCGCCCGCAAAAACCCAATCTCCCCGATCTCCCCATCCTTCGGCTTGTGAAAATGCGGCGTGATCTTTGACCGATACCCCAACTGCACCGGCGACGGATAAACCGCCTCCACCGGAAAGTCGACCCCCGCCATCCGCTCCAGCAACTCCCCCACCTGCCGACGCTTCCACACCAACTGCTCCTCATACGCCAAGTTCTGATACTGACACCCCCCGCACCGGCCAAACAACGAACACACCGGCTCCCGTCGATGCGGCGACGCCCGCACCACCTCAACAAAATCCGCATCCGAATAGCTCTTGTAGTTCCGAAACACTCGGCACCGCACCCGCTCCCCCGGCAGCGCAAACGGCACAAACACCACCCACCCATCCACCCGCGCCACCCCCGCCCCCATATTCGTCAAAGACTCAATCTCCACCTCCAACTCCTGGTGGTAAGCGAACGGATGCGGATTGAATTGACGGGGCGGGCGACGATCAGACACAAAAACCCCATCGCCCCAAGCCACCAGCTTTCAACCCGAATTCCGCGATTCGAAGAAGCTCAGGCCCTGCCTCGCTTGCGGTTCCAAGGCTTTGCAGCTCGCAGTCCCCGTATCAAAGCGATACCGGGCAAGAGCTGCGGAGTCTTGGAACCCCAATCGAGGTGACGAATGGACGGCTTCCAATCGCGGAGTTCAATCAAGAATCACCCCTCCCCGTTCTGTAGTTCCGGCTTTAGCCAAGAAACGGGAATGGAAAGGGATGAAGATGGCGTCGTGCTTGGTTCCACAAGGCTTTCCGGTTCGCAGCGGTTGCATCGAAAAGGTGATGCCACCCGAGAAGCGGGAAGC
>CANETF010000099.1 GCA_947440575.1 Verrucomicrobiaceae bacterium
ACTTTGAAGAGGAGGCTGAGTTCTTTAAGGCGGCGGTTGGGGCCACTGATGAGGTGGCGGTCATCGACTTCGCAGCGGTAGGACTCTTCGGCGTTTTTGTCTTCGGGGGTGGTGGGGAAGGGAGGGGGGAGGATGGCAGGCATCGGGAGTGAGGTTGCGAATTGGGGAAGAGTGCGCCGACTGAAGCGCGACGATTCCTGCGGTGATAGACACCGGAGGAGGCGAAGATGTTCGAGGTTTGGATGATCTGATGAGGAATCTTGCGCGCCGGGTGGGTGACAGCGGTTGATTCAAGGCATCAAATGACGGGGCCGGGGATGTCTTTCCATTTGGCGTGCCATTCGTTGAAGACGATGGGGGAGATCTCGCTGGGTTTGATCTCGCTGCGGCCGCCCCAGAAGACGTTGGTGTATTCGACGGGGATGCCGGACTCGACGAGATGTTTGTCGATGGCGGCTTTGTGGGTGAGGACGGTTTCTTTGTCGGTGCCGTGGATAACACCCATGATGTTGACATTGGCGAAGCGTTCGCCGCCTTCGCGCCAGTAGGCGTGGGTCATGATGGGGTGACGGCCGACTTCGCCGCCGGCGCGTTCTTCCATGCCTTTGGGGACTTTCCAATGGAAGAGGGCGTTGAAGCGGGTGACGCGGACACCGGAGGCGCTGGGTTTGACGTGTTCGAGGAAGGTGGAGAAGCGGCCGATGATGCCTTTGGAGTCGAGGCGTTTGGCGACTTCGCAAAACTTTTCCATTGAGACGCCTGCGGCTTGGGCGCGGCCGAGCCAAGGTTCGGGGCCAATTTCGTCGGCGGTCAGGTCGCCTTTGAGATGGAGGAGGATGTTCCACTCTTCGGCGTCGAGGTCGGCGATGTTGGTGGTCATCATGACGGCTGGGACGTCGGCCTTTTCACCGGGCTCCATGCTCTTGCGGCGGACGTGGCCGACGCCAAGGGCGAAGATGCCGTGGGCCTGCATGGTGTAGTAGTCTTCGGCACCGATGAGGCGTTTGAGGGCATCGCAATGGTGGTTGATGTTTTGGCCCTGGGGGACTTTGAGGGTGGTCCAGAGGCGGAAGTCGCTGCCGCTGATTTCGCGGTCGGTGGAGCGGAGGACGACGTGGCCGCTGAAGGGATCCTGTTTGAAGAGGAATTCGAAGGCGGCCTCCAGTTTATCGGCGGGGACTTTCCAGGCGACGAGGGCGCCTTCGGCGAGTTTGTTGGCGAGGAGGGTTTGGCGGACGCGGCGGATGACGCCGGCTTTGAGCATGGCGCGGATGCGCTCGACGACGGTGTCGAAGTCGACGCCGCTTTCTTCGGCGATGAACTGGAAGGGGTGCTGGAGGAAACCTTTTACGCGGTCTTCGCTGACGGCGAGGATGCGGGCGTTGATTTCTTCGGTGTGTTCGGTGGGGACTTCGAGGGCTGCGGACATGGGGGAGGATTACAGGGAATTAACGAATCACAAGGGGAAGAGGTGGGTGGATTTTGTTCTGTGTTCGCTGTGCGCTGTTCTCGGTTCGCAGTTCGCGGTTCACGGTTTGCCGAGGTCCGCCGACCTCGCCCTGCGGGCAGCCTTTGGCTGGCTGTCTCGCTCCGCTCGGCTGTGGTTAGCTTTTGGTGACGACTTCGTCGAGGTTGAGGATGAGGTTGGCTAGGAGGGTCCAGGCGGCGAGTTCGATGGGGTTGAGGGCGGGGTCGGGTTTGGATTCGCCGTAGGTGATGGCTTTTTGGGCGTCGTCGGGGTGGGATTTGAAGTGGGTGAGGTGTTTGGTGAGGGTTTGTTCGAGGATGGTGAGTGCGGTGGGCTCGGGGCGGCGACCGGTGGCGGAGCGGAAGAGGGTGGTGAGGCGATCCGGGGTGGCTGGGGTGGTGGTGAGGATGTGTTGGGCGAAGGCGCGGGAGGCTTCGAAGAACTGGATGTCGTTCATGAGGGTGAGGGCCTGCAGGGGGGTATTGGAGCGTTCGCGCTGGAGGCAGTAGCTCTCGCGATTGGGGGCATCGAACGAGGTCATGTTGGGCGGGGGGGCGGTGCGTTTCCAGAAGGTATAAAGGCTGCGGCGGTAGAGCGATTCGCCGTGGTCCTGGATGTAGTTTTTGGTGTTGCTGCCACCGAAGGCGACCGGTTCCCAGATGTTTTCGGGTTGGTAAGGGCGGACGCCTTTGCCGCCGATGGTGGGGCTGAGGAGGCGGGATAGGAAGAGGGCCTGGTCGCGGACGACTTCGGCGTCGAGGCGGAAGCGGGGGCCGCGGGCGAGAAGTTTGTTTTCGGGGTCGAGCGCGAGCGTTTGATCGGTGAATTGGGCGCTTTGGCGATAGGTGTGGGAGGTGACGATGCGGGTGACGAATTTTTTGATGTCCCAGCCGTCTTCGCGGAAGGTGACAGCCAGCCAGTCGAGGAGCTCGGGATGAGTGGGCGGGGTGCCTTGGGAGCCGAAGTCGTTGCTGGTTTTGACGAGGCCGGTGCCGAAGAATTGCTGCCAGAGGCGATTGACGGCGACGCGGGCGGTGAGGGGATGGTCGGGGCTGGTGAGCCACTTGGCGAGGTCGAGGCGGGAGGCGTTTTCTTTGTTGGGAAGAGGGGGGAAGAGCGCGGGGGTATCGCGGCTGACGGGGGTGGTGGGTTTGTCGTAGAGGCCGCGGTCCATGATGAAGCTTTCGCGGGGTTGGGGAAGATCTGCCATGATGAAGGTGGCGGGGATGGTGTCTTCGAGGGTCTTCTTTTTGGCTTCGAGGGCGAGCTTTTGAGCGCCGATGCCATCGATGATTTCGCGGGAGCCCTGGTATTCGTTTTCGAGCCACCAGTCTTTGAGGCGGGTGGCGTCGGGTGCAGGCCATTCGGCGGGTTTTTTGCCGCGCACGAGGGTTTGGAGGTCGCCGGGCAGGGTGGCGACGCGTTTGCCCTGGTTGGCTTTGATCCAGGCTTGGAAGGACCACTGGGGGTCTTTGGGGGGATCGACGCGGGAGCTCATGGCGAGGTGATCCCAGTAGACGGTGCCGTTGAATTGGGTGAAGGCGAAGCCGGTGACTTTGGCACCGGGTTTGAGGCCGAGTTTGGCGGCGTCGACTTCGAGTTTGGACCATTTGCCGAGTTCGGGAAGGGGGCCGACTTTGACGCGTTCGGGGGTGCGGACCTGGCCGAAGGGGATGGCGCCTTCCTCACCCCAGACGGCGCGATGGTTCCAGCCGGCGGTGTGGAACTGGAGCATGACGGCGGTGGGGGGATTTTTTTCGTCGAGGTAACACTGGACGCTGATTTTGCCGTTGGGTGGGATGGTGTAGTTGCCGCCTTTGGTGAAGAAGTCCTGGGCGACGCCGGTGGAGGTGCGCTTGAGGGCTTTGGAGCCGCTGAAGACGGGGCCGGATTCTTTTTGGACGAATTCGGTGGGGTTGCCTGCGACGCTTAGATCGGACCCGGCGGGGAAGGTGTCTTCGAACCAGACGACTTCGCTGGTGGTGATGGGAGGGGGCGGGGTGAGGGTGGCGGGGTCGATGTAGTTGAGGGTTTTGAGGGCGTCGCGGATCTTGGATTGGACCGAGGTGATTTTTTGATCGAGGTCGGCGAGTTGTTTGGTTTGGTCGGGGGTGCTGAGGCGGAGGATGGGTGGGGTGAGGAGGATGTTGCCGTCCATGGCGGGGTCGGCGGCGCTATTGAAGAAGGCGTAGAGCTGGTAGAATTCTTTTTGCGTGATGGGATCGAATTTGTGATCGTGACAGACGGCGCAACCGGCGGTGAGACCGAGCCAGACGGCGACGGTGGTGTCGGTGCGGTCGACGGCGTAGCGGAAGACGAATTCTTCGTTGATGCTGCCGCCTTCGCTGGTGGTGACGTTGCAGCGGTTGAAGCCGGAGGCGATTTTTTGATCGAGGGTGGCGTTCGGGAGGAGGTCGCCGGCGAGTTGCCAGGTGGTGAAGTCGTCGAAGGGGAGGTTGTCATTAAAGGCGCGGACGACCCAGTCGCGGTAGGGCCACATGCTGCGTTCGTTGTCGAGGTGGAGGCCGTGGGTGTCGGCGTAGCGAGCGGCGTCGAGCCAGTAGCGGCCCATGTGCTCGCCGTAGCGTTCGGATTTGAGGAGGCGGGCGACGAGCTTTTCGTAGGCGTCGAGGGAGGAGTCGGCGAGGAAGGCGTCGATTTCCTGGAGGGTGGGAGGGAGGCCGGTGAGGTCGAGGGTGACGCGGCGGATGAGGGTCTCTTTGGAGGCTTCGGGGGAGGGGGAGAGGTTGTGTTTGGGGAGATCGGCCTGGATGAAGTTGTCGATGGGGTTGCGGATGGATGAGGGGCGATTTGGGACGGGTGGTGGAGTTGTTTTGACGGGCGGTTCGAAGCTCCAGTGTTTTTGGTATTCGGCGCCTTCGGCGATCCAGCGTTTGAGGGTTTCGATTTGAGCGGGGGAGAGTTTTTTATTGGTTTCGGGAGGGGGCATGATTTCGTCCTCGTCGGTGGCGAGGGCGCGATGGATGATGGTGCTGGACTGGGGGGCGCCGGGTTTGATGGGGAAGGTGCCTTCGATGGCGGTGTAGGCGCCTTCGGGGGTGTCGAGGCGGAGATCGGCCTTGCGTTTTTTGGCGTCGAAGCCGTGGCAGGCGAAGCAGTTGTCGGAGAGGATGGGGCGGATGTCGCGGTTGAAGTCGAGCTTGCCGGCGGCGAGGGCGGGGCCGGAGAGCAGGAGGAGGGTGAGGAAGAGGCGGAGGGGCATGGGGGCCGGGGTGGGGAGTTGGGAGGACGCGGGCGAGGACGAGGACGAGGACGAGGACGAGGACGAGGACGAGGACGAGGACGAGGACGAGGACGAGGAGGAGGAGGAGGAGGAGAGCTAGGCGAGGATGTTTTTGATGACGTGGTGGTCTTCGACGCCGGTGAGGCGCTGATCGAGGCCTTGGAATTTGAAGGTGAACTTGCGGTGGTCGATGCCCATCAGGTGGAGGATGGTGGCGTTGAGGTCGTTGATGTGGACGGGGTCTTTGGTGATGTTGTAGGAGAAGTCGTCGGTTTCGCCGAATTCGACGCCGCCTTTAACGCCGCCGCCAGCCATCCACATGGTGAAGCAGCGGGGGTGGTGGTCGCGGCCGTAGGTGTCTTTGGTGAGGTTGCCCTGGGAGTAGACGGTGCGGCCGAATTCGCCGCCCCAGACGACGAGGGTGTCTTCGAGGAGACCGCGTTGTTTGAGGTCCATGATGAGGGCGGCGCAGGCGCGTTCGCTGTCGTCGACCTGGCCTTTGATGAGTTTGGGGAGGTTGTTGTGCTGGTCCCAGCCGCGGTGGAGGATTTGGACGACGCGGGTGCCGCGTTCGATGAGGCGGCGGGCGAGGATGGCGCTGTGGGTGAAGCTGCCCTGGCGGTGGACGTCGTCACCGTACATGTCGAGGGTGGCTTTGGATTCTTTGGTGAGGTCGGTGAGTTCGGGCACGCTGGTTTGCATGCGGAAAGCCATTTCGTATTGGGCGATGCGCGTTTGGATTTCGGGGTCGCCGATGCGGGAGTGGTTGAGGTGGTTCAGTTCGCTGAGGGCATCGAGCATGGTGCGGCGGTTGGAGGGGTCGACGCCGGGGGGATTTTTGACGTAGAGGACGGGGTCGCCCTGGCCACGGAGGGCGACGCCGGTGAATTTGGTGGGGAGGAAGCCGCTGCTCCACATGCGGGTGAAAAGGGCTTGGGCCTGGCTGGCGGCGGGGAAGGAGGGGGTGAAGACGACGAAGGCGGGGAGGTCGTTGGAGGCGGAGCCGAGGCCGTAGGCGAGCCAGGAGCCGATGGAGGCTTTGCCCGGGACTTCGGAGCCGGTCATGACGTAGGTGCAGGCGGGGTCATGATTGATGGCGGTGGTGTGGACGGATTTGATGACAGCGAGTTCGTCGACGACTTTGGCGGTGTGGGGGAGGAGTTCACTGATCCAGCGGCCTGACTGGCCGTGCTGGGAGAATTTGAACATGGAGGGAGCGACCGGGAGGCGGGACTGGCCGCTGGTCATCGTGGTGATGCGCTGGCCGTTGCGGATGCTTTCGGGGAGGTCTTTGTCGAAGTGGGCGGCCAATTGCGGTTTGTAGTCCCAGAGGTCGAGCTGGGAGGGGGCGCCGTTCATGTGGAGGTAGATGAGGCGCTTGGCTTTTGGGGCGAAGTGGGGGAAGCCCGGAAGGGGGGCTTGGAGTTGGGAGGCGGAGGCCATTTCGCTGCCAAGCATGGAGGCGAGGGCGATGCTGCCCGCGCGGAGGCCGGTGTCTCCGAAGAATTGGCGGCGGGTTTGGAGGCGGTGGTATTCGAGGAGGGGGTTCATGGCAGCACGAGAATACGAGTTGGCCGCCGGGGAGTTTGCAAGTGTTCGGCGGTCAGGAGCGGGCGGCGAGGAGGTTTTGGACGTATTTGCCGAGCATGTCGAATTCGATGTTGAGGCGGCGGCCGGTGGACATGGCTTTGAGGTGGGTCATCTCGATGGTGTGGGGGATGATCCAGCAGGTGATGGAGTCGGGGGTGACTTCGGCGGCGGTGAGGGAGATGCCGTCGAGGCAGACGGAGCCTTTGGGGATGACGAGGCCGCGGTGCTCGGGGGGGAGGGAGACGGTGAGTTGGTGATCTTGACCGTGGCGTGACCAGTCGAGGACGGTGACGGTGGCGTCGACGTGGCCCTGGACGAAGTGGCCGCCGAAGCGGTCGCCGATTTGCATGGCGCGTTCCAGGTTGACTAGGGAGCCGGGGGAGAGATCGCCGAGGCTGGTGACGCGGAGGGTTTGGGCGAGGAGGTCGAAGGCGAGGGAGGCGGAGGGGAGGTCGATGTGGGCGACGGTGAGGCAGCAGCCGTTGATGGCGATGCTATCGCCGAGGGCGACGAGGGGGGCGAGGGAAGGGGAGTGGAGGAGAAGGCGGGCGCTGGCGTCTTTTTGTTCGAGAGAGAGGACGGTGGCGGTGGATTCGACGAGGCCGGTGAACATGGTGTGATGAATGGGGGGGTTAGGGGTGTTCCAGGTGGCGGCCGCGGCCTTGATAAAAAAGAGCGAAGAATAGGAAGACGAGGCCGGTGACGAGGGCGAGGCCGCCCCAGAAGGTGGACCATGGAACATTACCGCCGTTGGAATTTTCGCAATAGGCGAGCCAGAGACCGCTGCCGAGAAAGCCTGCGAGGTTGCCGACGCCGCTAGAGAGGAGGGTGAGGAGGGCTTGGGCGCGGGCGCGCTGGATGGTTGGGATGCGGTCTTCGAGGTAGATTTGGGTGGTGATGAAGTAGAGGGTGTAGGCGAGGCCGTGGAGGACGATGCCCGTGATGATCCAGGAGGGAGTGCCGAGCATAAAGACGAGGTAGCGCAGGAGGCCGAAGGCGATGCCGGAGAGGAAGACCCATTTGAGACGGAAGCGGGTCATCAGGTTTGCGAGGACGATCATGACGAGGACCTCGGTGATTTGACCGAGGGTCATGATTCCGGTTGGGCCAGGGACGCCGAGTTCTTTGAGATGGCGGACGCAGTAGGGGTAAAAAGCCGCGAGGGGCATGGTGTAGAGTGCGGCGGTGATAAAAACCATACGGTGATTGGGATCGCGGAGGAGGTCGAGGGCGTCGAGGCCGAGGATTTGTTTCCAGCCGCGATGACCACCCGCATCGGGGGGAGGGATGATTGGCAAGGTGCAGGTGAAAGCGGTGACGACGAGCCAGAAAGCGGCGGCGACATAGCCGCTGAGGACGCTGGAATCGGAGTGGAGGACGTAGCTGACGAGCCAACCGCCGGCCATCCAGCCGATAGTGGCCCACGCCCGGACGGGGCCGAATTGACGACCGGGTTGGCGGAGTTGGGAGAGGACGACCGAGGAACCGAGGCCCCACATGGGGGTGGAAACGAGAGACATGGCGAGGGCGCAGGCGAGGATGGAGGCGTCGTTCCAACCGGCTTCGATGGCTCGGCAGACTAGGGCGAGGAGCAGACTGGTGGCGAGGCTAAGCCAGCGAAGAATGAGGGTGGGGGAGACGCGCTGGTCTGCGAGAGCGCCAATGACGAGGGGTGAGATGAAGGCGCTGATGCCGCCGGTGGCGAGGACCCAGGGGAGGAGGTGGCCTTTTTGGGAGGCGAGCATCACGTTTCCGAGGGGGACTGTCCACATGCCCATGGGGAGGGCCATGAGGAAAAAGAGGGCTGCCAAACGAATGCGGCTCGTGGTTGGCGGGGGGGGATTGGACACTGGGAGCAAAAGGGAGCGAAGGAGAGCAAAAATCAACCTTCAGAAGTGAAGGCGTCGTTCCCTGAGATTGACATGGGGAATCCTCGGCGTCATTTGCGGGGATGAATTATTGGTTATTCAAATCCGAGCCTGACGAGTTTTCTTTTGAGGACCTGAAGAAGCGCAAAAAGAAGACGGAGCCTTGGAATGGGGTGCGGAATTATCAGGCGAGGAACTATATGAGGGATGGGATGAAGGTGGGTGATCTTGGGTTGTTCTACCATTCGAATACGGCGGTGCCGGGCATTGCGGGGCTGGTGAAAGTGTCCAAGGCGGCTTATCCGGACCCGACGCAATTTGATTCTGAGTCAGACTATTTTGATGCAAAGAGTCTGCCGAGCAACCCGCGCTGGCTCATGGTGGAGGTGACTTGGGAAGCGGATTTTCCGAGTTTCGTCAGTTTGGAGCAGCTAAAGGATGATCCAAGGTTAACGGAAATGCTGATTTTGAGGCGCGGAAATCGACTATCCATTACCCCAGTCGAATCGGGACATTTTGACCGAATTTGTGCTTTGGGAGGGCGTTTGGGATGAGAAAGGGGACGAAAAGGGTTCGGATTTGTATTGAGGAGGGGGATGGCAGAAAAGTGCTTCAGGGGAGTCGAGGTATCCCATCTTTTGCCTTGTCACCCGCCAACCCGTGGCCTATCTGATAAAGAGGACTGCCTCGTACATGGCTGATTTTTGTGCTCAAAGTCAGCTTTGGAATTTCCTTTCATCTTTATCCATGACTTCCACACATCGTCACCTTCCTTTCCTGGCCTTGTTTTTGGTGATTGGCGCCTCTGTTGGCGCTCAGGATTTTCTTCAGAATCTGACCAGTAACATCAACATTGAGGGACTGGAGACGACGTTTGATCCGATAACGGGGATTGCTTCGGCCACTGGGAATGTGCAAATCGAATACGGCGGGACAGAGATCAAGGCGGGCCGGGCGGATTACAACGCAAACACAGGAGACGTGATGGCGCGTGACGACGTGTTGGTGTGGAAAGAGGGGATTACCTACCGGAGTGACAGTATTGTTTACAACATCAAGACTGGCGATTTGACTGGGAATAACATTCGCAGTTCGATGGCGAAGGGATCCGGGACGGTGTTGTACTCGACCGATAAGTTTGAAACCGAAACGAAGTTCATTGAGCGGATTGATGGAGAGAACGCGTTCTTTACGACCCATGATGTGGCGAATCCGAATTACAAGGTTCGGGCGAAGAAGATGACGATTTATCCGGAGAACCGGATTGTGATGAAGCAGGTGACTCTTTATGCGGGAAACACGCCTGTTCTCTGGCTGCCATATATCTCCCAACCGCTTGATGACGAGGTGGGATACACGTTTACGCCGGGTTGGAGCAGTAACTGGGGTGCTTTCTTGTTGAATCAATATGGGGTCATTCACGGAGACCATACCTTGGCGAAGTATCGGCTCGATTTGAGGAGCGCTCGGGGAGTGGCTGGTGGCGTGGATTTGATTTCGATGCGGCACAGGGACAATCAGGCGAACTTCGGAACTTTGAAGCTTTATTACGCTCAAGATACCGACCCGACTTTGACTCAGACAGGTGGAGCAGGGGAAGCTTTGGAGAGGCAGTCGCTGGATTCGGGTAGATATCGCGTCAATTTCCAGCATCGCATTTATGTGCCGGGTCCAGAGGAAAGTACGTGGTATGTGGACATCGACCTGAACAAGATGAGTGATGAGTTCTTTTACCAGGATTTCTTCTTTCAGGAGTTCCGGGCGAATCGCGAGCCTGACAACCAGATCTCCTTGGTGCACACGGATGACCGATACGTGGCCACGTTGATGACTCGATTTCAGTTGAATGACTTCTATCGGACTGCGAGCCGGTTGCCGGAATTGGCGTTCGACTTCATTCGCCAACCCATCTTTGACACCGGTTTGTTTTATCAAGGCAGTACGACGGGCGGTATTTACCAGGAAAAGTTTGGGAGTGTGGAAGTCGATCAAACCAGGCAACTGATCAAGGATGGTGAAGCCTTCTTGAAGCAGGATCAGGCGATTGATCCCCTGTCTGGACTTCCCACGGCAGCATCAGTTTCGAATGAAGCAGGGTTTCGGCGCGTGTTGGGCCTTGATCCGCAGTCCATTGTGGCGAACAACGAGGTTCAGCAGGCGTTGGCTATTTTGAAAAGCCGATTGGAAGAGCCTGGGTTCACTCGATTGCACAGCTACCATGAGTTTCTCTATCCGAAGACGTTTTTTGGTTGGTTGAATGTGGTGCCTCGGATTGGTGGGGGCGTCACCCAGTATAGCAATATTGAGGGTGCAGACGGCTTTTCCAACAGGACGAAGGGGCTTTTTAGCGCGGGCATGGATGTTTCATTCAAGCTGACCAAGACTTGGGACGATGTTCAGAGTAAGGCGCTTGGGTTGGATGGGCTGCGTCACATTTTTCAGCCGTACATGAACTACTCGTATTTGAGTGCAGACGTGCCGGTTGGTTTTCCATCCATTGATCGGTTAGCTCCGACGACGCGGCCTCGGTCACTGGACGTTCCTTTTTATACGGCCATTGACGATTTGCGGTCCTGGAATGTGGCCCGGGTGGGGATGCGGAACTTGCTGCAAACGAAACGCGACTATCAATCTGTTGAAAACGGGACGTTCCGTGAGGCTACTGAGCAGGCGGTGCAGACCTACACTTGGGCGGGTTTGAATACGTATGCGGACGTCTTCTTCGAAGATCCGGAATTCAATCGGAGTATCTCGAACCTGTACAATGAAGCATTTTGGCGTCCGGTGCCATGGATGAGTCTGTGGGCGGATACGCAACTGCCGGTTGGCGGTGGGGATGACAACTTCACGGAAGCCAACTATGGCTTTACCTGGCTGCCTACGAAGACGCTCTCGGTGACGGTTGGACAGCAGTTCATGAACGAACACCCTCTGTTTCAAGATAGCAGCTTGGTGTTCTCCCGGATCTACACCCGTGTGAACGAGAACTGGGGATTCTCGATGAACCACGTGTACGAAATGGACGACAGCACGCTTGAGTTTCAAAGCTATTCGGTGCATCGCGATTTGAGCAGTTGGTCGGCTTCAATCGGGGCGATGGTTCGGGACAACCGAAATGGCGTGAGTGATTTTGGATTGCTGTTCTCGCTAACGCTGAAGGATTTCCCTCAGGTCACGGTTCCATTGGACATGGATCCGAATCCGACGGGTCGCGGTGGGCGGTTCTAGGAATCGGTGAAGGCTTGGCCTTCTGTCCTTCTGGCGGTTGGAGAAGGAGGATCGCTCCTGGTTGAGGGTGGGTCATCGTGATTGTTGATGGTTGGAAGGAAGGCGATTCCTGGCGATTCGTCCTATTGTGGATGTCGTTTCATAGATTCACTCAAGTCTGGTTTTCGAAATGCTTGGCACTTTGCTGAGCGGCGGAGCGGACTCATGGGCAGCGTCAGTCGATTTCTCGCGATTGATTGCATAGCGTGCTGCACGACTTCCTTGCCACTGAAGCCGCTGCGCTCGATGGATCAAAATGTCCATTTTTTCGAGAATCGGTTTAGTTGCGTGTTGATCTGAGCTTGTGTGGTTGACTGAAAGTGGCTTTGGGATGAACGGGGAGTCGTTTTCTCGATAAAGGAGATTTGTGAATGAAGGTCCACACGATTGATTTGGAATTCCAAGGAGTGCCTGGAGTCATTGCAGCCTACCTTTTGGAAAGCGGGGGAGAGGTTGCACTGATTGAGACGGGACCTGGAAGCACCTTGGAAAGGCTGTGTGAGGGGATTCTAGAGTGCGGGGTGGCATTGGAACGTGTGACAAAGGTTTTCGTGACGCATGTGCATTTGGATCATGCGGGTGCGGTTGGGTGGTGGGCGAACCGGGGTGCCCAGGTGTTCTGTCATCCACGGGCGGAGAGGCATTTGATCGAACCGAGTCGGTTGATCGACGGGGCAAGGAAGGTGTATGGGGCGGCTTTCGATTCCTTGTGGGGAGAAATGATTCCGGCGCCGAAGGAGAGGGTGACGGTGATTCGGGATGGGGATGAGATTGTGTTCGGAGATGAACGGGTAGTCGCCATTGAGACGCCGGGCCATGCCAGACATCATCATGCGTTTGCAATCCATGACGTGTGTTTTACGGGGGATGTGGCGGGGGTGAGGTTGGAGGAAAATGCTTATCTATCTGTGGCGGCGGCACCGCCGCAATTTGAGTTGGAGCCTTACCTGCAATCGGTGAAGAGGTTGAGGGAACTTGAGTTTAGTCGACTGTATCTGACGCACTTTGGAGGGGTAGATGATCCACGAGGGCACTTGATGCGATATGAAGATCGCTTGAGGGAGGTGGCTGGTGAGGCGAGGCGTTCAATCGTGATAGGTTTGGGAGAGGATGAGTGGCGTGAACGATTTGAAATGGGTGAGAGGGAACGTTGTCTTCTTGGGAGAGGTTCAACAGAAGATTGGGGGCGATATCAGGTGGTGAATGGCACATCAATGTGTGCGGATGGGTTGAGGAGTTGGGCGAGTGCCGAATCGAACTCGATGGGCTAGAGCGGTTTAAAAAAACTGTAGCCGCTTCTTTGGGGCGGCGGAGGCGGATCTGGGTCGTCGTCAGCTTGGGACGTATGTTCTCATATGCCCCGGCGCTGCCAACGGCCCATCTTCACCTCCGGCGCTCCCAAATCAACGGCCACCTCTTTTCTTAAAATGCGCTAGGGTTCCGACTTTGGTCCTAGGACGGAGGTCTGATAGCGGGTTGGGGATGAAGGGTTCATGATTGTGGGGTCATCCAGAATGACATCATGAACACTTCATTTGATTCCCCTATGAAAACTGAGACACTCGACCCTAGTAATCGCCTTCCCATTCGTATTGAAGCTGCTCCGGCCTTCGGCCAAGGAGAGATGCCCATCGAAAAGGAGCGGACTTTTGTGCTTCTGGCCCATTTGATTCCACTGATCGTCTGGCCTTTGAAACGGAATGCCAGTCCTGCAGTGGATGCGCATGGCAAGGAGGCGCTCAACATGGCCATCACGCTTTTGATTGTCATGTTTCCGATCGGTTTCATCAGCGGACTGCTGGGGTCGATGGCTTTGGCGACAGTAGTGAGTATCGGCACCAGTGTATTGAGCTTTGCGATGCTGGTTCTGGTCATGATTGGAGCTTTGAAGGCGCAGCAAGGGTGGCTGTTGCGTTATCCAGGCAATCTGCGTCTGATCAAGTAAGTAGTGCCCATCGAATCTCTAACTCAATCCAACTATGAAATCATTTTTCATTCTCTTTGTTACCGTCGTGGTATGCAGTATGGCTTGTGCAGCTCCTTCGATCGGGCTTGGATACAAGGCTAACGATACGGTCGAGGCGGTGCTGCAACGACAGGTAGGACACGTGGTCGAACTTCGGCTGAGTTCAGGCGAGACGATCAAGGGCAAGGTGGAACAGGTGAGCGCATCCACTCTGCACCTCACGGAGTTGGTGGGTCAGGAGTTGTTTGAGGCGGTGGTGGTCCTTGATGACATCAGCGCAGTAACGGTGCGATCAGCGAGTCAAAGATAGACAGTTGCAGCTGGGTCAATACCTGAAAGGGAGCGCACAGAGTCTGATTGGGCTCTGCGCGTTTTTTGCTTATGCAATGAAGCTTTTCTTTATGTGTGGAATCTGACCTAAGTGTCTGCGCATTTTTGGGTTTGCGTTTTCCGGCTGAGCGTTGAATGGCTTAGCGGATGGAGGGAATGCTGATCGCTACAAACTTGGCCGCACTGGGCTTCGGTATTGTGGCGTCGTCCCTCTATTTTAGGCGACGGGAAAGACGGGTGCGAGAGGAGGTCCTCCGTGAGAGCAAGGCGGCTAGCGAGGCGGCGCATGCGAGCGAGACCAGGTGGCAGTTATTGTTTGAGCAGAGTCCGTTGAGTGTGCAGATTTTCCGGCCGGACGGGCAGACGAAGAAAGTGAATGCTTCATGGCGCAAACTGTTTCATCTGACAGAAGAACAGGGGTTAGCATTCAATCCATTGAAAGACCCTGACTTGATTCGAACGGGAGCGGTGAATCTGATGCGGTTAGCGTTTGAGGGTCAGGCTGTGGATGTGCCGCCGGTGCCCTTCCCTGTGAATACGGACCCGCCGCAGACCCGCTGGATTGGGGGTGTTTTGTATCCTGTCAAGGATGTGGAGGGGAGAGTGTTGGAGGTGGTGACGGTGCACAATGACATCACCGAAACGAAGCGGGCGGAAGAAGCGATGCTGACGCTGAATCACACTTTGGAGGAGAGGGTGGCATTGCGGACGGCGGAGGTGGAGGCGGCGAGGAAGGAACTAAACGATGCGTTGCTGGCAGAGCGTGAATTGGGCGAGTTGAAGAGTCGATTTGTGGGGATGGTGAGTCATGAGTTTCGGACACCGCTTGGGGTGACGATGTCTGCGGTGGAAGTCATTCGACATTACGATGAGCATTTGACGGCCGACAAGAGGCGGGAGCTTTGTGATGATATTCATTCGGCGACGCGAAACATGGCGAGTCTGATGGAGCATGTGCTTTTGCTGGGGCGTGTTGAGGCTGGGAAGTTAGGATTCAAGCCAATGCCTCTGAGTTTGGCGGGGCTCATTCAGCAGATCGTGGATGAACAGCAGTCGATTTCCGAAAGCCGGTGTCCGATTCGGATCGAGACAGGAGGGGAGTTGGATGGGGCGGTTGGAGATGAAGCTTTGATTCGTCATGTTTTAGGAAATCTCATTTCCAATGCGGTGAAGTATTCCCCCACTGGGGAGCCTGTGACTGTCAAAATTGAGCGCAGGGGGAGCGAGGCGGTTTGCTCGATTGTTGATCGCGGGATCGGGATTCCGGAGAAGGATCAAGAGCATTTGTTTGAGTCGTTTAATCGAGCTTCAAATGTGGGGGACATTCCGGGGACGGGGTTGGGATTGGTGATTGTGAAACGGTGTGTTGAGTTTCATGGGGGCAGTATTTCGCTGGTTTCTGCGGCGGGACAAGGAACGACGTTTACGGTTGTGTTGCCGGTTTTTGA
>CANETF010000100.1 GCA_947440575.1 Verrucomicrobiaceae bacterium
GACGGGCCTTGGGAGAGGGCTGAGGGAGGTCTATTTTTTGGCCTGCTGTTGGGGTGGGACGCGGAAGAGTTTGCCGGTGTAGGGGCACTTCACTTCGGTTCCGACAGAGAGTCCGGTGACGTCGACGAGTTGATGTTTCTCAGCGTATGGGCTGTTGACGAAGCCTGGGCGGCCGGTGATTGGGGCTCCGAAGGGGAGTTTGGCTGGGGCAGTTGCGGCGACGGGAGGGGGTGTGGTTTGGGTTTTGGCGGGTGCAGGAGCCGGAGTGGTTTTAGGCTCTGGCTTGGAGGGGGGAGGGGTGGTGGCAGCGACTTTTGGGGTCTCGACAGGTTTTGGCTTGGCTACCGGGGCGGGGGTTGGAGCGACCTTTGGCTCGGGCTTGGGAGCAGCGGCAACTTTTGGAGCTGACGGTGCGGGAGCCGGGGTGGGAGCAGGAGTGGGGACCACTTTTGGAGCGACCGGCATGGGCTCGAAGCGGGCGTAGGAAGGGGCTGGAGCGGGTTTAGGCTGGACGATTGGAGCCGCCTTTTCTTTGGGCTGCAGTTTGGGCTGGGTTTGGGCCATCATCTGCGGGCTGGTCAGGATGGGAGATGCCTGGATTGCAGGGGTGGGAACGGTGAACTGGCGTTGGGTGTAGGGGCAGACGACTTTGGCGCCGGGGGCCATGCCGCGAACGTCAACGAGGCGTGGGGGGTTGGTGAAGGGGGTGCGAACGTAGCCCTTGAGGCCGGTCACGGCATAGGCGGGTGGCGCGGAGGTTTTTTGAACCGGAGCGGTGGTGGTGCCAGAGAGATTGGGTTGGGCTGGGGTCTGGACCCGGTAGGAATTGTTGTTGGAGGCCAGCATGGCGTCGGATTGAGCCTTAGGGGCGGACATGCCGTTTTGCATGAAGGGGATCAAGCCGTCGCGTTGAATTTGGCGCCAAGCGTAGCCTGGGGGGAGGCTGCAGGAGGAGAGAGAAACGGCGGTGAGCAGACCGACGACGAGTAGGCTTTTGGAGGAGGAGCGCTGGGTATGCATGGGGATGTTCAGGCGTTAGAGTTGCAAACGAGAGAATCGTTATCGCGAATTTTTGTAACTTTGGCAACCATTGGAGTTGAGTCTTGAGGTAAAATCTCGATCTCTTAAAAATAGTGAGAAATACCAGAAATAAAGATTTGGCAGGGAGCGAAAAAGAGGTCACTGGAGGGCATGCATTGGCGAGTCATCACGGTTGGAAAGCCTACATTGCCTTGGGCGAAGCAGGGGGCAGAGGATTACTTAAAGCGGCTGCAACGCACGAGTCGGATCGAGTGGGTGGTTATCAAGGAGGGTGCTCCTGAGGTGGTGGCGGCGAAGATGATGGCGGCTGCGGAAGGCTGCTTAAAGGTGGTGTTGGACGAGAAGGGGGAGGCCTGGAGAAGTCTTGACCTGGCCAAATGGATGGATCAAAGGCAGCAAGAGGGAGTCAAGCGGGCCGCGCTTTTGATTGGAGGTGCAGACGGGCACACGGTGGGGCTTCGTGAATCGGCGGATGTGTGTTGGTCGCTTTCGAAGCTGACGCTACAGCATGAGATGGCGTTGATTGTGGTGTTGGAGCAGCTGTATCGAGCGGGCAGTATTCTGCGGGGAGAGCCTTACCATCGGGAGGGATGAACGGGCGATGGATGATTTATCTGAAATGAGTCGCAAACTTTATAGCTTTCGCCTTGTTGAGTTGGGAGGGTGAGGTTATGTTTTGGCTATCTTAAGCGAAGTTTTTTTTACATGCCTACTTCTATTCTGAAAAATCTGATTCAGCCTCGATCTTTGACTACGCCTGATTCGAATGCTCGAGCGAGTCTGCCTAGCGATGAGTCTGACATGCTTGATACGCTGGCGGTGGTGGTGGAAAACACGCCGGTGGCGATTGCGATGTTTGACCGGCAGATGCGATACATTTTGGCGAATCGGCAGTGGGTGAAGGAGTTTAATTTGAGTCAGTCGTTGCCGTTGGTGGGGAAGAGTCAGTATGAGGTTTTTCCGAAGTTGCACCCGGGATGGAAGCAACTCTATGAGCGGGCGCTTCAGGGGTACACGATGAGAAGTGATCATGCGGTGCAGGTGGCGACCGGGGCGGCACCGGTTTTGTTTCGCTGTGAGGCGCGGCCGTGGAGGCAGAAGCGTGATGCGTCGGTGGCGGGGATTGTGGTGATTTGCAACAAGTTCGTCGGGGCGCCGACTGCGGAGGGTGTGGAGACTTCCCATGAGGCTGAGGCGGAGGCTTCGGTAGAGGTTTCTGGGGCGGGGCGTGTGGAGGAGGCGGTGTCGGAATTGGATGTGTCGGGGGCTGAGGTGCCGGTGTTTGTGTTGGATGGAGAAGGACGGGTGGTGGCGGCGAATGATCGCGCGGGGGAGTTGAGTTTGGCGCGTGGCATTGAGGAGGGGCGGACGGCGCTCTGGGACATTTTGGAGGACGAGGAGCGGCGTCCGGCGATGAAGTTGCAGTTTGAGGAGTACGTCTCGCGGATGGCGGGGTCTGAGGAAGGGGTTCCGCAGATTTTGACGGTGAAGTCACCGACACCGGGGTATGCGGATCGGAGTGCTGGAGCGATGCCGAGCCGATGGCTGGTGGCGCGGCAGGGGGGTGGCTGTGGGCGCTGGTTGGCGCTCGGACTGTCGGGGTTGTCTCCGTTTGTGCCGACAGCGAAGATTGGGATTCACCTGCCTGCAACCACAACGGGTTCGTCCCCTTTTGCGACCCTGCCACCTGCGGTGGCGGCAACGCCGAGTGTGGATCAGGCGGTGTTGGAGCAGCTGCGCCAGGAGAAGTCCAAGCTTCAGATGGAGCTTTCACAAGCGAACGAGGCGTTGCGCCACTTGCAGGCACAAATGAGGACACTCAGGGATGCCGAAATCACGTTGGCTCGACGTGAGACGCAGCAGCAGTCGGTGGTGGAAGCGTTGCCGGCGGGTGTGCTGGTTTTGGACGAGGCGGGAAGGGTGGTGCAGCAGAACCAGGCGCTGAAAAGTTTGCTGGGTCATGAGATCAAGGCTGATGAGACGGTTGAGGCTTGGCTGGGCCGCGCGTGCCCGAATGAGGAGCACCGGGCTGAGGTTTGTCGGATTTGGCGGGAGGATGTGTGGCGTCGACAATTGACGCGGACGGTGTCTCTGGTGACGGCGGACGGGTTGCTCAAAGAGATTGAGATGCGGCCGGGGTCTTTGGCGCAGAATGGCCTACTAGTGCACTTTCAAGATGTGACCGCTTCTTGCCGATTGGAGGAGCAATTGAGTTCCACGGAGTCCAAGTTCAGGGCGCTGTTGCAGGAGAACCCGATTGCGGTGTTGATTGCTGATAAATCTGGCACCGTCTATGATTTGAATCGGGCAGCGGAGGAGTTGTTTCAAAAGCACAAGGTCGAGCTGCGTCGCCTTCCTGTAGATGCGTTGCTTTCGCCATCCGGTGCGGCAGCTCGCAAAGATGCGCTGCGTGAGATGAGGGAGTCTGGAGACAATCGGCGACGTTTGACAGTGGCCTTAGCGGGTGAGGATGCGCCAAAGATGCACCTTTCACTGGCGGCGATTCGGGCCGCCGATGGGTTGCCTCATAGCACCCTCCATTTCTTTGAGACACCGGTGACATGGTCGACCGGGGCGGCTCCTGCCGTGAGCGAGGTCGAGTCGGTGGTTGCTGACGAGCCCGAGACGCAAGCTGAGTCTATGGCGGTGCGTCCGAAGGAGATCGCTCCGGTGCTTTTGCTGGCAACAGGAGTGAATGGTCGAATCCAGACGTGGACCGAAGCGGCGGCGGTGATGTTTGAATGTGACCGAGAGGCGGCGGTGGGTCGTCCGCTCCATGAATTGTTTCAACCCTCCAATGCGTCCGGGTTTTATGGGGTGACATTGCCCGAAGCGATTCGAACGGGAGTTGCGGAATGGACGTTCTTCAGTCGAACTGGGGGCAAGCAGGAGGGGCGTTTTTCTGTTCGAGCAGGTGAAGCGGGCGGGCCGCAGGTGGAGGTTTGGCATGTGGCCGAAACGGTGGAAGAGGAAGTTCAAGAGATTGCGGAGACGGTCGCAGGTGATGCGGCAGAATGGCAGCCGAGCTCATCTTTGCCTTCGCGTCCGGAGTGGGCGATGGGTGATTTGAGCCGCGAGCAGGCACTGATGGCGGAGACTCATCACCGGGTGCATCACCATTTGAACATTTTGTCGAGTTTGGTGAACATGCAGTCGAACGCGGTCATGGATGCTGGAGCGCGTGATGCTTTGCGGTCGACACAGAATCGGCTGAGAGCGGTGGCAGCGTTGCATCAGCATCTCGAGGCGTTGGCGGCAAGGCCCGAGGGGTGTTTTGGTGGATTTGTTGAGGGGTTGATAAGCCGACTGCAGGACAGTCTGGAGGTTCCCGCCTCGCGAGTGCGAGTGGTGACGGAGATTCCGGAAGCTGCGGTGTTGCCCAAGGAATGGTTGATGCCATTGGCTTTGACCTTGAATGAAACGCTTTCCAATGCCCTGGAGCATGGCTTTCCTGATGGCCGGGAAGGCCGGGTGCTGGTGAAACTGGAGATGGAAGGGGCGCGTGCCAGTTTGGTGATTGAGGATGATGGGGTTGGGATGGTGGATGAGGTGGTGGCGGCGGCGGAGCGGGGCTTGGGATTGAAGATTGTGTCGGTTTTTGCGGAGCAAATGAAGGGGCAACTGAAGATTTCGGGAGCGTCAGGACAAGGCACGCGCATCGAAATGCAGTTTTTTATAGCGTTTGCTGATAATTAGAGTTATATTAGCTACTCATTATCATGAGTGGTTTGGAACGCATTCGTATTCTCGTCATTGAAACTGAAAACCCCGATGGGTCTAGTGTTGCCGCCGATGTGGCAAAACTGGGCTACGAGGTGGTGGCGACCTGCCGCTCTGGCGAGGAGGGACTGACTCGGTTTGAGGAGCTTCGGCCAGATCTTGTGCTCACGGATATACCTTTGGAAGGTGAACTTGACGGGGTGGATACGGCGCATCGCCTGCATCAATTTGGGCATGTGGCGGTTGTTTATGTGACGGCTTGTGCGGATTTGACAACGGTGGCTCGGGCCCGGGAGACGCAGCCGCACGGGTATCTTTTGAAGCCATTCACCCAAGATGAGTTGCGATTGAGCATTGAAGTGGCCGCGACGCGATACATTGAAGAGACGGAGCGACGGCGGCGGGAGCAGAGTTATTTTGAGGCGTTCCAAAGTCTCGCTGACGGTGTGATTGCGGCGGATTTGGCTGGTGTGATTGTGTTTGTGAATGCGGCGGCTGAGCGCATCACGGGATGGGAAGCGGCGGAGTCGGTGGGTCGATCGCTGAACGAGGTGTTTCGCATTTTTGGGCAGGATGGTGAACCGAAGGAAGTTGAGATTGCTGATTTGGGGGGTCAGTCAAATGACCGGCTGGTCTGGCTGACTGATCGTTCGGGACAACGCGTGGCGATTCAGGACCGGACGGCTGCGATACGCGATCAGCAGAACAGTTTGACCGGACTGATCATTCTTTTCCGGAAACTGCCGATGCCTTTGCCGCGCGAAGTTGCACCGGTGGAACCGGTCATTGAGAAGCAGGAGGGAGTTGTGGAGGTTCCTCCGAACTCAGCGGTTCCGACGCCTCCTGTTGAAGAAGGGTCGAAGTCCATGGCCGTTGCACAAGGACCTGCGCAAAGCGGTGCACCGTTGATCGATGTGGTGGAGAGCATTTCAGATCCATTGATCGCAGTGGATGGAAGATGGCGGATGGTCTTTGCGAATGCGAGTGCGGCCCGGTTGTTTGAGCGGTCGACACCGCAACTGTTGGGAACGGATTTCTGGAGTTTGCTACCGCCAGCGGCGCGCGAGGCGCACCATGAGGAATTGGCGCATGCGATGCTCCACCGACAGGCGGTGAACTGTGAAATGTTCTATGAGGAGAAGCAAACATGGCTGGAGTTTCGAGGCTATCCGTTTGCTGAGGGGTTGCTGATGTTGGTCAAAGACATCACGGAGCGTCGATGCGAAGAGGAGCGTAAGAGCCGCATGGATCGGTTGGAGTCGCTGGGTCTGTTGGCGCGCGGGTTTGCGCACGACTTTAACAATTTGCTGACGGTCCTTTTGGGCAATTTATCTTTGGCGGAGATGCGACTCCGAGGCAGCAATGCGCTTCCTGAGTTGCAAACGGCCAAGCAGGCGACTCTTCAGGCGCAAAACCTGGTGCAGCAGTTGCTGACGTTTGCACGGGGTGGTGCACCCATCAAACGGCCGACTGATCTGAGTGAGCTATTGGAGGCCTTTTTCCAACATCATCCGAGGGTCAATGGCATCGAGTATGACAAGGAGGTGCAAGCGGGGTTACCGCCTGTGGCGATTGATCCTGCGCAGATCCGTCGAGTCATCAGCAACATGGTGCGCAATGCCGAGCAGTCTCAGGCCAAGGGGGGGCGCGTGATGATCCGGTGCTACGCCCCTGATCTTCGCGAGCTTTACCCGAATGAAACATTTGAGGACGATCTTCCGCCTCAAATGGCGCGTGTGGTGATTGAAGTGCGAGATCAAGGCGAAGGCATTGCTCCAGAGAATCTGAGTCATGTGTTCGAGCCGTATTACAGTACGAGAAAGTCTGAAAATGCGACCGGCCTCGGGCTGACGGTTTGTGAATCGATTGCGAAAGCGCATAGCGGGTCGATTTCGGTCCGGTCCAATCTGGGGGAAGGCACGGTTGTTCGCTTCTATTTGCCTGTAGATTCTGATGCCGAGGATATCGACGCGCTTGGGCTGGCCAAGGAACCTGAGGTTGTTGAATCGACGGCTCCGCGAATTCTCGTGCTGGAGGATGATCCGCTGGTTCGTAGTTTGATCACCCGGAATCTTTCCACGCAGGGTTTCGAGGTGGTGGAGAGTGCCGAGGGAACTGAAACGGTAAAACTTTACCAGGAGGCCATGGGGGAAGGGCGAACCTTTGATTTGGTCATCCTCGACCTTTCGATTCCAAATGGAATGGGCGGTGTTCGGACCATGGAGAAGTTGCGCGCGATGGATTCCGATGTGGTGGCGATTGTTTCGAGCGGTTACTCGGATGACCCTGTGATGGCAAAGCCAGCCGCTTACGGGTTTACGGCGGTCCTGCCGAAACCTTACGAGCCTGCCGACATGCTGCGACTTGTGCGCAATGTGCTCTCGGCACGAGGGCTTCGCAGCACCGGATCTTGATGTGCCTTGCAGAGGGACGGAAAATTAGATTGAATTTTTTGACGGGAATGGCGTCAATCACACCATGAACCGATTCCTGCGCGCATTGATCGCTCCAGCCATGGCTTTGTGCTTACCGTCCTGCTATGATGCGGGGTTATTGTATCCTTCGGGTGGATATGCTGGAGGCAACTATGGTGGAAACGGATACAGCAATACGGTTTATCGGCCTGTGGGTGGATTTGGCAATTCGGGGTTGGGATACGGCGGGTACGGAGGATTTGGCAATGGTGGTTTTGGGGGCTTTGGCGGCTTTGGCGGCAATAGATGCTGTTCACGCTGCGGCTACAATCCGTGCCGGTGCTCAGGCGGGTGGAGCAATCATGATCATGATCACGATCGTGATCATCGCTCGTCCTCTAATCGTAGCAGTTCTTCAGATCGGCAATACCGAATCATTGCGGGCGATTTGAAAGGAAAGCAGAAGCCGAACGATTTCCATTCTCTCGATTGGTATCATGACCGGGGATATAGCCTCGAAAAAGTCAAGATGGAGACTGACCGCGGGGCAGTGATTGATAAGCGGCCTAGTTCACAGAAGAGTTCGAGTCAGAAGAGTTCTTCGAACAATCGGTCGAATTCTTCCTCGTCGCGCTCGAGTTCCAGCCAGACCAAAGCCTCCAGCTCGAAGAAGAAATAGACATTTGGGTGTATCGCGGATTTGCACCCGTGGCGGATTGGATGAGTGTGCGGGGTAATGCCCGCTCATGAACCAGTCTTGCTAGCTCTCGAATCGTCGTGTGATGAGACGGCGGCGGCGCTTTGTTCGCTCGACGGTCGCATTTTGGCGGCGCAGGTGGCGAGTCAGGCGAAGATTCACCGACAGTATGGCGGGGTGGTGCCCGAAGTCGCTTCACGGAACCATGTTTTGCACGTCCGATCGTTGGTGGAGAGCGTGCTGATTGAGGCCGCACATGGCCTTTCTGATGTAGTGGCTTTTGCGGCGACTGCGGGCCCGGGTTTGGTGAGTTCACTTTTGATTGGCACTTCGATGGCGAAGGCACTGGCTGTGGCGGAGGGCAAGCCTTATTTGGCGCTCAACCACATGGAAGGCCACCTGCTTTCACCGTTTATGAACGGACAGGGTCCTGTGAGGCGGAGTGTGGCATTGATTGTCAGTGGAGGGCATACGCTGTTGGTGCGCATTCACGAACCTGGGCGATATGAGATCTTGGGGCGCACTCGTGACGACGCTGCGGGGGAGGCGTTTGACAAGGTAGCAAAGATGTTAGGATTGCCCTATCCAGGTGGGCCTGAGTTGGACCGTTTGGCCCTGATGGGGAATCCGACTTATCTGGCTCTGCCAAGGAGTTTCATGGTGAGGGACAGTCTGGAGTTCAGTTTCAGCGGGCTCAAGACAGCGGTTCTTTACGAGTTGCCACGACTTGATTTGACAGAGCCGCAGGTTCTTGCGGATGTTTGTGCCTCTGCCCAGGCGGCTATTGTGGAGGTATTGGTCGAAAAGCTGGTGCGTGCCGCTCGGCTCTGCGATGAATCGCTTCTGACGGTGAGTGGTGGGGTGAGTTGCAATAGTGGTTTGCGTGCTGCATTGGCCGAGCGGTGTCGGACGGAGGGATTGGAGCTTTTGCTAGCCGAACCGGAGCTCTGCACGGATAACGCGGCCATGATTGCTTTTGCGGCTGTGCAGCGGTTCAATTCTGGCTTCACGAGCCCATTGGATTCGGAGGTAAACCCGAATCTGGCACTTGTATGAGTGAACATAGATCCCAATATTGTTAACGGAGAAGCAGAGAGTCTACCCACTTTTGGGATTTTTGTGCATGCTTCTTGCTTTACCGAACGCGCAGCCATCCATGTCGTCTCTTCCATCTCCGATTCAGGTTTATCTTCAGGAACTCCACACACGCTTTCTGTCTTTGAGGGACGGTGAAGTGGCGACTTATATTCCTGAGCTTGGAAAGGCGAATCCTGACTGGTTTGGGATTTGCGTGGTGACTTGTGACGGTCAGGTCTATGAAGTAGGCGACACCCGCCAGGAGTTCACCATTCAGTCGATCTCAAAGCCACTTACCTATGGGATTGCGCTGCAAGATAGCGGCAAGGAAACGGTGCTTTCCAAGATATGGATGGAACCGAGTGGAGACGCATTCAATTCGATCAGTTTGGATCCTGTCGGGCGTCCCGTGAATCCCATGATCAATGCAGGCGCAATTGCGACGACGGGATTGGTCGAAGGGAAGACCACCAAACAAAAGGTGGCGAGAATTTTGGATACCTTTTCACGCTATGCCGGGCGGCCACTCCTGATTGATCATTCGGTTGCGGCTTCGGAGAGCGAAACAGGGCACCGGAACCGAGCGATTGCCTACATGCTGCGTAATTTCGAGATTTTTGCGGATGATCCCTTGCCGAGTCTGGAGGCTTATTTTCAGCAGTGCTCCATATTGGTCAACTGTCTCGATTTAGCCTTCATGGGGGCGACCCTGGCGAATGATGGTGTTCATCCTGTGACGAAGCAACGCGCAGTAGGCGGTAATTACGTGGAGAGTATTCTGAGCGTCATGGCTTCGTGTGGGATGTATGACGCTGCGGGTGAGTGGCTCTATAATGTAGGCATGCCGGCGAAGAGCGGCGTTGGAGGAGGAATTGTTGCGGTTTTGCCTGGCCAGCTTGCAGTTGCGGTTTTTTCTCCGTTGCTTGATGCCCGCGGCAATAGCGCACGAGGCATCGCGGTTTGCCGTGAGCTTTCGGCCAACTACAATCTGCATCTTTTTAACACCTCGAATCCCGGAATGTCGGTGATCCGGCATCGAACCTGTGCCCGCCGAATTTCGTCAAACCGATCCCGCCCCTCAGAAGAAGCAAAAGTATTGTCTCAGCATGGCGATCGCATTCAGATTGTCGAGGTGCAGGGAAGCATCACCTTCGGGCCTGCGGAACGGGTAATCAGGGAGTTGTATTCACTATCCGATGAGACCTTTGCTTTCATTTTGGATTTCAACCGGGTGCAGCAGCTGGATCATGTTTCCAGTCGTGTGTTACTCGAGACGTTTGAGCAGCTGGCCCTAAAGGGTGTGTGGATTCATATAACCAATAGCCGGCATTTGCCTGTGTTAGCGAGAGTGGCCCGAAAACGTTACGGGACCAAACTGCTGCCCTTTTTGCGATGGGAACACGATTCTGACAAGGCATTGGAATTCTGTGAGAACCGGCTTATCGAGTCGTTGGGGGAACGGCGGTCTTCGAGCCATGCGGTTAAATTGGCAAAGTGCGAGTTGGTCGAGGGATTTAGTGCAGAGGAGCTGGCCCATTTGGAAACTTTACTGACTCCTCGGAAGTTCGATAAGGATTGCGTGGTATTTGAAGCGGGTGAGGCTGCTTCGGAACTGCTGATCATTCTTCAAGGAAAAGCGAGTATCTGTCTGAATCTGCCAAGCGGTTTATCGTACCGCGTGACAACCTGCACACCGGGGATGACTTTTGGGGAGATGGCCTTGCTGGACGGCTCACCGCGCTCTGCGACAGTGCGAGCGGATACGGACATCGTCGCGCTAGCACTTTCCGTAGAACGATTCGAGGAGTTATCGCGAACAGGGACCAGTGTGTATGCAAAACTTTTGACGAACATCGCCCGGCACTTGGCGTCGCGACTCCGGAAACGAAACGCGGAAGTGATCGACAGCCACCTTTGAGGTTATCACTTCGTGTCCTGGTGCCTCTTCGCTAGAAGCCTTGCAGTCTCAATCGCTGGGAGAGAGTGTGTTCTGCACCGGGGCCAAGGTTGATAACATGGTGCCCAGCATTTGCTGCTTCAATGCACACAAAAAAGGGATACGCATCATCTGGCAGATCGCTGAGGCGTTGCGATTTTTCGATCCATGGGTTCCAGACCACTGTAGCGAGACTGCCTCCCTTATCGACGACGACAGTTCGCCTGCCTATGCGATCCATCAAGCGCACTGTGTTTCGGGAGTCATAGAGACGGTCCACTTCACGGTCGAAGTAAACGGGACCGCTTTGCTCGATCCGATCGGGTGATAGCCGACTCTCGACGTAGTAGCTGTCGTCTAGGCCCATTACAGCAGCATCACGCACGTCGTCGACGCACAGATAAGTGTGCAAAGCACCGGTCATTGACCACTCGGATGCTCCTGTGTTGGTGATGTGCAAGTCGAGGCTCAGCGTCGTCCCCATTTTGATCTCAAGACGGAGTGCGAAGGGGTGCGGCCAATAGGGCATTGAGTCTGGACCGTCCGAAAGCAAAAACTCGAGCGTAACGCCGGTGAGATTTTCAGAGACGTTGCCAACGGTCCACATGAGATTGCGCACAAAGCCATGAGCGGGTTGGCTTGCGTCCGTCGGATGAGGGCCAAACCAAGGCCAACAGATGGGGATGCCTCCTCGAATCGCTTTGGATGGCTCAAGCACCGCCAGGGGACTCATGTAGAGAACGGGCTTGCAGTCTTTTGGTGTCCATTCCATGACATGGGCTCCGTTCAGGGCAATACGACCAGAGGCCATGGGATGATTCACCACGACGATGGGATAGCCGGAAATCTCTTCGACTATCGAAACGGATGGGGGAAGTGTCATGAGGTTCCAGTCATAGCGAATTTTTCGAAATGGGCAACTGCGCTGAGATTGGGAGGTCTATTTATATTGGGAATTTGGGACAGTCCTACCGCTTGTTATGACACACGCGGCGGCAGCGACACCAAACACTGAGCAGAGCATCCATAAAATGGTCGGACTCGCACCATAGAGTTGGAGCCCAAGGACTGCGCCTGTGCTACTGCCGATACACCAAGACAAGCTGAGAAATCCAGAATACCGACCACGCATGTCTTCCCGGGAAAGGTGGGCCATATAGGCTGACTGACGGGAAAAGGCGAACATTTCTCCGAGTGTGAATACGATCATCACGAGGGCGAAAGTTGCCACCGTGTTTCCTGCGAAAAAGAGGAGATAGCTACTCGCTAAAATAGCATAGCCCAGACCCATAAATCCGCGCATCGAGCCTTTGCGAGTGAAAGAAAGGAGGGCCAGTTCTAGCGTGCAGATGAGCACACCGTTCATGGCTTGGATCCAGCCATAGACATGAAGAGGGTGTCCCTGTCGATCAAAGTGAAGCGGGAAGGTGGTGTTCATTTGGCGAAAGGTGAAGGCAAAGAATACCTGTGCTGCGGCGAGACCCAAGAAGGCCCGATTCGTTGCGATGTCTTTGAGGGCCAGGCTCCAACCAGCCTTCTCGGGTGGGGAAGGGTTACCGTTGGGCAGTGCAAACAAAGCGATTATCCCAAACACAGCGCTCGTGGCGGCATCTCCCAGAAACAGCCAGGTAAACGAGTGCTCCGCCAGCCAACCCGCGCAAGCGGGCCCCAGGGACCATCCAAGATTCACCGCAAAGCGCAGCACCGCATAGGCATTCACGCGATGTTCAGGGGGAATCAGGTCCTGAATCAACGCGGAAGTGGCGGGGTTGCCGGATTCTTGAACAAGTCCAGTGAGGAATGCGAGTGAGATCATCCAAGCGAGCGTTTCTGCTTGGGAAAATGCCAGCATGCAGCATGCGCCAGCCAGGGAAGCAAAAGCCATGGAGATATTTCGCCCAATACGGTCCGCGAACCACCCACCCAAAATGGCTGCACCAAAGCTCCCAACAGAATAGGCTCCAGCGGCTAATCCCGCGTCACCCTCACTGAAACCCTTTCGCGTTGCGAACAGAGTCAGGAAAGGAATGACAAACACCCCGAATTTGGTCACGAACTGCGCGCCCACCAGCACCCAGAACGTGCGCGGAAACGCACGAAGGCTGGAATGCAGACTGTGAGAGTGCGACATACGATGGAAGTTGGGGGTCTCGACAAAGAACCCGCTCGCGTTTGAGCGGAGCGGGTTCAAGTGGATGCTGAGACGGATTGCTTCCTATTCAGTCCACCTTTTCGAACAGCAGTCTTCAACGCGCTAATTCACGGAGACGGGAGCGGCCTTGATGTCTGGTTGATTGGAGGTTGGTAGCACTGCTCAATGAGAACGGGAGTAGCAGCTAAAGAAGCAAAGCAGCCGACAGGCCTTATTTCAGCACGGGGTGAAGGACCATATTCCGGTAGTCAACATTGGTGTGATCTCCCTGGAGGTAGATTGGACCGGGCTTAAATTCATCACTGGTCAGTGCGCCACCTGTGCAACCAAGGACAGGCTGGTTGTCGATGATGGTTTGGCCGTTGAGAATGACCGTGAGATGGCGGTCGACCAACGTGATGTCAAGGGACTGCCATTCACCAATCGGTTTCTCAGCTGCAACACTGGGAGTGATGCGACTGTAAAGGGCACCCATGTGATGAGAATCGAGTTCCTTTCCGAAACTTTCCATGACCTGAACTTCGTAGATGCCACGCAGATAAATGCCGCTGTTGCTTCCCTCCTGGGTGCGCAGTTCGGTTTTCAGGTTAAAGTCTTCGAACTCTGCATCCGTGCGCAGATTGCCGAAGTGCTTGTCTTTCGCCTTCACGACACGGTTTTGCAGCACTCCATCGACAACGCTCCAGCCATTGTCTGCCTGTTTGAGCAGACGCCAGCCATTGAGATCTTTGCCATTGAGAAGTTGAATCGGTTCTCCGAACTTAACTTGAGATAGGTTGGGACGTGCGGGGAGTGCTGGAATACGTTTACCAGCAAAGGTAGCCGGTTGCCCCATGTCCTTTCCGGCTGGATTGCGTTTGAGGACGGTCAGCGAAAGAGAGTCGCCTTCGACTTTCGCGGTGATCGTCTCTGTTGAAACTTTGCCCTCTTTGTTTCTTGATTCCCGAGTGACAATCAAGGTGTTTCCTTCCAGCTTGGTGCTGGCCGTTGGAACCACACTGCCGCCACCCCAGAGCACGCTTGATCGAAGTGTTCCATTGGAGTCTTCAACTCCCAGCCAGCCTGCACCGCCTCCTGGGATGGTCAATGCCCAGCGGCCCAGGAAGGGGTTTTCAGATCCGTGCGAAAGGGAGCTCAAACTCATGAGCGAGAGCGCAGCAAAAAATCGGAGGGTGACGAAATTAGGTTTGGGGAGCGATGATGGCATAGAGGGATTCAAACGCTTTGGACATGAGGAATCATTCGCTGGATTGAGGAAAGTCAGCACGACCTTCGGAGGAGATCATTAGCGGAAGGTTGCGCGCTGTAGCATCCAGAAGCGAGATGGTCCGGCGGGAACGGATGCTTGGATGGCCAACCGCCGCCTTCTTTCAAAGTCTTTCAGTTGGCTCAGAGTGGCGGTGAGTTGTGTTTGTTGATTGGCTGACAGCGAAGATTGCTTTAGCGTTGTTTCAACCAGTTGAACTGCGTCCGGGGAAAAAATGTGGGCATAAGCTGCCGACTGTGGAAAAGCTTTTTCGAGCTTGGCAGCAGGCACACTGCGGTGGACAACCACTTGAGCAGCGCGCCCGAATGCTTTTTCGGCTCCAGCGAATCGAGCGACTGGAAGAACCATCACATGGGGTGGGGTGGCGGGAGGGCCCATGATTTGGCATTGGGTGAGAAGCAATGCTGTGAGGCCGACTAATCCGATCCGGCAGATATAACGAGCGCTTGTTTGCATACTAATCAAACGATTCGAAAAACGATATCATTGCCGAATTCGACGGTGAGCACGCCTGCATCCCGTGACGTTTTTCGATTCAATGAGCCGCTTTCATCAACGATCTGAGCTTCTGTTCGGCGTTGATCCCTGTTGTGAGTATGGCATGACGACCCCGGCGTGTTGAGTCTTGTTCTGCGTAGGCGATGACTTCGAAATGCCTACCGTCCTGGGAGAAGTGGTAGTTCAGGAGATCATCCGCACTTAGAGTGGGGTGACCGCCGCGTTTCGCCAGAGGTAATTCGATTCCGC
>CANETF010000101.1 GCA_947440575.1 Verrucomicrobiaceae bacterium
ATCAGTGCGAGTGTGCTGAGTCATGCGGAGCCGGACCATATGATCATCGATCCGGAGTTGCGGGTGGCGGTGTATATTCTGCAGTTGAGGCTGATGAAGCAGCGGGCGGTGGACGTGTGGGATGTGGAGGCGGCGTGGTCGTACAAGAAGTTTTTTCAGCGGAAAAAGTATGAGGTGAGCAAGGGTGGGGATGGGAAGTGGGTGGTGAAGGAGGGGGAACTGGTGGAGGGGAATTGGGGTAAGGAAGCGGGGGGTTCTTAGTCGGGAGGGTGCGTTGGTGGAGGGATGGAGTTTTTTGAGGATTGGTGATTGATTGGGGTGGGTGGGGGCGTTTTGTGGGCCTGATTATGACCAAGATGATGATTTCTCGAGTGCTGATGTTGGGTTTGTTGGTGGGGGCGAGTGTGAGGGCCGAGGTGGCGTATGAGTTTGCGCCGGACTTTTTGTCGATGCCTCCGGGCAAGGAGACGATCGGGAATGGGCACGGGGAGATTGCGGTGGATTCGACGGGGAAGTTTTATGTGAGTGTGCAGGAGGAGGGCAAGGGGGTGCAGGTGTATGGGGCTGACGGGAAGTTCATCAAGGCGCTGCCTTTGCCGGGGAGTTTGCACGGTTTTGTGGTGCGGAAGGATGAGGGCGGGGAGTTTTTGTTTGCGGCGGTTTTGGGGCAGCAGAAGGTTATCAAGACGACGCTGGATGGCGAGGTGGTGATGGAGATTCCGACGTCGGCTTTTCCTGCGGGGAAGGCGGGGGCGAAAGGGCTGAAGCTGACGAATTGTGATGTGGCTCCGAATGGGGATATCTATGTGGTGGACGGTTACGGGCAGAGCTGGATTTTCGTGTTTGATCGCGCGGGGAAGTTCAAGACGGTGTTTGGGGGTCCAGAGGAGCCGCTGAAGCTGGCGAATGCGCACAAGATTTTTGTGGATCGGCGTTTTGAGCGGGCGCGGTTGCTGATTTGTGATCGGGGGAATAACCGGATGCTGCACACGGACCTGGATGGGAAGTTGATCGGGGTGGTGGCGAGCGAGGGGTTGCGCCGGCCGAGTTCGGCATCGTTTCACGGCGATTTGATGTGTGTGGCGGAGATTGCAGGGCGGGTTTCGGTTTGGGATAAGGCGGGGAAGATGGTGGCGGATTTGGGGGCGAATGACACGAAGGGGCAGACGAACACGCCTAAGGTGGAGCCGAAGGATTGGCGGGCAGGGGTGGTGACGTCGCCGCACGGGATCACGTTTGACAATGACGGGAACATTTTGGAGACGGAGTGGAATCAGTTTGGGCGAGTATTGCGATGGAATGTGAAGAAGTGAGGGGCTGGCGACGGGCTGTTTTAGTAGGCGGGGGAGTCGTGATGGCTCCCCTGCTTGCGTCGGGGCATGGGGTGGAGTTTTTGCTGGCGAGGCTGGAGTTGCTGCCGGGGAAGGTGCGGGTGGAGGTGACGGCGGATTGCGAGGGGAACTTCATGTTGCCGGATCGGGCGGCGGCGTGTGAGGCGATGGGGCGTTTGTTTGAGGTGGGTCGCGAGGGGGAGGGGGCGCGGGTGCGGTGGGATGCGTTGGCGCCGTTGCGGTTTGAGGAGCGGACGAAGCTGGATGAGACGGCGCCGCTGCCGCCGGACCCGACGTGGGCGGGGCGGGAGCATGAATTGGTGACGGGGGTGTGGGAGTGGGTGCCTGCGGCGGGGGAGCGGTTTCAGTTGGCGGTGCCGAAGGGGGAGCCGGTGGATACGCTGATGTGGCGTGTGGATGCGGGAGCGGCTCCGGTGAAATGGAAGATGCTGATTAGCGGGGACGAGACGGAGTGGATGGGGCCGGTGGCGGGGGCTGAGGGAGTGGGATGGGGTGGGTGGGTGCTGGGAGGGGTGCTGGTGTTGGGGTTGATGTGGGGTGTTAGGCGAGGCGTTCGAGTTTGAGGGGGTAGGTTTGGAGGGCGTTCCATTGGCAGACGATGAGGTCGCCGTTTTCGAGGACGCAGACGTCGTGGCCGTGGTCGATGACGGGTTCTTTGCGCTGGAGGGGGATTAGTTTGCCGTCTTCGTAGATGGGTTCGGTGCCGCCGGGGGCGGAGATGACTTTGCCTTGGGCGTCGAGGATGACGGTGAAGCCGGAGGGGTTGCCGGGGAGCTTGTTGTTGACGGGGTCTTTGGACCAGCAGACGCCGGCGTAGAGTTCCTGGCCGGCGATGACGGGGCGGCAGACCATGCAACCGGGGACGGGGATGGTTTCGAGGTGTTGGCCGTCGAGGGTGAAGCGCTGGAAGCAGTTGTCGGAGCGTGAGGTGACCAGGACGGTGGCTTGGTCGGTGCCTTGGCGGAGGTCGATGGCGATGCCGTGGGCGTTGTTGAGGCGCTGGGCGACGGGGACGTTGTCTTTGCCGCCGAATTTGCGGATGAACTTGCCTTTGGCGTCATACTGCAGGACGAACTGGGAGCCGTAGCCGTCGGCGATGTAGATGTCGCCATTGGGGGCGATGGCGGTTTCGGTGGGGTTGAAGACTTGGTCGGGTTCGTAGGCACCGACGGCCATGGGGTGGCTGATGGAGAAGATTTCCTTGCCGTCGAGGGCGATTTTGGCGACGCGGCCGGTTTGGCGGTAGCCGGTGGAGCCGGATTTCCAGAGGCCGGAGTCAGTGACGAAGAGGAATTCCTCGCCATTTTCATCGGAGTAAGTGAGGCCGTGGCCGCCGGGCCAGGCGGCGCCCCAGGAGTCGAGGATGGTGCCGTCGGGTTTGAAGATGAGGAGTTGGTTGTGGGAGTGGTCGCCGACCATGAAGAGTCGGCCGTCCTTCACTTGGACCATTTCGTGGCAGTTGAGGATGGGGTGGTTGCGGCCCTGGCCGGGGGCGACCCAGTCTTTGATGACACGGTAGCGGTGGGTGCCGTGTCCGATGAGGATGTCTTTGGCGGGGTCGGGGGCGGCGCGGAGGGTTTGGGTCCAGGTGGCGGCGGCGGCGGTGGTGAGGCCGTGGAGGAAGTGGCGGCGGGAGGGCATTTTGGATTGCGGATTGCGGATTGCGGGATGGGGTGGTGAAGAAACGGGTGGAAATGGGGGGGGCTTTCTGGTTAGGATGGGGATTGAGGGTTGATTGCTGATTATGTCGCGCCTTTTTTTCTTTTTGAGGGTCCTGGCGGGCTTGATGGTGGCGTTATGGGGAGGGTGGTGTTTGGGGGCGGAATGGGAGAAGGAGGTTTATGTTTTGGCGCCGGAGGTGGAGGAGCGGTGGGCGGGGTGGATGGGGGGGGGCGCGGCCATTGCGGGTAAAGAAGGAGACGGAGCGGATGGCGGGGGTGATTGAGGAGCTGAGAAAGGCGCATGGGTTGAATGTGGGGGCGGTGGCGGAGTTGAAGGCGGTGGTGCCTGGTTTGGTGGAGGAGACGGTGCGGGATTGGGAGCAGTTTCTCAGGCAGATCTATCGCCCTACTTTTCAGGGGACGGCAAAGGAGGGGCTGGAGGGGATGGGGGTGATTCAACAGGAGCCGGTGACGATGATGGCGGGGCATGAGATTGCGTTTTATCTGTTGCCGCAGGAGCGGGCGGCTTTTGTTTCGGCGGTGAAGCGGGTGCTGCCGGGGGAGGTGTTTGAAGTTTGGGAGGCGGGACGGGTGACGCGGGGGGAGGAGCGGAAGAAGCAGGCGCGGTCCTTGGTGGAGGCGGGAATTCTGGAGCGGAAGCCGGCAAAGGTTTATGCGAATGAATTGGCGAAGGCGCTGGAGGGCGGGCTGGCGGTTTTGGGAAAGGATTCGGCAGAAGGGAAGGCGATGGTGAAGCAGGTGGAGGTGTGGGCGGCGGCGTATGAGGAGGTGTGCCGGGAGATGTCGGTGTTGAAAGCGGACTCGTTTTTGCTGACGGGGCAGGGATGGCGGAATGTGACGGCGCAAGGATGGCATTTGTTTCTGCCGAGGCGGACGGGGGTGATCAACGCGCATCGGGAAAAGTTGAAAGAGATGACGATGGCGGGTGGAGGTGGGGCGCAGTTGGCGGCGCTGGCGAAGCGTTGGGAGCCGGAGGATTTCAAATTGGATCCGATGGTGGATTTGGCGTGGGAGGCGAACATGAGAGAGGCGCGGGGGCTGCATCTGAAGAAGCGGGCGGAGAAGTTTTTGAAGGAGGTGGTTCGGCTCCAGGAAGGGTATGGGTTGAGCGAGTCGGGGGCGGCGCGATTGAGGGAAGCGGAACCGGCGTTGGCGAAGGTGGCGTTGCCATTCTGGGAGCAGTCGATGCGGACCTTGTATCGACAGGTGCTGGTGGGTAAGCCGGAGCAGGCGCTGGAGAATCTGAAGAGTCGTTATGGTGCCGGGGTTTTGTCGGGTTTTCCGGCTCCGGTCCGGCAGGAGACGGTGAATTCGGAGGCGTGGGAGAAGCTACTCAAGCGGGAACTGGATGGGGAGGCTTTTGCGAAGTGGTTGAAGGATCGGGACGAGGGGTTGGCGAAGCGTGTGAAGGAGACGCGGGTGTTGGTGGCGGCAGGTCGGGAGAGGTTTGAGCCGGAGAAACTGTTTGCGAAGGCTTTTGATGAGGTGCTGTCCGCTGAGATGTTGCAGGTGGCGGGCGAAGCGGAGTGGGGAAAGAAGTGGGAGGAGGCGGTGAGGGGGTATGGAAAGGATTTTGTGGAGGCGTGTGTGCAGCGGTCGGTGATTGGTTTGGAGGCTCGGGATCCTTCGGGAGGGACGTGGGAGGCGGCTCGCAAGAGTGGCTACTATTTTCAGACGTTGCCAGTGGAGCCCTGGGTGGCGCGGTATCGGGAAGAGTTGATGAAACTGGTGCCGGCGGAGGCGAAGGTGGCGCATGAGCGGTTGGTGAAGGAGCGGGAGGCGTGGGCGAAGGGGGTGGTGGTGAAGGCGCGGGTGATGATTGTGGAGCAGATGGTGGCGCTGGATGCGGAGCAGTTGAAGGCGGTGACGGCTTTGGCGGAGGCGTTGCCGATTGAGGCGGGTGAACCTTTGCTGAATCCGGAATCGGACCCGGAGCATTGGAAGGTTTGGAAGGGGGCGGAAGGGGCGCGGCGGTTGAACGAGATTTTGGATGATCGGCAGGAGCGAATGGTGGCGAAGGGGGTGGCGCGCTTTGAGAAGGGGAACAGTGGGATGGGTTCCTCACAGGAGGTGGCGGCGGAGGTGTTGAGGCATCCGGCGCTGGGGGCGGAGGAGCCTGAGGCTGTGGAGGAGTTGGTGTCCGAGTATCTGGCGGAGGACTCGCAAGAGCATGCGATGAAGGGATTGGAGTCGATCCTGCGGGATGTGGATGCGGTGGTGCGGGTGTTGGGGTTGGATGAGGGGGTGAGGGCGGAATTGGAGTTGGGGGCCAAGGGAACGGCACAAGCGGCGGCGGAGGCTCATCGGGTGAATCAGGGGCGGTGGATTCGCAGCCAGATCCAGGGGGCGACGACAGCGACGATTCGGAATCGGCTCAAGGGTTTGGGTGGGTACACGTTTCATTTGGGAAACGAGGGGATCACGCCGGTGGAGGAGGTTTTGAATGAGGTGATCGATGACAAGCAGAAGGAGGTGGTTTTGGCGTATCAAGATGCGGTGAGGAAACGGCGGGATGAGGCGATCGCGGAGGTGGCGTTGGGGAGGTTGCAGAAGGCGTTGGGATTGAACACGGAGCAGCGGGAGAGGCTGGGGAAGGCGCTGGTGGGAGTGATGGGTCGCTATGGGCCGGACATTGAGATGAATTTTCGGGGTTGGGGGGAGCGGATGCCGTGGTTTTTGCAGAGTTACTATTTGATGATGCCGGGGGCGGGGGTGGAGGAGGGGGAATTGAAGGGGCTGTTGAATGAGCGGCAGCGGGAGATTTGGGACGAGCAAGTGACGGAACGTGGGGGGCATTACTGGGGGCAAATTTTGGAGTATCATGAACAGCGGGTGAAGAGTAAGGGTGAGCGGCTAGCCAATCGGAGGATTCTTTTTCAACAATGACTGCGTCTGAATGCATGGGATGGATGAGGGGTGTTCTGCTCGGGTTGACCAGTGCGGGGTCGCTGCTGGCACAGGGGCCTGAGATTCGCTTTGGTGGGGAGATTCCGCCGGAGGTGGACACGATCTATGAGCGGGGGTTGGGGTGGCTGGCGCAGGCGCAGAAGGAGGAAGGGGGATGGGACGATGGGAACTCGGGTGCGGGAGTGGACGGGCTTTGCATCATGGCGTTCCTGGCGAGCGGGGAGGATCCGAACTATGGGCGGTATGCGGGGAATATTCGGCGGGCGGTGCGCAATTTGGTGAAGCAGCAAAACGCGGAGACGGGGTATTTGCCGAGCAGCATGTATCATCACGGGTTTGCAATGCTGGCGTTGAGCGAGGTGTATGGGGCGGTGGATGAGAGTCTGGTGTGGCCGGAGTCGACGGGGAAGGATCGGCCATCGGTGGCGAAGGCGCTGGATTTGGCGATTCGGTGCGCGGCGACATCGCAGAAGAAGAATCGGTGGGGAGGGTGGCGGTATTCGCCGGATGCGAGCGATGCGGACACGTCGGTGACGGGGGCGATTTTGATGGGGTTGCTGGCGGCGCGGAATGCGGGGATGGAGGTGCCGGACGAGGTGATCAAGGGGGCGATGGAGTACATGAATCGCAGCACAGGCAAGGATGGGTCGGTGGCGTATTCGGGCGGGTTTGGGGGGATGGGAGAGTCGATGAACCGGTCGGCGATTGCGACGCTGGTGTCGGCGGTGAGCAAGATGAAGGATGAGGCGAAGTATGAGGCGACGTTGAAGCACATCACGACGCGGTTGGATCATCGGGAGAGCAGCTACAAGGAGTACTTTCGGTATTACATGGCGCAGGCGCTTTTTCAGGGGGATTACGAGGCGTGGAAGAAGTGGAATGCGGGGACGGTGAGGCAATTGGCGGAGTCGCAGCGGGATGATGGAGGATTTGATGGAGGGGCGTATGGGACGGCGATGTCGATGCTGGCGCTGGCGTTGAACTATCGATTTTTGCCGATCTATGAGAGGTGAGTTTTGGCTCCGGTGGGTGGTGTTGGGCCTGCTGTTTGCTGGCGGAGGGGAGGTGCGCGGTCAGGCGGCGGTGACGGGGGAAGTGAGATGGGGGAATGGGGATGTGATGAGTGGGGAGTGGCTGGGGGTAGAGGATGGGTGGTTGCGGTTTAAGGCGAGTGAGTTGGCGGAGCCGGTGAGGGTGTGGCTGCCGAGGACGGTGGGGTGGGTGGCGAAGAGAGGACGGGTGGATGGAGCGATGGAGGGGAAGTGGGCGGTGAGGACAGCGGGAGGGTCGTTTTTGGGTTGTGATGAGTGGGGCATGAAGGGGGACGGGTGGATGGCGAAGACGCGTTTGGTGGGGGAGGTGGTGATGAAGGCGGAAGCGGTGGCGGAGTGGCGGCGGACGGGGAAGGCGGGGCCGATGGTGTATGCGGGGCCAGATGGGATGGGGGGATTTGTGGTGGTGAATCCGGGAGAGTCGCCGGGGCAGAAGTGGGCGGTGCAGGAGGGTGGGGTTGTTGGGACGTGCTCGATTGATCAATCGATGGGTTTGCCGCTGGCGCTGCCGGAGAAGGTGCGGATGGATTTTTGGTTGAGGACGGATGGAACGCGTCCGCAGTTTCGATGGAAGATTCGGAGAGAGGGACAGGGGGTGGAGGTGGAGACGGTGATGGAGGAACTGGTGGGGAAAGGTGAGGGCCGAGCGAAGCGCTTGGGAACGCTTTTTGAGAAGGCGGTGATGGTGACGGTGTGTGTGGATTTTGCTGCGAGGGAGGCGGTGGCTTTTGATGGGATGGGGAAGGAGTGGGCGAGGTGGAAGGTGCGCGGGGTGATGAAGAAGACGACTGGGGGAAAGGGAGGGTTGCTTGGGGCGTTGGCTGGGGCGATTGCGAAGGGGATGGTGCGGTCGGCGTCGGGGAACAGTCGGACTCAGGAGACGGAGATCGAGAACGGGTTGGTGTTGACGAATTTGGGGGCGGATTTGGTGTTGGAGCGGTTACTGGTGCGGGAGTGGGATGGGAAGGCGCCGATGGCGCGTCCGATGGATCGGTCGTTTGTGGAGACGCTGGGTGGGGTGGTGCATGCGGGGAAGGTGACGGCGGTGAAGGAGGGCGGGGTGGTGGTGAAGGGAGATGGGGGAGAGGTGAGGCTGGGTTTGGATGAGGTGGCGTGGGTGCGGGTGGCGGCGATGAAGGGGGAGAAGGCGGTGGCGAAGGCAGAGCGTGCGCCTTTGGAGGAATCGGTGGTGGTGAGATGTGTGGATGGCTCTTTTTTGCGGGGGCGAATGGTGGGTGGTGATGAAGACGGGGTGAGGGTGAAGACGGTGATGGATGAGGTGCCTTGGGAGGTGGGGATAGCGGAAGTGAAGCGGTTGCAATGGGTGGTGCCGGAGCCGATGGCGGGGCCGGTGACGGGGAAGGTGGGGCAGTATGATGTGTGGGAGCGAGGCAAGGTGGCGACGAGGGGGCGATGGGAGCCGGGTGAGGGGGTTTTGCCGCGCTGGCAGGTGGATGGGGGGGATGCGGCGGTGCCGATTCAGGGGGATGGAGAGTGGTTGATTCGGCGGTCGACGGCGGCGAGCTCGAGTGGCGGGATGCTGCCGGGGTTGGCGCATTTGGACACGGGCGAGATGGTGCCGGCGGAGGTGGTGTCGTGGTCGGAGGCGGGCGCGGTGGTGCGGTCGTTGGTCGCTGAGGATGGAGCGGCGTCGCGTTTGCCAGCGGAGCGGGTGATTGCGCTTGAGTTGGCGGGTCCGGGGTTGAAGGCGCGAGGGTTGGAGGATCCGGGGTGGGTGGTGGTGAGGGGAGGAGAGAAGGGAGCGAAGTTGGATCGTAAGGCGGGCAAGGTGGAGATGGAATCGGGATCGATGGTGGGGCACGGGTCGTTTTTGCAAGGGAGTCTGCTGAGTTTCAAAGTGGAGAGTGATCAGTCGTATGGGGCGCTGCGGGTGAGGTTGTTTGCGGATGGGTTGCAGGAGAAGTCGGCGAATTTGGCAATGTTGGTCATGCGCAGCGGGAACACGGTTTATTGCGGGGTCGAAGATCCGAGGCGTCCCGGACAGATGCGGGGGAACACGAATCGGGTTCCGGTCGAGTATGAGAAGCCATATGTGTTGGGGATCAGTTGGTCGAATTTGAAGGTTGAGACATTTGTGAATGGGATGTCTGCGATGACGCATGCGCTGACGGATGCGACACGGTCGGGGACGGGGATTTTGATTGAGCCGACGGGAGTGTGGGGGAACTCGGTGCAGGCGCAGAAGGTGAGCGAGGTGCATTTGGAGGGAGCGATCGGAGCGAGGTCGCGACCGACGATGGATGGGGAGACGAAGACGTGGGCGTTGCAGGTGCCGAGGCGGATGGTGGAGAATCGGCCGAAGCATTTGTTGATGGCGAAGAATGGGGATGTGCTGAGAGGGACCGTGGAGGCGATGGATTCGCGCCGGGTGACGTTGCGTTCGGGATTGGAGATGCTGGAGGTGCCAAGGGAGCGGGTGGCGTTGATGGTGATGCCGGTAGGGGAGAAGAAAGGGGTGGCGAAGGTGGAGCCAGCGAAAGTGGAAGGAACGGCGATGTGGGTGACGACAGCGGACGGGGCGAGATTTCGGTTGGGGGTGACGGGGTTGGGGCCGGAGTGGGTGGAGGGGGTTTCGCCTGTGCTGGGGAAGTGTCGGGTGCGGGCGGGGGCGGTGCAGGAGTTGACGAATCAGGGGAAGGTGGAGAAGACGGGGCCGTTTGAGGGGTGGGCCTTTGTGGCGGCATCGGAGCCAGTGCTGCCGACGACCGAGGAGGGTGAGGGATCGAGTTTGAAAGGACAGGCGGCGCCGGGGTTTGATCTGGAGTTGGTGGCTGGGGGGCGGTTTAAGATGGAGGAGATGAAGGGTAAAGTGGTGGTGCTGGATTTTTGGGCGTCGTGGTGCGGGCCGTGTTTGAAGGCGATGCCGGAGGTGATGGAGGTGATGAAGGCGCTGCCGAAGGAGAAGGTGCGACTGGTGGGGGTGAATCAGGGGCAGGCGAAGGCGGAGGTGAAGACGTTTTTGGAGGCGAGAATGTGGGACTTGGAGGTGGCGTTGGATTTGGATCAGAAGGTAGGCGGACTTTTTGGGGTGAAAGGGATCCCGCATACGGTGGTGGTGGGTCCAGATGGGAAGGTGGCGTGGGTGAGCACGGGATACTCGGCGACGATGGCCAAGGAATTGAGCGAGGTTGTGCGGAAACTGCTTCCATGAACGTATTGGTGAGACGAGGTGACTGAGAGATGATGAAACGAACCCATCCAATCGAAGCCAAACTGCGCAGAGTGAGATGCGGGGTGGTGATGGTTTTGATGTGGGGATGTGTTTTTGGGGTGGGGGAGGCGGGTGGTGAAGAAAAGAAGAAGGAGAATGAAAAGGTCGTGCTGGAGGCGGCGGAAGAGAAGGCGTTGCGAGGATTCGTTGAGAAGTTGAAGGCGGCGAAGCAGGGGCTCTATGAAGAGGGCATGCGCGAATTGGTGAAGTCGGTGAAGGAAGTGGTTGGGGTGGATGAAGCGGCGGTGACGGCGCTGAATCAAGCGGGCAATGAGGCGGTGGTGGAGGCGATGAAGGGTTGGGATGAGAAGGCTTATGAGTGGTTGTCGCCGTATGTGGGGAGGTCGGGGAATTCGATTCGGGAGATGGCGAGGTGGCCGGTGGATCAGATTGCGAAATCGCCGGGGGTGGAGGGTGTGGTGCCGCCGGATGAGCAGGGCGTGTGGAGGGATTTTTTGAAGAAGTCACTGAGTGCGGAGCAATGGGGGAAGTGGGAAGAGAAGTTGAAGCGGGATGAAGCGGAGTTGAAGGAGCGGACGGAAGAACATGTGACGTTCTCGGCGGAGAATCAGCGACCCAACATGGAAGCAGAGATGGAGTTGGTAGTGGCTGACATTGCGAATACCCTGAGGCTTTCGGAGGAGCGGGTGGCAGGATTGAAGAAGCTGGCGGAGGAAGCGATTGGGAAGGCGGTTGAGGTGTGGAAGAAGGGGGGCATGGAGGCGATGATGAAGATGGATCGGGAGCGCCGGGAGATGGTGATTGGGAATGGCAACTCGGGGTGGCGTTTTGGGGAGGAAGATTTGCTGCCGCAGGAGCAGGAGTGGTGGAAGGCGGGGTTGGCCACGCTGCTGTCTAAGGACGAGGCGGAGCAGATTCGGGTGGCGGTAAAGCAACGGCGGGAGCGGCGATTGATGGCGGTGCAGCGCGCGATTTTGCAGGTGATGGATGAGGGGGTGGCCTTGACGACAGCGCAGCGCATGGAGGTGCTGCCGATGCTGGTGCCGGTGGCGGAGAAGTTGATGAGTCAAATGAGGCGCTACTACAACATGGATCCGTTCACGGTGGCGATGGTGTTGAGGGATCCTGAATTGAAGGAGGCGAAGGCGGGATTGGAGTTGAAGATGGCGCCGGAGCAGCGGGTGGGATTTGAGCGGTTCATGAATCCCGAGCGGTATGCTGGCGGGGAAGAGGAAGAGAACGGGGAGGTGAGTCGTGAGCCGCCGCCGGCGACAGAAGAGGAGTTGGAGGCGTTGCTTTCGGCGGAACTGATCAAGCGATACGAAAAGGTGCGTGAGACGAAGATGGTGGAGATGAAGACGCATTTGCAGGACTTGGAGCGGCAGGCGGGCCTGCGGGAGGAGCAGCGTTTGGAGTTGTCGTTGGCGGCAGTGGGGGCGGTGCAGGAAAGTTTGCGTGAGGTGAGGCAGCAGTTGGGGAGTTGGCTGCGGCAGTCGGTGGCCAACACGCCGAACGAGGCGGTGCGGCAGCGATTGGCGAGTTTGGGGTCGGCGGGATTTGGCAATGATCCGGCGGCGATGAGATCGGGGCTGTGGGCCGGGGCGCTGGATCGATTGCTGGATGAAGAGCAGCGGGGGCGGTGGGCGACGGCGGAGAGCGATCGGGAACAGGAATTGAGGGAGGCGCAATTGCTGCTGGTGCTGAGCGAGCTGGATCAGCAGTTGGCGTTGACTTCAGAGCAGGCAGTTTTTTTTGAAGGGCAGTTGAAGCGGATCCTGGTGGAGTATGCGGAGGATCTCGATGAGTACAACGGGGCGAGGCAGTGGCATTTGCATGCTTACAGTTTGTTGACGCCGGTGATGGGGGTGCCTGAGGAGGAGATGAAGAAGCAGTTGAGTGTGGGGCAGATGGACCTGTGGGTGACCAAATCGGAAAGCCAGGTGAAGCACTATTGGGATGGGGTGAGTCGCAAGCATGAGGCGCGTGAGAAAGCGAAGACTGAGGCAGCGAAAAAGGCGAAGGAGGTGAAGTCGTGAATGGGCTGAAGGGACATGGGAGAGGTTTGGTTTTGATGGGGTGGCTGTGTTTGCTGGGAGGAAGTGTCGGTGCTGTGGATGGGGCGATGGAGTTGGTGTGGCGGAGTGGTGAGAAGCTGTCGGGGAAGGTGATTCGGGCGGGGGCGGAGAGTGTTTTTTTCCAGCCGGAGGTGGAGACGGTGGCGGGATTGTTTCCGGAGGCGGCGGAGATTCGATTGGACCGTGTGGAAGAGGTGAGGATGAAGGATGAGGAAGGGACTGAACGAACCGAGCCTTTTTGGATGAGACTGCATGATGGGAGTCGTTTGCTGGTGGATGTGGTGGGGCTGGAAGGAGGGTGGTTGAAGGTGAAGAGTGCGGTGTTGGGTGAGGGTGCGGAGGTGAAGCTGGCGGATGTGGCGTCGATGGAAAGAGCGAGGGGGGAGGGGGTGATTTTTTTTGGGGCGGGACACGAAGCGCGGTGGACTGAGAGTCCCCGGGTGGAGGCGGCCGTGGCGGTGGAGAGTGGGGATCCGTTTGATGGAGAGGCAGCGGTTTTTGTGCCGAAGGTGTTGAAGGTGAAGCGGAGCCGGCAAGCCAAGAGCAGTGAGCCGGGCCAGGTGCTGCGGCTTTGGCAACGAGTGCCCGAGGGAGGATTGCGGACGATGAGTTGGGCGAGTTCGCTGAGTGCGACGTTGCCGGAGGCGGTGGTGAAGGACTTGCCGAAGCGGATGCGGCTGGATTTGAGATTGCGTGCGGAGGGATCGCCTCGATTTGCGATGGGGCTGGTGGCGCACGGAACGGAGCTGCGGGTGGAGACTTGGGAAGATCGATTGGTGTTGCGTGAGGGGGATCGATTTCAGGTGGTGACGATGCCGATGTTGGCGGAAAAGAAGGCGATTGGGGTGACGGTTTTGTGGGACGCCGAGACGCATGAGGCGAGGTTGCTGGATGAGTCCGGGGTCGAGAAGGCGAGGTTGATGGCGGGAGGGGGTGGAGAGGGGAAGCGGCTCATGCAGAAGGCGGTGGATCCTTTTGCGGTGTCTGGAAATGGGGAGAGCAAGGAGATGTCGCCGAGTGTGACGTTGGAGAATTTGGGGGCGGATTTGACGGTGGAGGCGCTGAATGTGATGGGATGGGGAGGGCAGATGCCGGAGCGTTCGACGGGTGAAGGAGCGGCGTTTGCGGAATTGATGAGTGGTCGAGTGGTGCGGGGGAATTGGGTGTCAGTGAAAGGTGGGAAGGCGGTTTTTCAGGGGGAGGCGGGCGGTGAAGCGATTGAGGTGCCGATCACGGATTTGGCGCGGATTGAGCCGGGGATGAAGCGAGTGAAGGTTGGGGTGGAGGACAGGGATAGGAGGGAGGTGGAAGTTTTCTCTCGGGATGAGGAGTGGCTGAGGGGCGGGTTTTTGGGGATCGAAGAGAAGGGTGCAACAGCTGAATTGAAGTTGGAGCACGGGTCGTTTCGAAATGGATGCGGGTTGATGATGGCCGTGCTGAGGAGTGTGGTTTGGGAGGGTGGGGCGGAGGAGAATCCGCAGGCGACATTTCCGGAGCGGTTGCAGGTGGGGGTGGCGTGGGTGCGGGGTCGATTGGTGGCGGCGAACGAGGCGCTGCCGAGGTGGCTTTTTGATGGAGCGGTGGAGGCGGTGAGGTTGAATCCTCAGAGTGCGGCGGTGATTGAACGAGATCCGAAAGTGATTGATGGCCGGTATGGTGATATGGTACCTGGGAATGCTTTTTTGGTGTTGAAGAGCGGGGAGGTGATGGCGGCGAGGGTGGATGATTTGAGTCGAACGGGGGTGAAGTTTTTAGCGCCGGGTGTGGTGCCGATGACGATGGCCAAGGCGCAGGTGCGAGGGGTTTTGATTCCGAGTGGTGCGATCGCGACGAAGGGGTTTGTGGATCCGGGGTGGCGTCAATTGCGTGGTGGGAACGTGATCCTGGGGGAGGGGGAGCGTACGGAGATTTTGCTGGAGCCTGGGCATGCGTTGGGGCATCCGGCGATGATGGAAGGTGATGGGGTTGACTTTACGCTGAAGGAAGCGAGCTCGGAGTCGGAGGCCAATGGGGTGGCGGGATTGCGATTGACGTTGTTTGCGAGGAACCTGGAGGCGAGCGAGAAGAGTTTGCGTTTGTTGGTGGCGTTTGTGGGGGAGGAGATTTATTGCGGAGACGAGGCGGGGGATGGGCAGATGCGACATCAGGGGCAGGTGATGAAGTCGGGGTCGGAAGCGAAGGTGCAGGTGCGGGTTTATTCGGACCGGGCGCTGGTGAGGGTCAATGGCATCGAGGTGGTTAACGTGCCTTTGGAAGAAGGAGTGAAGGTGGGGTCGGGATTGATTTTGGAGCCTGGGGAGCTGTGGGGCAATTCGGCGCAGGCGATCCGAGTGGCGGGTTTTGAGGCGAAGCGATCGATGGATCGGGGTCGGGTGCCACAGGTGGAAGAGGAGGTGAGGCGTCAGATTTTGACCATCCCACGGTCGCGTGCGAATGAGTTGCCTGAGCAGGTGTTGATTGCGTCGACGGGGGATTTGTTGCGGGGGTCGGTGGAGTCGTGGAGTGAGGATGACATGGAGTTGCGATGGGGTTTGGATGCGTGGCGAGTTCCGCGAGAGAGGGTGGCGGCGGTGGTGATGCTTGAGAAACCGGCGGTTGAAGGGGAGCAGGCGGTGGCTGTGGTTGAGGAGAAGAGGCCGCATTGGTTACTGATGGCGAATGGGAGCCGATTAGGGATGACGGTGACGAAGTGGGGCGCGGATGAGGTGGTGGGGCAGCATCC
>CANETF010000102.1 GCA_947440575.1 Verrucomicrobiaceae bacterium
CGTCGCGCCAGTGGTGACGAAGTTCATCGTGATGAAAGGCGCTCACGACGTGCGCTTTGAAGGCATCTCGTTTCGATTCAGCCAGCATTTGTATCCGGCGGATGGTTTGCACGACGGTCAGGCGGCCACGACGAGTGATGGCTGCATCGAGATCGAAGACTCGCGCGGCATTCACTTCGAGAACTGCGAGATCGCGCACACTGGCCTGCATGGCATCTGGTTCAAAAACGGCTGCGCGGACTCGTCGGTGAAGCATTGCCACCTCCACGACCTCGGCGGCGGCGGCGTCTATGTCGGTGAAACGGCCCGGCCTAATGAAGAACGTGTAAATCATCACATCGTCGTCGATGACTGCATCATCCAGCACGGCGGTCGGCTGCATCCGAGCGCTTGCGGCGTGGTCTTCACGCACACGCAGCACTGCGCGGTCACGCATTGCGACATCGGCGACTTTTACTACACCGGCATCAGCGCCGGATGGAACTGGGGCTATGGCGACACCGCTTCGCGCGAGACGCTCGTCGAGAACAATCACATCCATCATCTCGGTTGGGCGTATCTCAGCGACATGGGCGGCTTTTACGGTCTCGGCACCTCACCCGGCACGATCATTCGTGGCAATCACGTCCATCACATCGCCAGCCATCGCTACGGCGGCTGGGGTCTCTATAATGACGAAGGTGCCACGGACACGCTGATGGAGAACAACCTCGTGCACGACACTTGGAACGCGGGCTTTCACCAGCACTACGGTTACTTCAACACCGTGCGGAACAACATCTTCGCCTTCGGCAAGTCGGCGCAGATCCAGGCCTCACGAAACGAAGCTCGGCTGCGCTTCCGCTACCTGAACAACATCGTCGTGTGGGACCCCGCGTCGCCGCTGCTCGATGGCGGTGAGTGGAACTGGAAACTCTTCGACAAGATTGATCGTGGCGATCCGAAGGACAGCCTCCTCTTCCGCAAAAACCTCTACTGGCCCACCGACGGCAAAATCCCCGCGAAGCTCACCAAAAGCCACTTCACATGGGAAGAATGGCGCAAGATGGGCCGCGACCGCGAAAGTCAGTTCGCCGACCCGATGTTCGAAGACATCGCCAAACGCGATTTTCGCCTCAAACCGGGCTCACCGGCCGAAAAACTCGGTTTCAAGCCCTGGGACCTCACCTTGGCCGGAGTCCGCCCAGCCGACGCAGCATGGCACACCCTTGCTGCGAAAGGTCATGACTACCCAAACTGGGACACCGATGCCAAACCGTGGCCTGCGCCGCCTTACAAGGTCGATCAAAGCTTCGAGCGTGCCTCTCTCGGCACGCTCGGCATTCGCAACGCCAAGTATGAACGCGAAAACAAAGGCGAAAGCATCGGCGTCACCGATGAAACCGGCTCGCCCATCGGCGGCGCCTCCAAACGCAGCCTCAAGGTGCAGGACGTGCCCGGTTTGAAGCACAGCTACGATCCGGTGCTCGATATCTACCCGAAGTGGGCCGAGACCGGCACCTACCACGTGAGCTTCGACATCATGGCTCAACCCGGTGCCGATTGGTTTTTCGAGATGCGCAACAAAGGCGGCGAGTTCGCCGCTGGCCCGTATCTGCGCTGGCAAAAAGGCACGCTCGTCGCCAACAACACCGCCAGCCAGAAAATCGCCGACGTAAAGCCCGGCGAATGGCTCCGCATCGACCTCACCGCCACCACCGGAGCCGCCAAGTATGACGTCACCCTCACCCGTCAGGACGGCACGAGGACGGAGTTCAAAGCCATCCCCTGCAAACCCACCTGGGACACCGCCACCTACCTCCTCTTCAGCGCCCTCGGCACGACGAAGACAGCTTTCTTTATTGATAATGTGAAGCTGGAGTAAAGTGGTCTCAGCTTTGGTCCAAGAGGTTCAATGAATGCCCCTAAAAGCCCCGCCACTCTTTACGCCCGATACCCAAGCTGCCGCGAAAGCTGATCGGCGAGCTGCTTCACCTTGAGTCCCAGTTTGTCCAAGCTGCCGGGCGTGACGCGATCCGAGGGGCCGCTGATCCAGATGGAGGCGACCGGATGGCCGCGATGATCAAAAACAGGCGAGGCGACGCAGGCGAAGGTCTCGCTCTCTTCGCCGCGATCGAGCGCATAGCCGTTTTTGCTGGCTTGCTTCAGTTCGGCGAGGAAGGCGGTGGCGCTGGTGATGGTGTGGCGCGTGTGTTTGGTGAACTTCATCTGCTGCACGAAGGCTTTTTGCGCCTCGGGGCTCCAGTGGGCCAGCATGGCCTTCGCAGGTGCGGCGGTGTGCAGGGTGAAGGCATGGCCGATTTCGACGACGACCTTCACCGGATGTGATGATGCGACTTGATCGAGCACCACGCCGTGATTGCCGGCCAGGGTGCCGAGCAAGGCGGTCTCGCCGGTGACATCGCGCAAGGCGGTGAGGATGGGCGCGGCGGCTTGGATGAGTCTCTCGCCGCCCACGGCGGCATGGCCGAGGCTGAGGAGCTTGCTGCTGGCGCGGTAGGCTTTCGTGCCTTCATCGCGCTCGGCATAGCCACGGAGCGTGAGCGTCGTGGCGATGCGGAAGACGGAGTTCTTTGGCATCGCAAGCGCCTCGGTCATTGCGGTAAGTGTCATGCCTTCAGGATGCCGCGAGAGCAGCTCCAGCAGATCCAGCGTGCGGTCGAGGATGGGCACCTTGTAGCGGCTGAGAGGGTTGGCGGCGGTTTTTCGCGCTTTGGGCATGTGTTTGATATACGAAACAAGATTTGCCATTGCAAACGCGTAGTTCATGATCTTCAATCGGTTTTCCATTTCAACTCACAGCCTAAATGACAAACCTGATCTCCTCCACTGTCATCGTTACCGGCGGCTCTCGCGGCTACGGCGCGGGCATCGCGGAGGCCTTTGTGAAGGCTGGGGCGCGTGTTTGGATCACGGGACGCAGCCAGGACAAACTCCAGGAGACCGCAAACCGCATCGGAGCGACCCCTTTCGTGGCCGATGTGGCGGACGGAGCGGCCTGGGATCGTTTAATGGCCGACGTGATCGCGCAAACGGGTCGTCTCGATGTCTTGATCAACAACGCAGGTGAGGGTGTCAAAATCGGCCCGGCCAGCGAGCAGACCGATGACGCCATCACCCAAAGTCTCGCCAGCAATCTCACAGGGGCGATGCTTGGCTGCCGTCGTGCCGCCGCGATCATGCAAAAGCAGCGCAACGGTCTCATCGTGAACATCGGCAGCGCCTGCTCCACGCACGCGTGGCCGGGCTGGAGCGTGTATTCGGCCGCGAAGGCCGGTTTGCTCATGTTCACGCGTTGCCTGCTCACTGAGCTGCGACCTCACGGCGTGCGCGTGACCTCTGTTTTGCCTTCCTGGGGCCAGACCGACTTCACCGAGGCTGCGCACCTCCCACCGCGTGATCCCGCCGTGCTCGCCCAATGCATCTCGCCAGCCGATCTCGGCCAACTCCTCGTTCAAACCGCCCAACTGCCCGCGCACCTCGTCGCCGAGGAGATCAAGCTCTGGCCGATGGTGCAGCCCATGTCCCAGCTATGATGAAACTCCTTTTGCCTCTTCTACTCTTGCCCAGCCTCCTGACTGCCGAGGTCATTGAGGCCGATCTGCTCATTGTCGGTGGCAATGAATCCGCCTGCGCGGCGGCGGTGCAGGCGGCGCGACTCGGTGTGAAGAAGATCGTGCTGGTGAATGACATTGATTGGCTTGGCGGACAATTCAGCGCTGAAGGTGTGGGTTGCCCGGATGAATGGACGGTGGTGAATGGCACACGGACCAACTTTCCTCGCAGTGGACTCTTCCTTGAGGTTCTGCGTCGGATCCGTGCGCACAACTCGCTCACGTATGGCATGGCGACTCCGGGGAATTCCTTCTGCGGCACGGAAACCATTGAGCCTGCGGCGGCAGCGAAGATCTTCGAGGAACTGGTGAAACCGTATGTCGATGGTGGGGCCTTGCGCATCGTGCGCGGTTGGCAGCCGCTGAAGGTGATGGTCAAAGAGGGTCGTGTCACCGGGGCGGAGTTTGAACCGACGAAAGGCGGAGCGGAGCGCATGCAGATCAACGCTCGTCTCACGATGGATGCGAGCGACTGGGGCGATGTGATCCGTCTCAGCGGTGCAAAGCATGGCGCGGGGCCGGATTTGAAAGCACGCTTCGGTGAGGCCAGTGCGCCGGAGGCTTTTGATGACGCGGGACCGCAGGAGATGAATCCGATGTCGTGGTGCCTGGTGCTGCGAGAGACGGGCGGCAAGGACGCGACCATCGCGAAGCCTGAGACTTATCATCCGCTCTCCTTCGCCGGGCTCGACAAGCTCGCGCCGTGGGTGGACAGCGACATGAGCGGCGGCATTTATTCGCCGAGCGGCAACAGTCCTTACACGCATCGTCGTCTCGTGGATCGCTGGCACAATGGTTTCGCGGCGGGCACCGAGGCGACCTTTCTGAACTACCCCACGCAAGATTATCCGCTCTGTCAGCTCCCGCAGCGCGTCGTGGAGGCGCTGGAAAAGACGGAGCCTGGCGCATCGAAGAAGAACATCGTCGAACTCACGCCCGCGCAACGCCGCATCATCTTCGATGACGTGAAGCAGCATGCGCTCGGCATGTTGTATCATCTGCAAACAGCCGTGCATGATCGTGTGGGCGACTTCCCGCAATCCTTTCGCTACATGCAGCTCACGGACGAGTTCGGCACGGCGGATCGTTTGCCACCGAAGCCCTACATCCGCGAAGGGCTGCGACTCGAAGCGCTCTACATGCTGCGCGAGCAAGACATCCGCGCCGCCACTCGCGAACCGATGTGGGCCAAGGTGCTGCCAACAGACGGCATCTTCGGCTACCAGTTTAACATCGACTTTCATCCCACTCGTCGCGGCTTTGTCGCCGGATCGCGCAACGGCCCATGGCGCAACATCATGACACCCACGCGCGGCTGGCACACGGACACAGATCGCTCCACCTTCCCACTGCGTGGACTCGTGCCTGTGGAGATGAAGGGTTTGATCGGTGCGGGAAAAAACATCGGTGTCAGCAGCGTCGTGCAGTCCGCGATCCGCTTGCACGGCCAAATGATGCACGTCGGTCAGGCAGGAGCCACACTCGCATGGCTGAGTCTGCGCGATGGCATCGAACCGCGTGAGTTCGCCAGCGATGTGGCGAAGGTGCGCGAACTGCAACTGCGCCTCGTGCGCGGCACTGGCGGTCCGGGCATCCTGCTCTGGCCCTGGCACGATCTCGCGCCCGATGATCTTCACTTTGAAGCCGCAAACATGCTGTCCGTGCGCGGCATCTGGCAGCCCGATGCAGACAGTTTGTTCTTCAAGCCTGATCAACCCATGACACGCCGAGAACTCGCCCGCGTGCTTGCACGACTGTGCCGCGCCTTGCCAGATGCCAAGGATTGGCCGCACCACGACAAGCCGGTGTATGCCGATGTGCCAGCCGATGACCCGGATCGCATTTCCATCGAGGCGATGGTCACCTGGGGCGACTTCCAGCCCACGGCGGCGGGTTTCACCCCGGATGGTAAAGCCACACGCGCCACGCTCGCGGAATGGCTGAAACGTCTCGGCCTGCCCGTGGCGAAATCTTTGTCAGACTACGGCACGCGCAGCCTCACCCGCGCCGAGGCCGCGCAGCACCTCTGGCGCGCGCTTGGATTAAAAAAGGAATGGACGCCCGCCGCAGGCACATGGCTCCAGCCCGGTGGCGACGACGATGGCGATGGCCGCAAGGACCTCGACGACCCACTGTTCTTGGATCGTGACAACAACAACGTGCCTGACCGCCTCCAGCCGCCAGCGTTGGCCCAGGCAACCAAGTCGTTCGGCCGTCGCGTGCTCGTCAGTGATTACGGTGGCAACAAAGTCGCCATCATCGCTGCGGATGGCCGCGTCGAGTGGGAGCATCCAGCCGAGAAACCGCAGGACGTGTGGATGCTCGCCAATGGCAACGTCCTCTTCAGCCATCTGCGCGGAGCCCGTGAAGTGACGATGGAGAAGAAGATCGTCTGGGAATACACCAGCCCGGACAAGACCGAAGTCCACGGCTGCCAGCCTTTGCCCGATGGCCGCGTCATGGTCGTCGAGTGCGGCACGAAGCGCCTCATCGAAGTCGGCCGCGATGGACAAATCGCCCGCGAGATCTCCGTGCCGGTGAGTACAAAAAACACACACGATCAAATGCGGGGTTGCCGTCGCACCAAGGATGGTCGTTACCTCGTTTGCGCCAAAGGCGACCGAGCCATCCTCGAACTCAGTGCCGAAGGCAAACTCCTCCGCTCGATCAAAACGCCTGGCGATCCTCACGAAGTCCGCGAACTTCCCAACGGCCACCTCCTCATCGCCTGCGGCGAAGGCGAGGCCTTGCTCGAACTCAATCGCGAAGGCCAAACCGTATGGAAGCTCGGCACGCAGGAAGTGCCAAACAACCCGCTGCGCCTCATCAGCGGCTTCCAGCGCCTGCCCGACGGCCACACACTCGTCATCAACTGGCTCGGCCACGGCTACCTCGCCACCACCGCCCAGTTCTTCGAGCTCGACGAGCAAAAACAAATCGTCCGCCAGTTCATCGACCACGTCCGCTTCGTCAGCGTCAACAAAGTCCAGATCCTCGACGTGCCCGGCGATCCCGCGAAGGACGAGGTGTGGAGGTGAGGAAGTGCCTTCGGCTTTAGCTAGATCATGATCGTTGAATGCGGCTAAAGCCGCTGCCACATTCTCCTCATGAAACTCAACCAGCTATTCTTTTTGTCGCCCCTCTTTCTGACGTCTCTCTTCGCCGCCGAACCCGTCGCCACGGTCACGAACACACCCGGCCTCGTCGCCTTCTGGGACTTTGCGAAGCGTGAACCCGATGGAGCCAAGCGTTTCACCGCGCATGTGCCTGCTGGAGCCACCACGGACTACCCGCTCGATGCCGCGAACTACATCAAGGACTACTGGGGTGCTGGACGTGAGGCGACGTATGCGGATTTTCCGTTGCTGGGTCGCGGACCGTTTGGGAATGCCATCCGCATTTTCAAAGAGACAGATGCTGACTTCCGCCCCTTCTTCTTCGTGCCGCGTTCACGTTTGCATGACACGCCCCTCGACATCAAAGGCGCAGGGAAGTCGGTCACGGTGGTGGTTTGGGCCATTCGCGAGAGCGGAAATCACGCGCTGGCGGGCATCTGGCATGAAGGCACCGATTTGAAGGAGAAGACCACGATGAGCATCGCGAAGGTGGAGCGAGGGCAGCGTCAATACGCGCTTTTTGCCGGTCTGAACAAGCAGGGCAGTGCCTGCGGCCATGTCTCGGAGAACGGTGCGAGTTCGTTCCTGAACAAATATGCACTGCACAAGTGCAACTCCTTCGAGCAATCGCCCGAAGTGCCTGCTGATTCGCCGGCCGAGGTGCTCGACAAGTCATGGCAGTGCTTTGCAATGACCTTTGATCATGAGAAGGACGAACTCACCGGCTGGCTGAACGGCGTCTCCGGTGATCGCTGGCTCGACAACCCGAAGAACGACAAACTCATCTCCTCCGCCTACAACGCCTACATGCAGGGCCACTACGCAAAGCTGCCCGGCAAGCAGGACGGCGAGGACGAAGCCTTCCCGAAAGATCAATACTACAACCCACCCGAAGGCGAGCCGCTGAGCGTGAAAGTGCTGCGCGAGTCCGCAGACGAACGCGTCGAACTACACGAGCATCGCTTCACCAAGATCGAGGTGACCCTGCGTGGCGGAAAAGAGGTTTCGCGTAACCTCGTGGCGCTGCGCTTGAATCCCTGGTGGTATCCGCAAGACCTCTACTCGCCAAAAGACGCCCAAAGCGGCGGCCCTTTCACCATTGGCCGCGTCATCCACAGCTCGCGCGGTGTCGGCTTCACGGGATGGATTGGTGGCGTGGCGGTGTTTGATCGGGCGCTGAGCGCGGAAGAGTTGGATAAGCTGGCGGAGATACGGAGTGCGCCCTGAATAAAGTGGCTGCGGCTTCAGCCGCAATCCCAACTATCAACGATGAACCAACTCATCCCTGATGCCGCATCCGAAACTGCTTCGGCGTTAGGCCGATGCGTTTGCGGAAGTGCTGGGTGAAGGCGCTTTGGTCGCAGAAGGCGTGGGCTTGGGCGATGTCGATGACTTTGTCGGTGGTATGGATGAGGGCTTCGGCGGCGGACTCGATGCGGATGCGGAGCATGAGTTCATAAGGCGTGACACCGAGGGCTTGGTGGATCTTGCGATACAGCGTGCGCTCGGACAGGCCGCATTCGCGGGCGAGTTCGGCTGTGCTGAGGATGCGGCTGGTGTTCTTCTGGATGTGGCTGACGATGAGGGTGACTTCGCTGCTGGGCTGATGACGGCTGTGGCCTTCATCACGGCGGGTAAAGCCCATGAGGCCGATGATCTTGCCGTTCTTGCCGTGCAGGGGAACCTTGGTGGTGAGGAACCAAGTCAGCGTGCGCTGTTCGTCATACCAGACTTCGAGGCGATTGATCAACGGCTTGCCCGTGCGGAAGACGAGTGCGTCATCGGCTCGGAAAGCCTTGGCGGTTTGCTCGGGATAGAAGTCTTCATCGAGTCGGCCAATGACATCGGCTTCACCCTCGAGGCCCAGGCGGGTCCACATCGGCTCGCTGGCAGCGATGAGGCGGCTCTCGCGATCCTTCACAAAGAAGAACACGTTGGGCTGCTGATCAAACATGAGCCGGAATGCCTGTGGATCGGTCATGCTGGCAAAAAAGGCGCTCTGAATGGACTTGGGAGACATGGCAGGATGATAACAACTTTTGGCAGATCTAGGCCACACATTTTCGAATTGAGAGGCGTTTCATTATTTGTATGAAAAGCCGCCAATTCTTCTCCTTCCTTACTCTTTGCCTTCTCGCCTGCACCGTGGCCTCGGCTCACAATACGATGCTCACGCTGCGTCAGGATGATGCGTCGAACACGATCTCGGTCTATCGCGAGGACGGCAAGGAGGCGATCCTCACGCAGAATGCGCGGCCGGATTTTCGGCCTTACCTTCACCCGATTGTGGCACCGGATGGCAAGGGCCTGCTGACGGAGTATAGCCCAGGACATCACAAGCATCAGACTGGACTCTACTGGGGGCTGAAGCAGATTAATGGGCGCGACTATTTTCACAATCCAGGCGCGGGCTTCTGGCGCAAGGTGTCGAGCGCGGTGCTCGTGCCCAAAGGCGAGGTGGTGAAATGGACGACGGTTTATCAACTGCTCGATGCCGAGGGCAAGCCTGTGATGAACGAGACGCAGGTCTGGACGATGCGCGATAACGATGGTCGTTACTTCCTGGATCTTGAATGGAAGGGAGAAGGGCTCGTGGATTTGACCATGGCGAAGCAGGCTTACGGTGGGCTCTTTCTGCGCATGCCGTGGAAACCTGGCATGGAAGGCGGCGTGATGAACAGCGTGCGTCAGAGCAATGAGCGAGCTACGGCACAGCGCTCGATCTGGGTGGATGTCGGCTTGAAGCTGGATGGCCGCGATGACCAGGCGCACATCGCGATTTTTGATCATCCGAAGAACGCGGGTTACCCGCAGTCGTGGCGCGTGGATGGGCAGATGGGCGTGGGGCCTTGTCGCGCGATTACGGGCGATTGGAAGATTGCCAAGGGCAAGTCCGAGACGGTGCGACATCAGTTTTTCGTCTATACGGGCAAGCTCAACGATGTGGTAGTCACAGATGCGTGGAAGGCCTACACCGGCCAGGGTTCGGATGCAGTGATGTGGGGCATCGCCAAGGCGGCGGGCAAAGAGGCGGCTTTTCTGACCGGCGAACAAGCGGTGGCGAAGATGACGGTGCCCGAGGGTTTCGAGGCGAAACTCGCCGCCGTGGAGCCGATGATCACACAGCCGATGGCGTTCTGCTGGGATGATCGCGGCCGTCTTTGGGTCGCGGAGAATCGCGATTATGAAGCACGCGGCACCGGCTTCTCCGCCGATGGCAACAGCCGCATTCTGATTCTCGAAGACACGAATGGCGATGGGAAGTTCGACACTAGCCAAGTCTTCCTCGAAGGCATTCCCTTTCCCGCCGCCATTGCGGTCGGGTTCGACGGACTCTGGCTCGGCGCGCCGCCCAATCTGCTCTTCGTGCCCGACAAGGATCACGATGACAAAGCCGACGGAGCCTTCGAAGTTCGGCTCACCGGGTGGGGGATTCAGGATCGCCACGAGACCTTAAACAGCTTCAACTGGGGACCCGATGGCTGGCTCTACGGCTGCCAGGGCTTCGCCACACGCTCAACCGTGGGCAAGCCGGCCGATGGCGGCAAAATCTTCCACAAGGGCGATTCGTTCCCTGACGAGATTCCGGTGAAGGATGGTCAATACATCGACGGCGGCGTTTGGCGTTACCATCCCACGAAGGACCGCTTTGAAGTCGTCGCGCACGGCTTCAGCAATCCGTGGGGAATCGACTTTGATGACCACGGCCAGATCTTCATCACCGCCTGCGTGATCCCGCATCTCTGGCATGTCATCCCCGGCGGCATCTATCACCGCCAGGGCGGTAGCCACATCAATCCTTACGTCTTCGATGATATCAAGACCATCGCGGATCATCGCCATCGCTCCGCGCATGGCGGCGCTCGTGTCTATCTCGCGGATGAGTTCCCAAAGGAATACCGCGACCGCATCCTCATGGCGAACATCCACGAGCATAATGTGATCACGGACATCCTCAAGCCCAGCGGCTCGGGCTTCATCGGTCATCATGGCGATGAACCGCTCTTCGCCAATGACAATGCGTGGGTGGGTTTCAGCATGGAGATCGGACCCGATGGCGCGGCTTATGTGCTCGATTGGCATGACACCGAAATCTGTGGCGCTGCCGTCCACGACAAAGAAACCGGCCGCATCTACCGCCTCGCGCCGAAGGACCTGCCAGGGAAGTCTGGCATCAACCTTGCCGCGCAGTCCGATCTCGAACTCGTCGGCCTGTTGACGCATCGCAATGACTGGTATAGCCGCCGTGCTCGCGTGCTGCTCCAGCAACGTGCTGCTGCGGGTCAACTCAATGCCGCAGTGCCTGCAAAGCTGTGGGAACTCTTCGCCCAATCCAAGACCTCCGCGCATCAACTCCGCGCACTCTGGGCTTTGCACATCACGCAAAATCTCCCCGCGGATCGCTTGCAGCCGCTGCTGGATCATGCCGAGCCATATATTCGCGGTTGGGCCATTCAGTTGCTTGGCGAAGATCGCGCTTACAGCCCGGCGGCCCTGGCAAAGTTCTCCGCGATGGCGGAGAAGGACAGCTCGCCCATCGTTCGGCTTTACCTCGCGGCGGCGCTTCAGCGCATGAACGTGGCGGAGCGCTGGTCCATCGCGCAGAACCTCGTCGCTCATGCTGAGGACGCTGCGGATCATAACTTGCCGAAGATGCTTTGGTTTGGCATCGAGCCGATGGTCGAAGCCGATGCCACTCGCGCGATGGCGCTTGCCACGCACAGCAAGATCCCGCTGCTTGCGCCATTCATCGCCCGCCGCGCCATCGCTGCCAAACAGCTCGAACCCGTGGCTGCCACGCTGCTGAGCAACACCGATATCGCCCTGCGTCTCCAGCTCCTGGAAGGTGTGCGTGATGGACTCAAATCGCTGGGCCGCGATGCGGTCACGAAGCCGAAGAACTGGGACGAAGCCTTTGCCGCGCTCGATGCCACCAAGGATGCAAAATTGAGCGACTTCACCGCACAGATCGGCCAGCTCTTCGGCGATGCCAAAGCCGCCGCAGCCCAGCTCGCCGTGCTCAAGGACAAGGCTGCACCCATTGAGCGTCGCCGCCAAATCCTGGCCGCCTTTGCCCGCGATGCCTATGCCGCCGCGCTGCCCGTGGTGCTGTCCCTGCTCGATGAACCCGCCGTGCGCCGCGATGCCATCCGCGCTTTGGCTTCGTTCGATGCTCCGCAGATCGCGCCGACCTTGATCCAGCGCTACGCCAAGCTTTCCGCCGCCGAGAAAGCCGAGGTCGTCACCACACTCTCCGCACGCCGCAGCACCGCGCTGGCCTTGGTCGGTGAGCTGAAGAAGAACAGCATTCCGAAGACCGATGTCACCGCCTTTGACGCCCGCCAACTCTACCGCGTGCTCGGGCCATCGTTCGTCGAGTTCTGGGGTCCCATCACCCAGCTCGCCAGTGATAAGCAGGCTGAGATGGCAAAATACAAAGCCATGCTCACCGATGCCGTGATTGCCAAAGCCAATACCAGTAAGGGTCGCACCATCTTCGAACGCACCTGCATGGGCTGCCACATGCTCTACGGCGCTGGCGGCATTGTCGGCCCCGATCTCACCGGCTCGAATCGCGCCAACCTCGACTACATCCTCGCGCAGATCATCAACCCCAGTGAGGTCATGCAGGAAAGCTATCAACTCGTCATCGTCACCACTCGCGATGGCCGCACCCTCTCCGGCACGGTCGCCGCTGAAGACAACCAGCAGCTCACGCTCCGCCTCGTGGGCCAAGACAGCATCGTCACCAAATCCGAGATCCTCTCCCGCGAGAAATCCCCCATCTCGATGATGCCCGAGGGCCTGCTCAAAACCCTCAAAGCCGACGAAGTCCGCGACCTCATCGCCTACCTGCGCACCACCGCGCAGGTGCCGCTGCCGAAGCCATGATGGCAGTGGACGCCTGCTTCAGGATCGCATCAATCACGCGCGACCTCTGGCTCAAACTCACTAACGCCCTCTTTCAATGATCAACCGTCGTCACTTCCTCAGCCAAACCGCCGCCTTCGCCGGTATTCAAATCCTGCCGCGTTCGGTTTTCGGCGCTAATGAGAAGCTCAACATCGCCTTCCTCGGAGCCGGTGGAAAGGGCTGGCATGCTGTGCAGAGCCTGCAAAACAACGATATGGTGAACTTCGCCGCGTTTGCCGACGTGCATGAAAATCGGGCCGCCGAGGCTCGCAAAGCCAACCCTGGTGTGCCCTTTGTTTCCGACTTCCGCAAGATGCTCGATCAGCACGGCAAGGGCATCGACGGCGTCATTATCTCCACACCGGACCACACGCATCACTTCAACGGCAAGACTTGCCTGCTGGCCGGAAAGCCCATTTACCTTGAGAAGCCGCTGACGCACAGCATCGCCGAGGCGCGCGATCTGATGGCCCTGGAGCAGCAGACGAAGCTGGCCTGCCAGATGGGCAATCAAGGCCACTCGGGCGGCGGCATCCTCATGCTAGAGGAGTGGGTGAAAGCCGGCATCCTCGGCGAGGTCAACGAGGCGCACTGCTGGGCGGGGCCGAAGTGGAGCGTCCGGGATGGGCGTCCCGCAGAAGAGCTGATGCCCGCTGGCCTTGATTGGAACCAATGGCTCGGCCCCGCCGCGATGGTGCCTTACAGCTCAAAGTATCTGCCTGCGACATGGCGCGCTTGGTTCGAGTTCGGCAACGGCACGCTCGGCGACTGGGCCTGTCACAACATGGACGCACCGCACTCCGTGTGGGGTCTGGACTGCCCCCGCCGCGTTGAGATTGAATCGTCAGGCCCAAGCAAGCTTTCGTTCCCTGCCACCGTCAAAATTACCTACACCTTTCCAGCTAGCGCGACTCGCGGTGAGTTCAAACTGCATTGGTATCACGGCACAGACCACGCGCTGAAACGCCCACCGGAACTCGATGCCGCGCGCACCTTCCCAGATGGCGGCACGCTCATTCACGGCAGCAAAGCCACCGTCCTCATGGGCACCCACGCTGGCACACCACGCGTGATTCCCGAAGCCAAGATGCAGGAACTCGCTACCTCACTGCCAAAGGTGAACCTGAAGCGCTCCAGCCACTGGGATAACTGGTTGCTCTCCATCAAGGGCCAGGAAACCTGCCGCTCCAACTTTGCCTATGGCGGTCGCCTCACCGAAACGATGCACTTCGCCAACATCGCCCTGCACGTGAATCGCAACCTGACCATCGATCCCGCGACCCGCAGCATCATCGGTGATGAAGAAGCTGCAGCCCTCATGCATGGCCCGGCAGCCCGTGAAGGCTGGAAGGTGTGAGGCTGACTCACGCTTGTTGCACTCACTCTCGCTGCGTTGAAGCCCAACATCCTCTGCATCCTCACCCATACAGGACCTCCTGAAACCTCACACTTACGACTATGAATCATTCATTTTGCACCTCCCTGTTCAAATTCTCGATCGTCTTCGGACTGGCGCTCGTTCAGCTCTCCGCTCATGCCGCTGACAAAAAGAACATCGTGCTCATTGCTGGAAAGCGGAGTCACGGTCCCGGAGCTCACGAACACAACGCGGGCGTCCAGTTGTTCGCGAAATGTCTCCGAGCCGCGGTGCCAGATTTGGTGGATGTGAAGGTGCATTTGAATGCGGAATGGCCTGTGGAAGAAGAGATCAAATCTGCTGACACCATTTTGATTTATGCGGATGGGTTTAACATGCATCCGGCGTTGCAGGGAGATCACCTTCAGCAACTCTCCGCGGAGATGAACCGTGGCTGTGGTTTTATGGCGTTGCACTGGGCCACTGAGGTGCCCAAGAACAAGGGCGAGGCTGAGTTCTTGGATTGGATGGGTGGATACTGCGATCCCATCTGGAGTGTGAATCCTCACTGGCTGGCGGACTTCACCACCTTGCCCGAGCACCCGATCACCAGCGGCGTGCATCCCTTTTCAACCACAGACGAGTGGTATTTCCACATGCGTTTCCGCGAGGGCATGGCGTCGGTGAGGCCGATCTTAACCGCCGTGCCACCGGACTCCACCATGAGCCGTCCTGATGGAGTGCGTTCGGGCAATCCCGATGTCCGCAAGGCCGTGGCAAACAAGGTCCCGCAGCACGTGGCCTGGGCCGCGGAGCGGCCCGGCGGAGGTCGTGGCTTTGGCTTCACTGGTGGCCACTTTCACCAGGGCTGGGCCAACAACGATCAACGGA
>CANETF010000103.1 GCA_947440575.1 Verrucomicrobiaceae bacterium
GAGGCGATGGTGGCATGTGCGGGGGATTTGGCGGCGGCGTTCGGGACGGCGGTGCTGGTGAAGGGTGGGCATTTGACGGGGGCGAGTGCGGCGGATGTGTTGTGCGGTCCGGAGGGGGTGGAGTGGTTTGAAGCGCCCCGGGTGGAGGGGGTGCACACGCATGGGACGGGGTGTTCTTATTCGGCGGCGATTGCGTGCGGGTTGGCGAAGGGGTTGGCTTTGCGGGAGGCGGTGGCGGAGGCGAAGGGCTTTATCGCGAAGGCGATTGGGCAGTATTTTGAATGGAAAAGTGGGCTGGGTGGGTGCATTCATGCTTTGAATCATTTGTCCCAAGTCTGATGCCCATCATGAATGCGCTTTCACTCCAACCCATCCGGCTTGTCTGGCTGGTGTGCGCGGGTGCGTGGTGCGGGGGTGTTTTTGGGAATGAGGAAAAGGTGGGGAGTGAAGAGGGGTTGACTCAGGCGGGCGTGCAGGCGGCGTTTCAGATTTTGCGGAAGGATTACATTCGCGGGGAGGAATTGAATTTTGAGCAATTGAATCGGGCGGCATTGGATGGGTTGATTGAGCATCTGGGAGGCGGGGCGAAGGTGGTGCCGGTGGCGGAGACGCAGGTGGTGGTGGGTGAGCCGGAGGTGCGGCAGGCGGTGCTGGCGGAGGGGATCGGGTGGGTGCGGCCGTTGACGTTTGCGGCGGAGGAGGTGGCGAAGTGGACGGGGGCGCTGCAGAAGCTAAAGGGGCAGGGATGTCGCACGGTGGTGTTGGATTTGCGGGAGGCGGTGGGTGCGGGGTCGTTTGAGGTGGCGGCGGCGCTTCTGGAGACGGTGGTGCCGAGCGGACAGGTGCTTTTTACGCTGAAGCAGTCGGGGAGTGAGGAGATGGAGGTGCGCGTGAGTTCTCGGGAGCCTGTATGGGAGGGCGACGTGGTGGTGCTGGTGGATGGGGAGACCGGGAATGTGGGGGAGACGGTGGCGGCGGTGCTGCAGCATGAGCAGCGGGCGCTGGTGGTGGGGGAGAAGACGCGGGGGGCGACGGTGCGGTATCAGACGCTGCCGCTGGATGCGCAGTTTGCGCTGCAGTATGCGAGTGCGGAGTTGCTGCTGGAGGATGGGACATCGCTGTTCCAGAAGGGGTTGGAGCCGGATCTGGTGGTGGGGATGGAGGCAGTGGAGAAGGAGGCGGCTTTGGAGCGAATGGCGCAGGGTCGGGTGCGCGAGCTGGTGCACGAGGTGGCTCGGGAGCGATTCAATGAGGCGGCGCTGGTGGCGCGGCGGAATCCGGAACTGGAGGATTATTTGAAGCGGTCGGCTGGGGAGGAGACGGAGGATGAGACGCTGCCGCCGATGGATGCGGTGCTGCAGCGGGCGGTGGATGCGGTGCAGGCGAAGGATACGCTGGCGCGGGCGAAGTTGTCCTGGAAGGCGCCTGCGGAAGAGGGGGAGAAGAAGGAGGAGATTTTGAAGGCGCCCAAGGCGGTGCCGGTGACGGGGAGTCGGTAAACTTTATTGAGGAGCTTATGAGTCAAATACGGAAGCATGACATCGCGGAACGGGTGGAGACGGAGGTCGATGTGGTGGCGTGTTTGAGCGCTGACTCTGCGACGGTGAGATTGCCGAATGGACGGGAAGTTTTCGGGTATGTGGGGGAGTCGGCAAAGGGGATGGTTTTGGAGGTGGGACAGCGGGTGAATGCTTGGATGTTTGTGGCGGATTTTTCGCGGGCGGAGTTGAGGGGGGAGTGATCAGTAATCAGTGATCGGTGATCGGTGATCGGTGAGTTGTAAGTGGTGATTTGTGAGGCAATTCGTGCAAGCCAGCGGCTTGCACCACGGGGGTCAGTCGAGGAACTTGCCGGGGTTGAGGATGTTGTGGGGGTCGAGGGCTTTTTTGAGGGCGAGGTGGGTTTGGTGGGCGACATCGGGGATGGCGTGGCGCCACCAGCGGTGTTTGGCGATGCCGACGCCGTGCTCGCCGGTGATAGCGCCTTTCCAGGCGATGACTTGGAGGAAGAGTTTGTCGAGGGCGGCTTCGGCGCGTTCGCGGATGGCGGGGTCTTCCATGGTTGGGACCATGATGTTGACGTGGATGTTGCCGTCGCCAGCGTGGCCGAAGCAGGCGACGGGGAAGCCGGTTTGTTCCTGGAGTTCGGCGGCGAAGGCGACGAGGTCGATGAGGCGGGAGCGGGGGACGACGACGTCTTCGTTGAGTTTGATGAGGCCGGTGTTGCGGAGGCTGTAGCTGAACTCGCGGCGGAGTTTCCAGAAGCGTTCGCAGGCTTCATCGCCGATGGCTTCCTCGATGCAGATGGTGCCGAGGCCGTTGAGGAGATCGGCGACGCGGCGGATTTCGAGGGCGACGGATTCGGGTTGGCCGTCGAGCTCGACGAGGAGGTGGGCTTCGCCTTTGGGGGTGACGGATTCGCCGAGGTAGTCGCGGGCGGCGCGGAGGGTGAAGGGGTCGGCGATTTCGAGGGCGGAGGGGAGGAAGCCGCTGTCGAGGATGACCTGGACGGCGTGGGCGGCGGCGGGGAAGGAGGCGAAGCCTGCGGAGAGCATGGCGCGCTGGGGCGGGTGAGGGATGAGGCGGAGGGTGGCTTCGGTGACAAGGCCGAGCATGCCTTCGCTGCCGACCATGAGGCCGACGAGGTCGAAGCCGGTTTTGTTTTTGTGGCAGCGTCCGCCGGCGCGGAGGACATCGCCTGAAGCGAGGACGGCTTCGAGGCCGAGGACGTAGTGGCGGGTGACGCCGTATTTGAGGCAGCGTGGGCCGCCGGCGTTGGTGGCGACGTTGCCGCCGAGGCTGCATTCTTTGAGTGAGGCGGGATCGGGGGGGTAGAACCAGCCTTTTTCGCGGGCGGCGGCCTGGAGGGTGGCGGTGATGACGCCGGGTTGGACGACGGCGACGCCATCGGCGGTGTTGAGTTCGAGGATTTGGTTGAGGCGCATCAGGTTGAGAGCGATGCCGCCGTGGAGGGGAACGGCGCCGCCGACGTAACCGACGCGGGCGCCCTGGGGGGTGACAGGGATTTGATGGGCGTTGGCGTAGCGGAGGACTTCGGCGACTTCAGCGGTGTTGTTGGGGCTGACAACGACGTCGGGAGGGGAGGAGGCGAACCATTTGTCGGTGCTGTGGGTGGCGAGGTCGGCGGGGGTGGTGGAGACGCGGTCGGGGCCGATGAGGGCGGCGAGGGAGGTGGCGAGGTCGGGCATGGGGGACAGGGGCGATTAGATTTCGACGCGGCGGGCGAGGTGGAATTTGGTATCGGTGGGTGGGGTCCAGGCTTGGAGTTGGTCGATGAGGTGATTGATGTCGGAGGAAGTGATGATGCGGTCGCGGTCTTGAGCGGTGAGGAAGTCGGTGAAGACTAGGTGGTCGAGGAAGGCTAGGAGGGGATCGAAGAAGCCGTCGACGTTGAGGAGGCCGACGGGGTGCTGGTGGATACGCAGTTGGGCCCAGGTGAGGACTTCAAAGAGTTCGTCGAGGGTGCCATAGCCGCCGGGGAGGGCGATGAAGGCCTGGCTTTTTTCGACCATGAGGAGCTTGCGCTCGTGCATGGTGGTGGTGACGTGGATGTCGGTGACGTGGGGATGTTTGAGCTCGCGGGTGTCGAGGAAGGTGGGGATGATGCCGGTGACATGGCCGCCGGCGGCGAGGGTGGCATCGGCGATGGCGCCCATCATGCCAACACCGCCGCCGCCGTAGATGAGGCGGATCTGGCGTTGCGCGAGGGTTTGGCCGGTTTGGACGGCGGCTTGGATGAAGCGAGGGTCGTTGCCGGGGCTGGAGCCGCAGTAGACGGCGAGGGAGTGGATGAGAGGCATTGGGGGAGGGGGAATATCCGATAGCCGATGAGGAATGTCCAATGGGGAGCGGGGGTTTGGATTGCGGATTGCGGATTGCGGATTGCGGATTGCGGATTTGGGATTGCGGATTGACGAGGCCCTCCGGCCTCGCCCTACGGGCTACCTTCGGTAGTCTGTCTCGCTCCGCTCGGCTGGGGAGGCCTGACAGCCTCGCTTCGCTCGGCTGCGGATTTCTGGGGGTGATGAGGTTGTTCTTTGCGAGAGGGGGGGTGTCTGCGACGATACGATGCTGTGGAGTGTTGTGGGAGAGCCTGTGACGCTTTGTTTCTGAGTCCTCTAAACCCAAGTCCAAATCCAATCCTTATGAAATCATTCGCAACCTTCCTGGCCATGAGCTTTATCGCCGCTGGTGTGGCTTCCGCCGCTCCGGCGAACACGGTGTGCCCCGTTAGCGGCAAGGACGCTGATGCGTCAATCACGAGCAAGCACAAGGGCGCTGATGTGGCTTTCTGCTGCAACAAGTGCAAGGGCAAGTTCGATGCTGATCCGAGCAAGTTCGAAGGCAAGATAAAGAAGTAGTCTGGAGGCGCGGAAGCGCTATGAGATTCGAAAGGCGAGACTGGGTGACTGGTCTCGTTTTTTTTGTGGGGTTTGGGAGCGGGGGGCGGTTGTGGTTGACAGGATTTAGAGGATTTTTTTGGATTAACAGGATTGGGGGGGCACCGCCTGAAGGCGGAACTACAGAACTGGGGAGCGTGATGGCTAGAAGCCATCACTCCTTGGGGCGGAGGGGACTCAGAGGGGGGGAAGGGTGGAGAGGGCGTGCTTTGTGCGTGGCGGATGTTGGATTGGGGGTTTTACCCCATGGGCTGTGGTGGGGTGGTGGGGTATGATGGTGGCCTATGAGTACCCCATCCAACACGCCGTCAACCTACCCTGTCGAGAGGGAGGCCATTCATGCTGATTCGTTTCCGGACACTTTGCACATTCCGACTCAACGGGATTGGGATTCGGAGGATCTTCCGGACACTGTGACCGATGAGGAGGATGCTTTTGAAACGGATGATGAGCCGACGGAGTCCGATGGGGATGAGGCCTCCGATGAGGACGGTGTGGCGGAAGACGAGGAAGTGATGGAGGACGAGGGTGGAACGCATTCTGGCGAATGATTCTGCTTTAGTGTACTGTGGACTGGGATGCGTTTTTGTGGTTGTATGAGAGATGACTGATGGGCGGGATGCGGGCAGGGGTTCCTGGGCGAGTTGGGGTCTGGGGGGATTGGTGGTGGTTTATTTTGGGTTTCCGGCGGTTTGGACTTGGCTGATAGAGAAGGGGTATGGGACAATGCCGCCGCAGTGGGTGTTGTATTTGGTTAAGCCGTTGGAATGGTTGATGGGGCAAATTCCGTTGTATGCAAATTGGCTGGGGTGGGGCTTTGAGATGTTTGGGGTCCATTGTGGTGTGGCGTTGTCTTTGGGGTCGTGGGGAAGCCGTTACATTTTGGTGTGGGGTTGGCCGTTGCCGTGAAAATAGTGGAGGAGGTTTTTTTGGCTTGATTTGGAGGAGGTGATTGGGCGGGGTGCTGCGGACTGAAGTCCGCGCTCCGTGTGGAATGCGCCTACGTTAGTGTTTTGTGGACGTAGATGCGTTTTTCTGGTCTGATGGGCGACGAATGACGATCAAGATAGGAATTGGGGCGAGTCGTTGAGATGGAGTTTTGGGGGACTCGTGTTGGTCTATTTTGGGATCCCGGCGATCTGGGTTTGGCCGATTTCGAGGGTGTAAGAACGGACGGATGGGACCGCTGGTTGGGTAAGTGCGGTGACTTTCCCTGTGGCGTGGCTCGCGTAGGTCGTTCCATCGTACCAAACCTAGGTGAACTGGGGCCTAGCTCTTTTCGGTATCGGTTGATGGTTGAGCGCGACGCTTGTTTTTGAAGTCTGGAGGTGGCGAAGAGGGATGGGCCGTTGGAGCTGAGACTGGAGAAAGAATGAGGGACCGAAAGAACGGGAGGATTGAGGGTTATCCAGGGGTGGGTGAGCGGGCGGGGTGCTGCGGAATCGGCATTCCGCGCGCCGGGGCTACTTTTTGAATGGGGGGGCGGTGGGGTTGCCGCTGGAGATGATGTAGGCGAGGAGATCTAGGAGTTCTTCGGGGTTGAGGACGTTGATGAGGCCGGGGGGCATCATGGAGATGGCTTGGGTTTTGACGTCGGCGACTTCGGTGTCTTTGAGGGTGAAGAGGGCGGTGGGTGCGAAGGGGTTGGTCATGACTTTGAGTTCGCCGCCCTCCTGGAGGACGATGCGGCCGAGGAGGGTGCTGCCGTCTTTTTTGGTGATGAGGTGGGAGTCGTATTGGTCTGAGACGACTTTTGATGGGGTGATGATGTTTTCCATGAGGTCGCGGATGGTGTAGCGGTTGGCGGCGCCGGTGAGGTCGGGGCCGATGCCGCCGCCGTCGCCATTGAAGCGGTGGCAGGTGAGGCACATGGTGGTGCGGAACATGGCTTCGCCGTGCTTGAAGTCGCGATTTTTGAGGCCGGTTTCGGCGAGTTTGACGACTTCTTCGAGGGTCCAGGCGCGGCCGGGTCCGCGGGCGGGGGTGAAGGCGGCGAGGGTTTCGGTTTCGCTGGCGGCAGAGAGTTTTTCCATGTCGGGGCGTTCGGCTTCGGGGGTGAAGTTGACGAGGGCTTCTTTGCGGATGTTTTCGATGAAGCCTTTGAAGCTGTTGCCACCTTTCCATGTGCGGGCGCGGGGGAACCAGGAGAAGAAGGTGTGGCGGAGGTCGGGGGTCCAGCCGGCGGTGGCGTTGCGGAGGGAAAACATGGTGGCGATCTGGGCGCGGTTAGGCCGGGAGGCGGCGGCGGACTCGGCGGCGCGGGCGTAGCCTTCGTTGCGCTGGAGGACGGCGGTGGTGGCGATGTCCTGCCAGTCGTCGGTGGCGGTGGCCATCTGGGCGAGGGCTTTGGCAGGGGCGGTGGGGGAGTCGAGGAAGATGAGGAGGTCGAGGAGCTCGCGGTCGACGGTGGTGTCGGTGGTGGGGTAAAGAGGGGACAATCTTTCGGCAATGGCAGCGCAGACTTCGGGGTCGGGCTTGCCGAGGCGGGTGAAGATGAGGGCGAGGGTGCGGAGGGTGGCGAGGGATTGGTCGCGAGAGAGTTTTTGGCCTTCGAGGCGGGCGAGGGCTTCGAGCATTTGGAGCTGAATAGGAGCGTGCTCGGCGGAGACGGGGTGAGTGGAGTGGACGGAGGCGCCGGCGGCGGGTTTGCCTTCGATGATGAGTTGGGGTCGGTTGGTGGCGCGAGCGAGGGCGATGAGGCCTTCGATGAGGGCCTGGGGGCGGGTCTCGGCGAGGGCGCGGGCTTGCCAGAGGGCGGTGGGTTGTTTTTCGAGGGCGACGCGGGCGGCGTAGCGGACGTGGCGGTCGCTGTGATTGAGGTAGGACCAGGCTTTGTCGATGGCGTGTTGGGGGTCGACGCCGGGGAGGTGCAGGTCTTCGAGCATGCGGCGCATGTTCATTTCCTCGGTGAGGGCGGGAGCTGGCGCGGGGTCGGTCGATTCGGTGCCGGTGTAGGTGACGCGATAGACGGCGGACTGGGTGCGGCGGCCGCCGATGGCGAAGATCATGGCGCCGGACTGAGGGTGGATGATGACGTCAGTGAGGGGGAGGGGTTTGCCGAAGACGAATTCTTCTTTTTCGGCAGCATAGGAGGCGCCGTCGGGGGTGAGGTGGATGGCCCACATGGTGCCGTAGGTCCAGTCGTTGATGAAGACGGCGTTTTGATATCTGGCGGGGAATTTGGATCCGGTGCCGGCGGCGACGCCGGTGGGGGAGCCTGGGCCGATGTCGAGGGTGGTGGGGAGGGAATCGGGGTAGTGGCCGGGCCATTTGCCGGAGCCGGAGCGCCAGCCGAAGTCGGCGCCGGAGGTGCAGTGGTTGACGCGGGTGGGGCGATACCAGGGGCTGCCGATGTCCCATTCCATGTCGGCGTCGTAGGTGAAGAGGTCGCCGGTGGCGTTGAAGGCGATGTCGAATTCGTTGCGGAAGCCGTAGCAGAAGAGTTCGACGTCGGTGCCGTCAGGGTTCATGGAGCAGACGAATCCGCCGGGGGCGAGGCGGCCTCGGGCGTGGCCGTTGGCGTCCCACATGCGGGGGAGGAGGTGGTCTTCCGCCCAGAGGGTGGCGGGGCGGGAGCGGTCGATGCGGGAGGGGAGCTCGGTGTGGTTGCCGCCGTTGAAGTAGATGCGTTTGCCATCGGGGCTGAGGGTCATGGAGTGGAGGCCGTGCTCACCGCCGCCGTCCATGGTGACGAGTTTTTCGGTTTTGTCGTATTGGTCGTCGGCGTTGGTGTCGGTGAGGCGGTAGAGGCCGTTGTCTTTGCCGTTTTCGTTGACCATGACGTAGAGGGCGCCGTGGGCGTGGAGGAGGCCGTGGGCTTTGCCCATTTCGATAGCGAGTTTTTCGGGTTTGAGGGGGGAGGTGGTGCCGATGGCGGGAAGGGGCATGCGGTAGAGGGCGCCGTATTGGTCGGCAGCGATGAGGCGGCCTTTGTCGTCGGAGGTGAGGGCGACCCAGGAGCCCTGGTCTTCTTTGGGGACGACGTAGAGTTGCTCGACTTTGAAGCCTTTGGGGACGGTGATGTCGGTGGCGGCGATGGCGACAGCGGAGGTGCCTTTGCGGGCTTTTTCTTTGCCTTTGGCCTTCTCATCGAGGGCGCGTCCCCAGGGGCCTCTGCCGTAGTCGCCGATGAGGGTAGCGGGTTTCCAGTCTTCGGTGCCCGTGGCGGTGGCGAGCCACTGGGGGTTGGTCTCGATGAGGAGTTCTTTTTTGCTGGCGAGGGTGATGGTGAGCTGGACGATGAGGGCAGCGCTGCCGCCTTGGTTGGTGGCGTCGATGCGGAGTTCGTTTTTCTCGCCGGGTTTGATGTGTTTGGTGACGTCGGCGGTGGTGGGCTGCATCCAGTCGGGGTTGGTGGCGACGAGGGTGCCGTTGAGGTAGGCTTTGGCGCCGTTGTCACAGGTGAACTTGAGGGAGCCGAGGTGGGCGTTGTGGGGGAGGTCGAAGGTGTGCTTGAAGGACGCTTTTTGTTTGTCGTGGGCTTTGGGGAGCCAGATCCACTGCGGGGCGGCTTGGAGGGTGGTGGTGAGGGCCAGGAGGGTGAGGAGGAGGGAGCGCATGGGGGAAAACGTGAGTGGTGAGTAGTAAGTCGTGAGTGGTGGGTTGTTTTCGAGGAAACTAGAGATTGGCGGCTTGGGTCCAGGGGTGGAATTCGGGGGGGATGGTGGCTTCGAAGGCGAGGGGTTGCTCGGTGAGGGGGTGGTTGAAGGCGAGTTTCCAGGCATGGAGCATGAGGCGCGGGGTTTGGACTTTTTGTTTTGAGGGGTGGCCGTAGATGGGGTCGCCGAGGATGGGACAGGCGAGGCCGTCTTTCATGTGGACGCGGATTTGATGGGTGCGGCCGGTGAGGAGGCGGCACTGGATGAGGGCGCAGTCTTTGTGGATGGCGAGGCGTTTCCACTCGGTGATGGCTTCTTTGCCGGCACCGTCATAGAGGATGGCCATGCGTTTGCGGTCGACGGGGTGGCGGCCGATGAAGTTTTGCTGGCGTCCTTCGTGTTTGGGGGGGGCGCCGTTGACGACGGCGAGGTAGGTTTTGGCGATGCGACGATCTGAGAAGGCTTCGGTGAGGCGGCGATGGGAGCGGTCGTGCTTGGCGACGACGATGCAGCCGGAGGTGTCTTTGTCGAGCCGGTGGACGATGCCGGGGCGGGTTTCACCGCCGATGCCGGAGAGGTCGTCGCAGTGATGGAGGAGGGCGTTGACGAGGGTGCCGTCGGGGTTGCCGGCGGCGGGGTGGACGACGAGGCCGGCGGGTTTGTTGATGACGAGGATGTCGCTGTCTTGATAGAGAATTTCGATGGGGATGTCCTGGGCGACGATTTCGACGGCGGTGGCGTCTGGGATGGTGAGGGAGATGAGGTCGCCGGGGCGAACGATGGCGCCGGACTTGGTGGGTTTGGCGTTGAGACGGCAGTGGTCGGATTTGATAAGGTCCTGGAGGCGGGCGCGGGAGTGCTCGGGGAGGCGGGCGTGGAGGAAGCGGTCGAGGCGCTCTCCGGCGTCCTGGGGTTGGTCAGCGGTGAATTGGAAATCGGGCACGGGGGATGATGGCGAGGGAAATGGGAAATTCGAGGCAGTAAATTGGGGTTTTCGGAGAAGGGTGCCAAGTGCGGGTTGATGGATGGTGATGCGTTGATAAGTTGGGAGGCTTTGGCATCTATTCTTAAATCACTGAGCTTGGTTTCGGACCCGACACGGGTGAGGCTGCTGCTGCTGTTGCAGCGGGAGGAGTTGTCAGTGGCGGAGTTGCAGGAGATTTTGTCTTTGCCGCAGTCGAATATCTCGGCGCAATTGGCGAGGTTGAAGGGGGCAGGGTTGGTGAGTGATCGGCGATCGGGGAAGAATCGGCTGTATCAGTTGGAGACGCCGGTGGAGAAAGAGCAGGTGTCGTGGGGGCATTTCATGGGGTTGCTGGAGGCGGCGGGTGGGGAGTTGAAGGAGGTGAAGCAGGATGGGGCGGCGCTACGTGTCGTATTAAAGAAGCGGGCCAAGACGGCGCAGGCGTATTTCGATGCGTTGGCGGGGAAGTTTGGGAGGCACTACATTCCGGGGCGGTCGTGGAAATCGCTGGGGGAGACGCTGCTGAAGCTGCTGCCGCCGATGGTGATTGCGGATTTGGGGGCAGGGGAGGGGACGCTTTCGCAGTTGCTGGCGCAGGGAGCGAGGCAGGTGATTGCGGTGGATAACTCGGAGAAGATGGTGGCGTATGGGGCGGAGTTGGCGAGCAGGCATGGGTTTGCGAACCTGGAGTTTCGGTTGGGAGACCTGGAAGAACCGCCGATTGAAGAGGGCAGTGTGGATTTGGCGATCTTGAGTCAGGCGCTGCATCATGCGGCGGTGCCTCTGCGGGCACTGAAGGCGGCGCATCGGATTTTAAAGCCGGGAGGACGAGTGGTGGTGCTGGATTTGCTGAAGCATGGTTTTGACAAGGCGCGGCAGCTTTACGCGGATGTTTGGCTGGGGTTTTCCGAGGCGGAGCTGAGCGAGATGCTGGACGCGGCAGGGTTTAAGGGAGTGGAGACGAGTGTGGTGCACCGGGAAACGAAGAGTCCACATTTTCAAACGGTGCTTGCGATGGGGACGCGTTGAGCCGAAGGACCTTGCTGTGAAAAAAGACTGGATTGACTGGACACCGACGATGCGGGCGACGCTGATGTTCGTGGTGGATCGCGATCGGGGGGAGGTGCTCTTGATTCGGAAGAAGCGGGGGATTGGGCAAGGGAAGATCAACGGGCCGGGGGGGAAGATGGATCCGGGGGAGACGCCGGTGGAGTGTGCGGTGAGGGAGACGCAGGAGGAGTTGGGGGTGACGGCGATCGATCCGGTGAAGCATGGGGAGTTGTGGTTTGAGTTCACGGATGGGTTGAAGATGCTGGTGCATGTCTTTCTTGCGGAGGCTTACGAAGGGGTGGCGCAGGAGACTGATGAAGCGGTGCCTAGGTGGACACCATTGACTGAACTGCCTTTTGAGGAGATGTGGGAGGATGATCGGTTCTGGCTGAAGGAACTGCTAATGGAAGGGGCAACTTTTACGGGCCGATTTCGTTTTGACGGGGAGGTAATGGAGGATGGGGAAATGCGGTGGGGGAAGGTTGATTGGGGCTGGGATTTGACTACCGTGGTGGCTTAATCCGAGCGAGAGACATATTATTCTTTCGAAATAAAACTTTTTTCGAAGTTATTACTTCCCTTTTTCCCTGCATGGCTTTAAAACGCAAGGATCAGCTCACCTTGGGCGCTACCACTCACACTATGAAACACAAAGTCTACATTCTGGATGATCACCCTATCGTTATCGAGGGGCTTAGAAAAATCATCGATTTGCAAGAGGACCTTCAGGTCGTCGGCAGTTCGGAAGATGCGCAACCGGCCATTGCCCAGGTGCAGAAATTGAAGCCTGAGATCATCATTCTTGATATTACCCTGAAGGATCGCAGCGGGGTGGACCTGATTAAGAAATTGAAGACCGCCAGCCCGACGACTCATATTTTGGTGTATTCGATGCACGAGGAGAATGTGTATGCTGAGCGTTGTCTGCGAGCAGGAGCGATGGGATATTTGATGAAGGGAGAGTCTGCTGGACGGATTCTTCAAGGGATTCGCCAGATCTTGAATGGCGGCTTCTGCTTCAGCTCGAGCTTGCTGGCAAGCATCGTTTCCGGCGGTGGACCACGCACGGGTTCCCGTGGTGAGCCAGGAAGAATGCTGAGTGATCGTCAACTCGAAGTGTTTGAGATGGTGGGTCGCGGCTTTGACAGCCATGAGATCGGTGAGAAGCTGGGACTCAGCTCGAAGACGGTGGATGCGCACAAAGCGAACATTCGGCAGAAGCTGGGTTTGGCATCGGCGCGTGAGTTGCTGATGGAAGCGGTGCGCTGGGTTGAGAAATAGGATTTCAAGCGACGCGAATTTTGAGCCGGGCATTCCGAATCGGGGGCCCGGTTTTTTTGTGTTCTGCAAGATGGGGTAGCGATGGTGAAGAGGGCGTGATAGAGAGGGGGATGGAGGTGGCTTTTTTTGACGAGATGGAGTTGCATGTGGACGTGGTGCCACATGCAGGGGCGTGGAACATGGCGGTGGATCAGGCGCTTTTGGAACTGGTGGGGCGGCCTGTGCTGCGGGTGTATGAATGGGATCAGCCGACAGTGACGATGGGGTATGCGCAGCCTTTTGCGAAGCTAGCGGAGGCCCTTCCGGATTGGCCGGTGATTCGGCGATGGACGGGGGGCGGGGTGGTATTTCACGGGGAGGATTTTACTTACACACTGATGGTGCCAGCGGGCCATGCATGGGCGGAGACGAGACCGGTGGAGAGCTATCGGCTCATCCATGGGGCACTGGCAGATGGGTTGGTAGCGAGCGGGGCGGTGGGATGTCGTTTGGCAGAGGCGGAGGATGTGAAGGACTTGCCGTTTTGTTTTGAGGCGCCGGCCTTGCATGATGTGATTCGGGGTTCGGTGAAGGTGGCGGGAGCGGGGCAGAGGCGAGGGAAACTGGGGTTGCTGCACCAAGGGAGTGTGCAGCGGGTTGCATTGAAGCCTGAGTTTTGGGAGGGGTGGGCGGCACGACTCGCGAGGAAGGTGATCCGGCAGGAGGGCTTGCCTGAGGTGGTGAAGATGAGGGCGGAGGAGTTGGTGTTGAAGCGTTATTCGCTTCCGGAGTGGCTTGAATCCCGCGATGACGTGCTGGCATGAGCTCGACGTTGGTCTTTGTTTACGGGACGCTGAAGCGTGGATTGAGCAACCACAGGTGGCTGCGAGGTCAGACGTTCGTGGGGGAGGCGCGGACTGTGGCGGGGTATCGGATGTTTGATCTTGGGGGCTACCCAGGGATGGTGCTGGCGGAGGGAGAAGACGGTGGGGCGATTGAAGGGGAAGTTTGGGCGGTGGATGCGGAAGGGCTGCGAGGGCTGGACAAGCTGGAGGGGGTAGCGGAAGGGGAGTATGCGTTTGAGACGGTGCGACTGGAGGGGAAGTGGGGAGAGGAGGTGAAGGGCTATCTTTATTTGCGATCGGTGAAGGGGTGCCCGGAGGTGAAGGGGAGTTGGGCGGAGTGATTGGGGTGATCAAACAGCGGCGCCCACTTGGCGGAGCCAGTCGGTGAGATTGTAGTAGTTGGTGACGCGGGCGACGAGACCTTCTTTGATTTCAAAGAAGGCACCGACACGGAGGTGATAGGTTTGGCCGGTGGCGGGTGGGAGTCCTTCGTCAGTGTTGAGGTAGGTACCGCGGATGTAGAACTCGGCTGCGGCGCGGGTGCCGTCTGCAGAGTTCATGACGACAAGGTCTTCGACTTGTTCGGCATAGCAGCGGTCCATTCGTTCGAGGAAGAGACGAAAAGCTTCGATGCCGGACTCGGAACCGCCTTGGTTGATGTCGTGAAGGACGTCGGGATGGAGGAGTCGGAGGAAAGCCGGGCGATCGCCGCGATTGAAGGTTTGGTAATAGAGGGAGATGAGTTCCTGGGTGTCGGAGGAGGCGCAGGTGGAGGTCATGAGGTGCAAGGGTGGCGTGGGAGAGCGGGTGGTCAATCGGGGCGTGTTAAAAACGACAGCGGTGGAAGTGATCGGAGTTAGGGAGCACCGCCGAGGGCTTTATGGATGGCGATCCAGGCGGAGGCGACGCGGGTGCGGGAGATGACGATTTCGTTTTGGGCGGCGAGCGCGACGCGTTGGGCATCGAGTACGGCTAGGAAGTCGGTGATGCCGTCCTGGTAGCGCTGACGAGCGAGGCCTTCGGCTTCTTTGGCGGCGGTGGCTGCGGCTTCGAGATGGTGGAGGCGGATGCGTTCGCGGTCGTAGGCGGTGAGGGCGTTTTCGGCTTCTTCGAGAGCGAGGAGGACGGATTGTTCGTATTGGGAGAGGGCGGCGTCGGCGCGGTGACCGGCGGCAGCGAGTTGGGCGCGGACGCGACCGAGGTTGAGGGCGGGCCAAGTGAGGCGGGGGCCGAAGCTGAAGCTATCGGCGTTGCCAGCGGTGAGGCTGGAGAGGGTTTGGCCTTCGATGCCAACGCTTCCGTTGAAGGTGACGCGTGGGAAGAGGTCGGCGGTGGCGATGCCGACGCGGGCAGTCTCGGCTTCGAGGGCGGATTCGGCGGCGCGGATGTCGGGTCGGCGTCGGAGGAGTTCGGCGGGGGAGGTGATGTGCAGGCTGCCCGGAGCGCGCGGTTGGGATTTGGCGGCGGTGAGTTGGGGGCGCAGGGCGGAGGGGTTTTGGCCGCTGAGGACGGCGAGGCGGTGGATGGTGCGAGCGATGGCTTCCTCGTGGACGGGGATTTGGGCGAGGGTGGCATTCCACTGGGCGGTGGCGCGAGCAACGTCGAGGGCGTTGCCGCGTCCGCCTTTGAGGGAGGCTTCGGCGATGCGAAGGGAGCCGGCTTGGTTTTCGGCGTTTTCGCGGGCGACGGCGAGCTGGGCCTGGGCGCCTCGGAGTTCGAGGTAGGCGAGGGCGGTTTCGGCGGTGA
>CANETF010000104.1 GCA_947440575.1 Verrucomicrobiaceae bacterium
CCCACAAACGCCGCCACACCTGCCGCATCCTGAGGACCTCGCGCAAGGAAGGGCAGCGACACCGTCCCATCCGAGATCGTCCCCTGCACCGCCTTCGACTGATCCCAGTACGAAAAGCTCACACTCAGGCTCGAACGCCCTCGGCGTGCCAGCACCGCCGATCCCGACATCTGAACGGAAGATCCTCCGGTAACTTCCGCCAATCGACCGGACTGCCGCAGGGTCTGCGTGCCGAGCTTGACCTGAAGTGAGAACACTCCCACCGAAGAAGTCGTCACCGTTAAACAACCGCCCAGCATGTCGTTGATCCCCGTCTCCCGAGCCAACGCGCCATTGAAGGAGGCGACCGATCCCACAGGCATCGCTAGGATCGTCAGATCACTCGACACACTCGCGCTTCTGCCAGCGGCATTCGCCATCGTCACCGACACCGGAAACACTCCCGACACCAGCGGCACACCGGAGATCACCCCCTGCCGACTGTCATACCGCAACCCACCAGGCAACCCCCGGAACACATAAGTCGTCCCCACCACCGCAGGCAGCGCGAAAAGATACGGCTGACCAGTTCTCCCGCCGGCAAACACCAACGGATCCACCAGCACCGGCGGCGCCAACACCGTCACCTGCGCAGCCTGACTCATCACCCAGGAAGACGCTGTCCTCACCTCCAACTGATACGCTCCCGCATCCTCCAAATCGGAAACCGGCACCGATAGTGTCGGCCCCGTCGCCCCAGGGACAGGCCGCCCATTCCGCATCCACTGCGCCTGCGTGCCAACCGGACCCGTGAACTTAGCCGCTACCGTGAACCTTTTTCCCGCCACCACCATCACCGGCTTCGGATGCTGCGTGATCACAGGCGCTGCCTCCCACGTCGGCGCGGACGTCGTCCAAGCAAAGGTGTACCCCTGCCGGTCAGAATCCGTCGCCGCCGCATTGCTTCCCAATGCAAACGTATACTGCCCCGGTTGCAGCGTCCATGAACGCGTCACCGTCGGCGATGTGGAATTGTCCAGGTGATCCAGGTAGCTCAAACCCGGTGCCCACGAGACCGCTCCGCGATTGTTGTACGTGTGACTGTCCGCGCCATTGTTGTGCCAGCCGCGCCACAGCGTCAGACTCGGGAACATCGACTCGGTGTCCGCTTTCCCGTTCAACGCCACAGGCGCTGAAGCCCAGGGCACATCCGCATTGCGATTCATCGTCACCGTGAACGTCAAAGGCTCGGTCACATTCAATCCCAGCCAGTTCGAAGTATGCGTCCAGCCCACCGGTTCCGTCCCCTGACCTGAATTGCCAAACAGACTGTTGTCTTCCCAACTCCACGCCCCCACATGATTCGCCACACTGCCGCTCTGCCCGGCTCCCGCCGTCACCACCCACGTGTAGCCCACGCCACCCGGCGCCGGATCACCCGTCATCACCGCACCCGTCGCCGCCACCGCTGCATAGCTCAATTTGAAGCCTTGCCGCGCCGGATTCGTCGCCGCCGCATTGCTCCCCACCACCATCGAATACTGACCCCGTGGCAGCCTCCACGTCCGCGTCACACTCGTCGCTGTCGAGTTGTCCACATGATCCATGTACCGCAAATCCTCCGCCCACACCACGTTGCCGCGATTGTTATAGGTGTGGCTGTCACCGTCATCATTGTCCCAGTTTCGGTAAAGCGTCATCGAAGGGAACATCGAACTCGTGTCCGCCTTTCGATTCGGCTCCGTCCCACTCGGCCATGGCACATTCGCATCCCGGTCAATCGTCACCGTCACAAACGCGTCATCTTGATCCACATTCAACGCCACCCAGTGTGACGTGTGCGTCCAACCCACCGGCTGCTGTCCAGGTGCAAACAATGCGTTGTCCTCCCAGCTCCAAGCCCCCACATGATTCGAGAACGATCCATTGTCCCCTGCCGCCAGCGTCACCGTGTTCTTGTAAACAACGCCTCCCGCCACACGCACCGGATCAATCGCCGCCTGTGTTTGCGTCGAGAACGTGACCTGATAACCCTGCCTCAACGGATTGGTCGCTGGTGCATTGCTACCGAGCGCCATCGTGTAATCCCCCGCAGGCAAATACCACGTCCGCGTGATCGTCTCCGCTGTCGAGTTGTCCACGTGATCCAAGTACCGAAGGTCTTCCGCCCAATCCACATTCCCGCGATTGTTGTACTCATGCAGGTCATCCCCGTCATTGTCCCATCCGCTCCAAATCGTCAGGCTCGGAAACATGGATGAGATGTCCGCCTTTCGGTCGGGGTCAGCTTCGCTCGGCCAGGGCACATTCGCATCCCGGCTCATTGTCACCGTCAGCACCGCCGGACGCTCCATCTTCAACGCCACCCAGTGCGACGTGTGCGTCCATCCCACAGGCGCGGTCCCCTGCCCGGGATTGCCAAAAAGACTATTGTCCTCCCAGCTCCACGCTCCCACATGTCCCCTCACCGATCCGGAACTATTGCGCCCCAGCGTCACCTGATGCTGATAACCAATGCCTCCCGCCGCCGGATCTCCCGCCACGTAAGTGTAGGTGGATGCCGACACTCTAGCTGTCACCCCATACACCGTCGTGTCCTCAGGGCTCTGACCGGCATAGTTCGCTCCTCCCACAAAAACCGTGTAGTCACCGGCTTCAAGATACATCCCCTTCGTAACCATGCCGTCCGTCTGATTGTCGCCCACAATCCCGGGCACCGAACCAAACAGCGTCGAATCGCCGTCCACGGCATGACCTCGAAACAGAAATGTCGTCAGCCCACTCGCAGCATCTTCAAAATCAAACACTGGCCCTGTTTGACCATCACCGCCAATCCGCCAGTCCACAAGCGACCGGAACGCACCGCGTTTCGCCGGACCCGAAAGCGAAGACAGATAGGCTTGCGTGATCAACGCATCATCGTGGTCCGCACTCCCACCAGGTACATAAGGTGCCTGCCTCGCCAAGCCCTTGAATACCGAAAATCCGGGATTCAAGGCCCCGCTGCGTGTCCCGCCATTCGTCGAGGCCGTGAACGTCAGCGTCACGTAAGCCGGATTCGCCAGCGTGAACCGGTAGGCCCTCAGCTTATGGCTGTCCGCAAAATCCTCGTCCGTCCCATCCGCCCAGCCAAAGTTGCCCGTAACGGTCTGGTTCGTGATCGTCACCGGCGGTGCGTCAGGAACCAGCGTCCCAAAATTCCGGTTCGTGTATCCAATATGGGCCTGGGCGCTCATCACCCCCATGCCTCCCAATAGACCGGCCAGCAGCCAGCTCAATGTGTGTTTTCGTTTCATGATGTTAGTAGGTTAGCTCGCGCTTTCTTCCGTCCGCGCTTCTTAGTTAGATCTTCTCGTTCGTTGTGTTATGTTGTGTGGGTTTGGGGTCAGCAAAGTCTTGCCCTACGGCAACCCGTTCACTCGCACCCGGCCAGACCGGATCGGTGAACTCGTCAGCGTCGTTGTCACCGGCGTCAGCGCCGGCATCTCAGGCAATAAAAAAGTTCCATACCCTCGCGCCCCCGTCCCATCATCCACCACCATCCCCCTGAACGTCGCCTTCCGCTTCAAGATCGGCAGCTTCGCCTGCGTCGTATCGACATCCTCCAACAAAAAGCTCCCCGCGAACGATCCCGTCGTCCCTGCCGTAAACCGCGTCCCGCTCCCAGGCTGAACCGTCATCGACACCAAACCCGGATTCGCTCCAACCATCGCCACTCTCGCCGGATGCGCCCCCGGAAGGGTCGCCGCCGCCACATCCAACCGCGTCTCCGGCGACGGCGCCCCTCCTTCACTGAACTTGACCTCAACACTCCCTAGTCCCGGCACCGTCGCTCCCCGTTGCGGGATCACGTAAGCCCCTCCTCTCACCCGCATCTCCAACGGCCCAAACCCTCCCGCATAACCTCGCGTCCGCTTCACCTGCGCCCCCTTCCACCAGCTCAATTCACTCCCCTCCATTCGATGCCCTCCCATCCCCGTCACCCTCAGCCTCCCTTGCAGTGACCCCGTCTTCGCTCCCTCATACAGCCGCTTGAAAACCCGAATCCGACCTCCCTCGGTCATCGGCGCCGAAAAACTGAAACTCAATCCATCCGCCAGCACCAGCACTCCTCTCGCCAGCCCCTTCGAACTCACCGTGAAGCCTCCCACACCATCCCCCTGCGGCACACCGACCTCCCCCTCTTCACTCTCCGGCACCAGCATCGCCATCGTATAGTTCCCCGGCAAAACACCCGGCACCACCATCGCCCCGCCTCCCGTCACCACCACCTCTTGTCCCTCCGAAGACACCTTTCCACTCAGCATCCTCGTGTCTGGATCAATCCCCAACACCACCTCCAACGGCGTCAAACCCCGCCGATTCACCGTCAACGTCACCCTCGGATCTTCCGTATCCGACGCCGTCCAGGTCCCACGCAACGGATACGCCACCGCCCCCAACTGCAAAGTCCCGCTAAAACTCGCCAGTCGTGACGTCGTCACCTGCACCCATCCCCCCAGATTCCCATTCAGCGCCTCATGCCTTGGCAGGACCCCCTCATACACTCCCTCCGCTCCTTGAGGAAAACGCTTCACCTCCAAAAAAATCGTCACCGCTGCGCTCGTCCCCGCCGCATTACTCCCCTGCACTCTCAGCGGAAAAATGCCCGCCTGCTGCGCCCGTCCTGCTAACTCCATCCCGCTCTTCGCCACCGCCAGCCCCTTCGGCAACCCCGAGATCACAAACCGTGTCGGCTCCTGCGCCGCCGTCAACGGCACACTGTAAGCCTGTCCCACAATCGCCGCCGGCAAACTCGTCATCGTCATGATCGGTGGCACCACCACCGTCAACCTAACCATCTCGCTCGTCACACTCCCTGCTCCATTTGAAACCACTACCGAGTAATCCCCCGAGTCCGTGCCCTGCGCATTCGGAAACGACAGCGTCCTACCCGTCGCCCCCTGCACCGAAAGACTCCCTCGTCGCCACTGATAACTCAATCCCTCCCCCGTTGCCGTCACCGTCAGCGAAGTCGTCTGCCCCCGCACAATCCGCCTCGCCAACGGCTGCACCGTGATCCCTGGCTCAGGATAAACCTCCACCGCCGCCGTTCGACTCGTCACCCCACCCATCGGACTCGTCACCTCCACCACATACTCTCCCGCCTCCGCCAAACTCATCCCCGTCCGCGTCAATACCGCACCGTCCCCTCCCTGCACCGGCTGCCCATTGTGCCGCCATTCATACTCCAGATCCACTCCCGCCGCTTCCACACTCAACACCAGCGCCCCCCCTGGCGGCACCGCCCGGTCCACTGGTTGCCTCACAATCTTCGGCACCCCATTGTAAACCCGTCCATCCGGATCGTCCCCATCCAGCACGCTATCGCCATCCTCATCACCGCCCAATCTCGCCCCCTGCCCGGGCAGCACCCCCATAAAACTCACCCCATCTCCTGCTCCCAGCCCTGCCAACAAGTCCGCACGACTCCGCAGCGACTCCGCCCCTCGATCACTCCGATACGTCTGCGTCGTCCTATCAAACAACCACCGCCTCGCCTCGCCTCCCCACTTCCCTCTCACCACCAGATCACAATCCGGCGGCACCGCCCTCGTCCGCGCCTCCATCAACGCCAACTTCGATGTCACCCCCGTCTGCCCCCGATTCCCCGCATCCACCCACTGCGTATGCCCCACCATCAATCCCACCCCCGTATCAAAACACATCATGAACGCCGCCAGATCGTAAAGCTCCTCCAAATCCAAATTCGCCAACGGATACGGATGCCCGATCGGCATCTCAAATCCCGTCCCATCATGCAGCAAACCATACCCACTCAGCGACTCCGCCCCCGGTCTCGGATCCAAAAATAGCCGCTGATACACCGTCCTCAACGGCGGCGTCTTCACCGGCTGCGCCAACCCTGACTCCGCCATCAAATCCAAATTGTTGTCCGATCCCGTCGGCAGCTCATGGCAGTCCAAACAATGCCCCTTCACATGATTCTTAAACAGCGCCAGCCCCTCCACCGGACTCCTCCCTGCCAAACTCGATGGCAAACTCCGGTCCAAATTCCGATTCGGATTCGGATGATGCCTTAGCGTCATCAAATACGCCGTCAGCGCCTCCATGTCCTCCTCATCAATCAACTCCCCACCCATCAGATTCGGAAACGTGCTGTTGAAATCCTCAATCCCCGGTTTGTCCCCACGCCAGTGAAACGGCGCCCCCGCCTGCATCCCCCTCAGCGTCTGCGTCGTCATCGGCCCCTTCATCGGATGCAGCGTTCGTGGCCGCAGCGTGAAGTCATGCGCCGAGCGATTCGCCCCCAGCACCGTCTGCATCGGCCCACCCGGATCCCCCAAATCCCACGCCAACCCATCCCGGTCCGCGTCCAAATGGCAAGTCCCGCAGGACACCGTCCCATTGCCGCTCAAACGCGCGTCATACAAATACCCCCGCCCATGCTTCACCTGCGCCGACAAAGGCTCATGCCCGCTCAAGTCCACCTCCGCCACCTGCTCCGACACCACCCCGCTCACGTCAATCACCCCCACCTTCTCCGCCACCTTGTGCAGCACATACAAACGCCCCCGACCCTCATCCAGCACCAGCCCCCGCGGCCCCCGCATCACCCCGCTGTCACCCCCCGTCGGCCTCACATCCACCCGCCCCATCACTGCGCCCGTCGCCGCATCCACCTTCGCCACCCGGTCACTCGCAAACGCCGCCACCCACAGCGCCGCCCCATCCGCCTCAAACACCATCGCCGTCGGCTGCGCCAAGGCCACCGCCTCCGCCGCCACATTCGGCAGCACTTCATAATCCACCCCCGGATTCAAATCATGCACCGTTACCCCGCCCGTCACCCCATTCACCACACTCAACCGATTCCTCGCAAAGTTCCCCTTCAACTCCGGCTCAAACCGCACCGTATTCATCGCCTCCGTATTGCTGACCCACAACTCGTCCACCCCCGGCCGCATCGCCGCCCCCAGCAAATTCGTTCCCACCCCGCCCCGGTAACCCGTCACCGCATGCGTCACCACATCAATCACCACCACATCATGATCCAGCACTGTGTAAGGCACCCGCGAATCACTCGCCGGCACGATCAACGCCGTGTCCGGCCCCTCCGGCAGCGCCCCATTCGTCGGACCCGGCTGCGGCGGCGCCACCTGCCGCTTCAAAACCGTCGTCCCATTCCCCGAATGCAAACACACCGCATGCACCCGGCTCCCGTCCCCACTCACCGCCAACGACTGCGGATACAGCCCCTCCACCGCCACCTGCGCCAGCAAAACCCGCGTCGTCGCGTCAAAAACCCACACTTCATTGTCACGCGCGCAACTCACAAACGCCTTCCCTCCCGCAAACACCACATCCGCCGGCTCATCCCCCACCGGCACCACCCCCACCACCGCCCCCGCTCCCAACGACACCACACTCACTGTGTCAGACACCTCATTCACCACCCACACCTCGTCACTCGTCCGCGCCCGCACCGTCACCGGCTCCAGCCCCACCGGCACCTCCCGCACCTTCACCGGCACCATCCCAGCCCCCGTCACATCAAAAACACTCAGCGATCCCGCCTCACCATGCACCGCCAGCAGCCGCGCCCCATCCGGTGTCAACTCCAGCGGATGCGTCAATCGCGCCTCAAATCCCTCATACACCGACTGCCCAAGCGCCGCCTCACCACCAAGCACCATCATACCCCACAACCCCACCTCACCTAAGAGGCGCACACGGCGAAAAACACGTTGGAAATACCATTTCATACAATCACAAATCATCTCAACTGGTCGATTCACCCGTCAGCCAAACCGTGACTGACGGGTGGCCGCACAGGGCGGCTTCCGGCTTGCTGACCCAATGGACTCGGGTACCGGAAAGGTTCGGAGCTCAGCCCAAAAGCCCGCCTGAACAACCTCCGCAGACTCCCCTAAGGGATCATCGATCTCGCTTCCACATCACTCCTTCACCCCATCATCGCTGCACGCGAGAATACCGTGAAATGAGAGCCACCCGTCGGATCGCTTTCTGCATCGCTCAGGCGCAGTCACACGCCAAGCTCAAATCAGGCCCACCCCTTCGGAGGCGGCACATCAGGCGCAATCAGGCGCGCCACACCCACTTCACCGCTGGTCTCCCTCGCCAACCTCATCGGCTCCGGCGCAAACAAAGTCAGCGCCCACTCTGAAAACAACTCCACCTTCTTCTTCCCCATCCCGCCCTGCCCCGGAACCGAAGAATCCCCCTCCTCATCACTCGCTTTTTTGACCGCCTTGCACAGCGGACACGGATGCTCTCCATCGAACGTCTTGCTCAACCCGCTCGCCACCGAACCCTCCTCAATCGAATAACTCACCGCCATCCCCATCCACGCCACTCCCTGCAACACCATCCATTGCCCACCGATGGAAACCATCAGCGTCGCCACAAGTAAAAGCCGGGCAAATCGTGTCACAACAAACGTACGCCAGAGATACCCACATCCGTTCAACCTTTCAACACCAAACTGCACCGCAAACCCAAAGTCACACCCTGATTCCGCGATTCGAAGCGACTCAGCCGCTGCCTCGCCCGCAGTTCCAAGGCCTTGCAGCCCGCCACCCTGTAGCACGGAGTAGTCCAACCAAAAACAGGGAGTCTGGCAACCGCAACGGCGCTCGCACACAGACCGCCGCCAATAGCATGATTCGCGCTCAAAGCACACTTCACCCCTCAACACCCACCCAATCACCTACCCACCTACCCACAAAAAAAGCGGGCCGAAGCCCGCTCTCAAAAATCACTCTGTCAGCGCCCAAGGCACTCAGGCCTGAACCGCCAACAGATCCACATTGATCCGCTTGCCGTCCCGATCAAAACGCACTTTGCCTTCGGTCAAAGCAAACAAGGTGTGATCCTTGCCCATCCCGACATTCGCGCCAGCCACCCAACGGGTCCCGCGCTGACGAATCAAAATGTTACCAGCGATCACTGCCTCGCCGCCATACTTCTTCACGCCGAGACGCTTGCTGTTACTGTCACGTCCGTTCTTGACGCTACCTTGACCTTTCTTATGAGCCATAAATCAGTCCTTCTGGATAAATTAAGTTAATCTGAAAAAATTAAGCGTTGATGGAAACCACTTCCACCAAAGTCAGCGACTGGCGATGACCCACTGTCCGGTGATACCCCTTCCGCTTGCGGAACTTGAATGCCACCACCTTGTCGCCGCGATGCTGTTTCACCACCTTCGCCACCACCGTCGCACCACTCACCGTCGGAGCGCCCACTTGCAGGCTGCTGCCCTCGCCACAAGCCAAAACTTGGTCAAAAACGGCATTCTCGCCCTCTGCGACTTCGAGCTTCTCGACGTCGAGTTTGGTGCCAACGGAAACTTTGTACTGTTTGCCGCCGGTTTTGATGATTGCGTAGGACATAACTAAAATGAATGAAGTTGAACCGTGAAAACGGGCCGGGATAGTTCCACAGTCAATCCCACCCGGCAAGCGGAAATTTCGACCTTTTACAATCTCCCAAAGGCACCCCGCCTGTCCCAGGCGAATTCCCCCGTTAGGCCGAGCCGCCGGCTCCGCTCCAAAACGTACCACGCCTGTTCCAGGCGTGTCCCCTCCCCAGTCTTCAACACCCTTACCAAGTGTATCTCACCGTGTATCCCACCACCTTCTCCTCCCCGGCCGCCAACGGCACCCGGAACTCCACCGTCTGCGCATTCAACTTCGTGAACTCCTGCGTCTTCTCCGTCACCTCCCAGTTCGCCCAACGCGCCAAATGCTCCACCACCCGGATCTCCGTCGCCTCTTCCTTCCGATTCCTCACTGTGATCTCAAAACTCTCCGTCGCCTCATTCCGCCGCTCGTTCCGAGTGAACCCCATCCGCTTCCGCTTCCCCACCAAATCAAACGCATAGCCCGTCTGGAACCTCAGCAGCTCGTCCTTCGCCGTGTGATCGATGTTCACCTCCCCCGTAAACTGCAATTGCTCCCCGTCCGCCCGGTAAAACCGCACCCGTCCCTTCGGCAGCGCAAGGCCCAGCTGATTCTCCTTGCTGTTCTTGAACTGCACAAAAGTCGCCACCTTCTTGTTCCCCTCAGCCCCCCCATACTCCCCTTCACCATACATCGGCAACTCCCCGCCATAAGGACTCAACCCCGACCCGTCATAAACATAAAACCGCTCCGACTTCACCCCCGTCGCCCGCGCAAACTCCACCTGCTTCGTCTCCTTATCCAAAAGCGTCACCGGCCGCGCCACCGAATACAGGTGAAAATCATCAAACGTCTTCTCGGTCACCTGATCATCCATCGGAGCCATCGCTGCCATCGGCATCATCTCTCCCTTAAACCGACGCCCCCCCATCGCCCTCTCCACCTTCGCCACATCCCCCGCCATCAGCTTCAAATTCGCCTCCTCAAAGGTCTTCCCACTCCCGTTCCGCACCGAAATCCAAGCCACCATGTCAAACACATCCCCCTTCTCTGGCAGAACCAAATTGTAGTCTGCATTCCAGCTCAGCCCCCCCGTCACATAGGCTAACTCCAGCGCCCCCTGCGCATTCGCCGCCGCATTCAACTGCCACGTCAGCGTCGGCTGCAAAATCGTGTTGTCCCCCAGCGCCGGAAACCAAGGCCGCCCCGGCAAATCAAACCTCAACCGCTTGTCCAACTCGATGATCGGCGACGGATCCCCCGCCCGCACCACCTTCCCCTTCACCAAAGTCTTCCGCCCCTCCCCCGCATCCACCTCAAACTCGATCTCCTTCCCCTCATACAGCTTCAGCAGCAGCGCCTCATCCGCCGGATCATTCCGATAGCTCTGCTCCAAAATCTGAAATCCTATCTTCCCCGTCGGATCCCGCAAAATCACCGACTCCGGCTCCACTGCCGCCGTCGCCCCCGAGTAACGCAGCTCATTCACCCCCGGAATCAACGTCACCTCCACCGTATCCCGCACCACCGCGAAGTCCTGATTATAAACCGTCAAGGATGGCTGGGCCAAAACCGCACCAGCACTAAGCAAAGACACAACAAGCAATGTTTTCATGGTAGTAAGAAGTCAACTGTCAGACCACATCACCACGATTGCCATTCATTTCTTCTTGGGGTCCACCCGAAAACAATTCCTCACTATCAGTCGTCGGTATGACCAAGTCCCCAAAGCCAGAGTAATCGATCAGAACCTTTCACACCAAACCTTGCAATTCCTCCAACTCATGGAATAATTACAAGGTATGTATTCCCGCCTTCTGCAACTCGGTCTCTCCGGCTTGCTTGCCCGTCACCCTGTCGTCGGGCTTCTCGGGCCGCGTCAGGTGGGCAAGACCACCCTGGCGCTCGCCGTTGCAGAAAACCGACCCTGCCTTTACCTCGATCTCGAATCGCCATCCGACCTCGCCAAACTCGCCGAACCTGAGTTGTTCCTCCGCCTCCACGAGGACAAACTGGTCATTCTCGATGAAATTCAGCGGGTGCCAGGCCTTTTCCAAGTGCTGCGCGGCTTGGTGGATCAAGGGCGTCGGTCCAAAAGACCAAACGGACGCTTCCTCGTCCTCGGTTCGGCAGGCATCGACCTCCTGCAACAATCCTCTGAGAGCCTCGCCGGCCGCATTGCCTACACCGAGCTGCCACCCTTGCTCCTAGAAGAAACAGGAGCCAAATCCGCCGACTCACTTTGGCTTCGCGGAGGGTTTCCTTCCAGCTTCACCGCCCCGAACGATGCCGCCTCGCTCGAATGGCGCCGCAACTTCATCCGCACCTACCTCGAGCGCGACATCCCCCAGCTCGGCCCGCGAATCCCATCGGAGACACTGCGCCGCCTCTGGACCATGCTCGCCCATGAACAGGGCAGCATGCTCAACGCCGCCCGACTCGCCGCTGCCCTCGGCCTCAGCGGACAAACGATGGGCCGCTACATCGACCTGCTGTGTGATCTGCTGCTCGTTCGTCGCCTCACACCTTGGACATCAAACCTCGGCAAGCGCATGACGAAAAGCCCCAAGGTCTATGTCCGGGACAGCGGCCTCGTCCACGCCCTCCTCGGCATCCCCACACTCGACGACCTGCTCGCCCATCCCGTGGCTGGCATGAGTTGGGAAGGCTGGGCCATCGAGAACCTCATCGCCGCATCTCCTGTCGGCACCCAGGCCTACTTTTACCGAACCTCTGCCGGTGCTGAGATCGACCTCGTGCTCGAACTGCGTCCTGGAAAACATTGGGCCATCGAATGCAAACGCAGCCTCACCCCCTCTCCTGCCCGCGGTTTTCACGAAGGCTGCAAAGACCTGTCCCCCGAACGCAAATTCGTCATTTATCCAGGCACCGAAAGCTACCCGCTAAGTCATGACGTGGAGTGTGTGCCCTTGCTGGAGGCGGTCCGGGCGCTTCGCGCGCTTCCCTGAAGCCCGCCCTTCGCACGCCTCTTTCTTTGAGCATCTCCGCCCGCCATTTTTTCTGGGTGCCCGCGCAGAATTCCCCAATTCACCCTCACAAATCCCACAAAGTCCGCGTATCCTTCTCTCCCCCTCCAAGAATGCACCGCCTCCTGCTTCTCTCCATCCTCCTGCTCTCCACCGCCTCGGCCGAACCCCATCGCGGCGCCGCCAGCTACGAAAAACACATCCGCCCCATCCTCGAACAAGTCTGCTTCGACTGCCACGCCGACGGCGTCGACAAAGGCGACTTCGCCTTCGACACCACCCCCGACCTCAACGCCCTCCTCTCCGACCTCCCCCTCTGGGACCTCGTTCGCCAGCAACTCACCACCCACGTGATGCCCCCGGAAAACAAGGACCAACCCTCCCTCCAACAACGCGACGACGTCGTCCGCTGGATCGACGACAACATCTTCTGGATGGACCCCGCCAAACCCGACCCCGGCCAGGTCACCCGCCGCCGTCTCAACCGCGTCGAATACAACAACACCATCCGCGACCTCCTCTACCTCGATACCCGCCCCGCCGACGCCTTCCCCCCGGACGACAGCGGCTACGGCTTCGACACGATCGGCGATGTCCTCTCCATCTCCCCTATGCTCATGGAGAAATACCTCCGCGCCGCCTTCGAACTCGCCGAAAAAGCCACCACCCTCGAAGAATCCGAAACCCTCTCTGTCTCCATCGACGGCAGGCGCTTCTACAACTACAAAGAAAAAACCGGCGAATCAGGCCCCTCCCGCACCTTCTCCAGCGAGTCCAGCGCCGCCTTCCGCCTCAAGCCACCCTCCCCCGGCACCTACCAACTCGAAATCCACGCCGCCGCCGAACAAGCCGGCCCCGAGCCTGCCAAAATGACCGTCCAGCTCGGCAAACAAAACCTCGGCACCTTCGACATCAAAGCCAAAGACCAAGGCGAAGACAGCCAATGGCAAATCATCCGCCTCGAAGCCCCGCTCACCAGCGACACCGAACTCATCGTCTCCTTCACCAACGACTTCTACGACGAATCCACCCGCGCCGATCGCAATCTCACCCTCCGCCGCGCCGTCCTCTCCCGCCCCGCTTCACTCACCCCTCCCAAACCCACCCGCTTCCTCACCTGGCTGCTCGAAGGCAAACCCATCGGCACCCCCTCCATGTCCCTCACCGGCGAAGACCTCGTCCTGGTCTCCGGCACCGGCGCTCCCGACACCGGTGCCCTCCAGCTCGCCTCCTCAGGCACCGCCCGTCATCCCCTCAAAATCAACACCCCGGGCCGCTACCGCCTCAGCATCAAAGCCGGCGCCCAACAGGCCGGCACCGACCCCGCCCAATTCAACGCCAAATGGCACGGCCAGACCCTCGCCACCTTCGATGTCACCGCCAAAAACCAACAACCCCAGTGGTTCCACCACGAATTCGACGCCACATCCACCGACTCACCCCTCGAACTCTCGTTCCTCAACGACTTCTACGACGAAGCCACCAAGCAAGACCGCAACCTCTGGCTCCATCAAGTCCGCATCGAAGGCCCACTCGACCATCCCTCACTGGATCCCGCCTCCATCCCCGCCCTCACCACCCGCATGGCCACCCGCCTCTTCCGACGCCCGCTCGCGCCAGAAGAAACCCAACGCTGGACGCAACTCGCCACAGCCGCCCTCTCCAACGGCGAAAGCCCCCTCGGCACTCTCCGGGTCCTCCTCGAAGGCCTCCTCGTCTCCCCAGGCTTCCTCTACCACCCCACCCCCAACCCCATCGGACCCGACCTCCACGGCAGCCAACTCATCGACGAGTTCACCCTCGCCTCCCGCCTCTCCTACTTCCTCTGGTCCGCTCCTCCAGATGAAAAACTCCTCCAACTCGCCGCCAAATCCGAACTCCGCTCCAACCTCCCCGCCACCATCGACCGCATGCTCTCCGACTGGCGCGCCGAGGCCCTCACCAAAAACTTCACCGGCCAGTGGCTCCAACTCCGCGACCTCGAAAACCTCAACCCCGACTACTCACGCTTCAAAGACTTCTACAAAGTCCAGTATGACCTCCGGCGCGAAACCGAAACCTTCTTCGCCAATCTCATCAAAGAAAACCTCCCCGCCCTCGACCTCCTCAACGCCGACTACACCTTCGCCAACGAACGCCTCGCCAAATACTACGGCCTCCCCGGCTTGAAAGGCGACCAACTCCAAAAAGTCTCCCTCCAGGGCACCCCCCGCGGCGGCATCCTCACCCACGGCAGCCTCCTCGCCATCACCTCCACCCCCACCCGCACCTCCCCCGTCAAACGCGGCAAATTCCTCCTCGAAAACCTCCTCGGCACCCCTCCCCCACCCGCCCCAGAAGGCGTCCCCCCCATCGACGAAGGCAAAGGCCGCCAGCAA
>CANETF010000105.1 GCA_947440575.1 Verrucomicrobiaceae bacterium
ATGTGTACGCCATCGCCCTTCAATCCGACGGCAAAATTCTGATCGGAGGCGACTTCAAAGTCGTGAACGGCGTCCAACGTAAATCACTCGCCCGCTTGACTTCAACCGGAGCCCTCGACACCACATTCAACGCTGGGGATATAGATGAGTGCAGATCCCTCGCCATTCAAAGCGACGGCAACATTGTCGTTGGCGGTATCCCTTACCTCACTCGCCTCCTGCCTTCTGGCCTCCCCGACCCCAGTTTTACTTTGACCAGTAATCTCAACAACGGCCACCGCATTTATGCACTCGCCATCCAAGCCGATGGCAAAATCCTCGCTGGCGGCCTGATCATCGCATCACCCACACCAAACATAGGGCTCATTCGCCTCAATTCGGATGGCAGTCAGGACACCTCTTTCGTCCCTCAGTTCGATCTACCCGTCAGAGCCATCACCGTCCAGCCAGCCGATCAAAAAATCCTCGTCGGTGGCGACTTCCAGGGCTTGATCGGAACCCCCGCTCCATTCCTCACACGCCTGCTGCCAAGCGGCGCACTGGACAACGGCATGTCTAACTATTTGGGAAGCGTCGGACTCGGTGTCTCTCCCGAGGGCTCACTCGGCACTGTCTACTCCATCGCTCTCCTCCCAACAGGTGGTTTTATGGCGGCAGGCCCAGTTCGTTTTGTGTCTGGCTCAAACTCTATCAGTCACCTCGCCCGCTTTAGCCCCGACGGACTTCTCGATACCACTTTCAATCCCCAGCTGAGGCGGATAGTCCATCAAGTCATCAACACTCCGGGTGACAGGGTACTCGTCGGTGGCGAATTCACCTCAATCGCTGCCGTTGCTAGGGAGCGCATTGCGCGTTTTGCGTCAAACACTCCCACCGCTACCGTCAGCCTATCCAACACAGGCATCTCCGTCCCCGAGGGCGACGCCAACTTCACGATCGACGTCACTCTCACCGCACCCATCGCTGTTCCGTTCACCGTCCCCGTAAGCTTCACTGGAACCGCCACCGCAGGCAAAGATTACACCCGGCCCGCTACCTCCGTTCGTTTCGAGCCCGGTGAAACCACCAAAACCATCACTGTCCCACTCATTGATGACACGCTCATTGAAGCCAACGAAACCCTCATCATCACCCTCTCCGAACCCCCGGACCCCGCCGTTTCCCGCCTAACGCCTTTCACTGCGACCTTTACCCTTCAAAGCGATGAAGTAGCAGCCCAGATCACAAGTCAACCCACAGCGCAAATCGTCGCCTCAGGTACCCCTGCCACCTTCAACGCCATCGCCTCGGGCACTCCCACCCCGACTCTAGAATGGCGCAAAAATGGCACCCGAATCACAGGCGCCACTGCCAGCACCTTGACGCTGCCATCCGTCGCACTCTCGAACGCGGGCAATTACTCAATGAAGGCCACCGTTTCAAACACTTCCGCCACCAGCACCAACGCTTCCCTAACAGTCGTCGACCAAACTCCGGTCACCCTTCCAGGTGCCACCACCGCCACCGCCACGCTTCGTGTCACTTTTGCCAGCCCAGAGCGTCCCACCTTCAAATGGTTTCGCAATAGTGTCCCCGTAGTGGACATCCCCAACAAAATCAGCGGCTCGCTATCCTCTTCTCTCGTCATTCGCAACCTGGCCACCACAGACTCCGAATCGTATGTCTGCGAGGTCACGACTTCTGCCGGCAGACTCAATGGTGCCGCCATCTCCCTTGTCGTCTACGATTCAGTGCCAGAGGTGCTTGCTCCAATGGTACCCCCACTGATCATTCCAACCGCAATGGTCAGTGAGTTGGTCAACTACTCCATCCCCATCAACACCGACCCGCTAAAAACCCCCACCAAATTCGCCATCACCGGTCTTCCGACCGGCCTCAAGTCCGATCCCGTCACCGGTCGCATCTTTGGTCGCGCCACCAAGGCTGGCACCTATGACAAAATCAAAATCACCCCCTCCAATGCCAAAGGTCCGGGCCTCAGAATAGACGCCAAGATGGAAATTTTGCCCCTCACCCCTGGCGTCATCGGCAGCTACATTGCAAATATCGCCCGCAACCCCACTGTTAACGCCAATCTGGGCGGCAGCCTCACTCTCACCGTGAGCCCCACGGGCCTATGCTCAGGCTCCCTCAGAACAGCCGGATCCACCTTCAGTTTCAAGGGCCCTCTCGACACAAGCGCCAGTGGCGGAGACCCCTCGGTGATGATTACCATCCCCCGCAGCAGCCCCCCCAGCATGATCCTCGACTTCGACTTCATCCTTGCCTCATCCACCATCACCGGCACCCTAAAGGAGGATGGTCTCATCCCAACGGCCAGTGTCCTCGGCCATCTGTGCCTCCCGGCGCCCTCCGACCGCCAAGGCTATCAAACCGTCACCTTTGACCTCACTAACGCCCTTGACATCGGTATCGAAAGCATCCCGCAGGGCACCGGCTTCCTCGCTTTCACCGTTCCCCCATCAGGCTCAGTTCGGATGACAGGCAACCTTCCCGATGGCACCGCCCTCACACTCTCCTCTCGAATCAGTTCTTCGGGCAAATTACCCGTCTACCTCCCTCTCTACCGCTCCACCGGCAGCCTCCTTGCTGAAATCTCAGTTGCCAACGACGTCAATCGAACCGTCAGCGGTCCTCTCACCTGGTCCCGCAACCCACAAGCCGCCTCTCAGCGCAGTTATCAACCGGGCTTTATCCCCATTCCATTCACCGTTACTGGAGGTGCCTACATTGCCCCTGCATCAGGCGTCCCCGTGATGGGCCTGCCAGCCATAGTCAACAATGCCAAGCTCACTTTCCTGGAGGGTCTTGTCTCCACGGCCGTCGTCTCCCCGGACATTACCTTCACCCTCGGAACTGCCGCCGCGGGTACCTTCCCCACTTTCGCCAGCGGAAACAATCCCAATCGCGTCGCCCTCTCTGTCAGCCGTAGCACAGGTACCTTCTCCGGTCAGTTTACTTTAGTTAATCCACTGACCCTGACCAAGAACCTCACTCGCGTCGCCAAATTCAAAGGCGTCATCGCTCGTGATGGAGCCGCCTCAACCGGCGGCGGCTACTTCCTCCTTCCCAAACTGCCTTCCCCACTCACTGCACCCTCAAATACTACCCCCATCCTGTCCGGCCAAGTCAATCTCCTCCCCGCTCCGTAACCTGTCACGTTGCGCCCGTCACTGCAAACTCACCTCAGCCAGCCATCCCGCCGCTCGGCCACAAACGCATCATCATTCAAATGCGGATACGCCGCAGATACCCGGTCAATCTCCTCCTTCTGTCCGGGACTCAATCCCTCCCGCTCATCCAGGCACCAGATGCCCTCCAAAAGCCCCTGCCTCCTCAACACCTCATGCAGGCCCGCAATGCATCCGCGAAATCCGTTCGCCGCATCAAAAAACGCCGCATTGCAGTCCGTCACTTCGGCACCCAACCGCAACAATTCAGGTGTCGCTCCTTCCAACTTGCAACGCGCCAACAACCTCACCGCTCCCCTCGTCCAAACCGACCAGTGCCCCAATAATCCTCCGACCACACGCCGCTCCTCACCTCCAAACCCAAACGGTGTCACCAAGTCCGCCACGATGTTGTCATCGTTCCCCGTATACAGCGCAATGTCGCTGCGGCCGGACTCCATCACCGCCCGCACCACATCCAGCGTCTGATAACGATTGAACGGCGCCAACTTGATCGCCACCACCTGCTCAATCTCCACAAACCGCCGCCAAAAACAAAACGGCAGCACCCGCCCTCCCACACTCGGCTGCAAATAAAATCCCACCACCGGCAGCACCTCCGCCACGGCCCGACAATGCTCCACCAACTGGTCCTCCGCTGCCTCCTTCATCGCCCCCAAACTCAACAACCCCGCATCATACCCCAACCGCCTCAAAACCATCGCCTCCCCCACCGCCTGTCGCGTATCCCCGCATACTCCCCCGACCTTCAAAATCGGCCTCCCCGCCCGCGCCATCTCCTCCGCGGCCAACGCCAGCACTGGCTCATACAATCCCACCTCCCGAATCGCAAACTGCGTCGTGTGCACCCCCACCGCCACCCCACCCACACCCGCATCCAAATAATACCTCGTCAGCGCCCGTTGCCTCCGCTCATCCAGCTTCCTCCTAGCCGTCAACGCCAACGGCTGCGCCGGAATCGCCACCCCACCCTTGATCAATTCACGAATCTCTTTCTCCATCATCCATCCTCCTCAATAAGCCCCGTCACGCACCTCAAAATGCGTCGGTTTCCCCAAAACCTCACCACCCCTCTGACACCAGTCCACCGTCGCATCGATCATTTCATCCAAAGAAACCGTCGGCGGCCCAAACCACTCATACGACCGGCTCGCATCAAACAACCACGCCACCTCCGCCTCCTCACCCACCACCTCCACCCGCTCCCCCAAACGCTCCCCAAATCCCATCGCCAACTCCCGAATCGATACCCGCTCCATCCCCGTCACATTCAACGCCACCGCCGGACTCGCCACCCTCCCCAAACACTGAATCGCCCTCGCATTCGCATCCCCCTGCCAAATCACGTTCGCATACCCCATCGTCACATCCACCGGCTCTCTTCGCATCACCTTGCTCGCCACATCCATCAGCACCCCGTAACGCAAATCGATCGCATAGCTCAGTCGAAACAACAGCATCGGCGTCTCATTCCGTTTCGAAAAATACTCGCACACCCGCTCCCGTCCCACACAGGAGTTCCCATACTCACCCGGCGGCCCCAGCGCATCCGTCTCTCGTGACCCTCCCCCCGACACCCGCGCCAAAGGATACACGCACCCCGTCGAAAAAACCACCATCCGTGCCCTCGGAAACCGCTCCATCACCACCGCTGGCACCACCGTGTTCATCGCCCACGTCATCTCAGGCGCACCGCTCGTCCCAAACTTTTGCCCCGCCATGTAAATCACATTCGGCACCTCCGGCAACGCCGTCACCCCCGCCCGATCCATCAAATCACAACGCACCACTTCCACCCCGGCCTTGAGAAGGACAACCGCATCGAGCTCATTCGAAAACCTCGACACCGCAATCACCCGCCTCTCCTTCTGCCCCAATCGATCCATCCCCCGCCTTAGCATCCGCGCCAGCGTCGGCCCCATCTTGCCTCCCGCTCCCAGCACCATCACATCCCCCTCCACCGCCTTCAAAACCTCAAAAACCCCCTCTGTCGGGCAGCTCAATTCGTCCTCCAGGTCCTCCACACTCGTGATCGTTCGCATTCATCCCACCCTGAATCACCCGCTCCTCCCGCGCAAGCCCAACCCACCCCCGCAAATGCCAGCCTTGTCAGACCCGATCAACTGCGCTTAAATGCAGCCCGTTACCTGCCTAAAATGAAGCTTCAATTCCCCGCCGCCCTTTTCGCCATCACTCTCCTCGCTTCTTGCGGTCTCATGCAACCCAAAGGCCAGCCCACCCCGCAATCCGCGATGCGCTACGACACCGTCAGCCGCGCCTGGGTCCCCCTCAACGCCCCAACCGTCCGACCCGCCACCATCTCCCCCAATAACTTGGCCCCTGAAAATCCCACGGAAACCGCCAAAATCATCACCGCCCCAACCCCTACCGGCACCGTAGACCCCGTCGCCGACGAACCCAGTTTCCTCAACCGCATCGGCCGCGCCGCCACCAGCCCCCTGCGCGCCGTCGGCATTGGCGACAATTGATCCCCTCCCACGCTCTCTCAGCGGCCTCTCCCAGCACCCTGAACGCCGATGTCACCACCTTCCACCTGGTCCATCCGCGTCGTCCGGGCCATCTACTTCGCGCTCACCGTCTTCACGGGCATCATCATCGCCCACGGTCTGCAATACCCGGCCTGGACAGGCGCTCTCATCGGCGCCGGGTTCATGGGCATCCTGCTCACTTTGGATCGGCTCTTCGTCCGGTTCACCATGCGCGACTTTTCGCACGCCACCTTCGGCCTCCTCATCGGCCTTTTCTGCGCTTGGCTCGTCACCCGCGTCGGCATCTTCCAGCTCACGTGGTTCAAGTCCATCGAGGAAGGTGACTCCATCCTCAACATCATCGAGATCATCGTCTACGCGGCCCTCTCCTTCTTCGGCATCACCTTCGCTCTCCGCAGCGAGCGAGACCAATTCGCTGTCGTCATCCCCTACGTCCGCTTCCGCCGCGACAGCTCCGAAGGCGAGCCTCTCCTGCTCGATTCCAACATCATCATCGACGGTCGGGTCCAGACCATCATGGCCACCGGCTTCCTCTCCTCCGCACTCGTCGTCCCCCGCTTCGTCCTCGACGAACTCCAACGCCTCGCCGACTCCCGCGACCCCATCAAAGCCGATCGAGGCAAACGCGGTCTCGAAGAAGTCCGTCTCCTCCGTGAAAATCGCCACATCGAACTCACCGTCCACGAAGAACTCCCCCGCGCTGGCGAAGGCGAAGTCGACACCATGCTCGTCTCCCTCGCCCGCGACCTCAATGCCCGCCTCCTCACCAACGACGAAAACCTCGCCAAAGTCGCCCGCCTCCGCAACATCACCGTCCTCAGCCTCAACGAACTTACCCTCGCCCTTCAGCCCCGCCTCGCCCCCGGCGACCGCACCACCATCCAGCTCGCCAAACCCGGCAAAGACAAACACCAAGCCGTAGGCTACCTCCCCGATGGCACCATGATAGTCGTCAACCACGCCGCCGATCGCATCGGCCAAACCCTCACCGTCATCATCTCCAGCGCCCTCCCCACCGCCGCAGGCCGCCTCTATTTCGCCGAACTCGCCGCCTAACTGCACATTTTTCCCCACCCCAACCGTTACCCCATTACACGCCTCACGTTTCACACTCGCCTCAATGCCCCCCACACTCACCTTCACCCATCCCACCTGGCTCTGGGTCCTCATCGCCGCCCCCATCCTCCTCCTCGGCAAACTCCTCGCCGACCACAGCGGCCGCAAAGCCCTCGCTTCCTTCACCTCCCCACGCCTCCGTCAGCAACTCGTCTCCGGCATCTCCCCCCTCCGCTCCTGGACCGCTTTTCTCCTCCAAATCCTCGCCCTCTGCCTCCTCGTCGTCGCCGCCGCAGGCCCTCAATACGGCGAGGAAGAACAACCCCAGCGTGAAACCGGCCGCAACGTCATCATCGCGGTCGACACCTCCCGCTCCATGCTCGCCGACGACCTCGTCCCCAATCGCCTCACCCGCTCCAAACTCGCCGCCCAGGACCTCCTCACCCTCCTCGCTGGCGACCGCGTCGGCCTCATCGCCTTCGCTGGCAACGCCTACCTCCAGGCCCCCCTCACCACCGACCACGCCGCCGTCGCGGAATCCATCCAAAGTCTCGACACTTTCTCCATTCCCCGCGGCGGCAGCGAACTCGGTCGCGCCATCAAACTCGCCCTCGAATCCTTCGAAAAAACGCCCGCCCGCAATCATGGACTCGTCCTCTTCAGCGACGGTGGTGAGCCCGACCCCGAACTCGCCGGCTTCCTCAAGCTCGCCGCCGACAAAAACATCATCATCCTCAGCATCGGCGTCGGCACGAAGGCCGGTAGCCTCATCCCCGACCCCGACCCGAACAACCAGGGCGAATGGATCCGCGACTCCGATGGCAACGTCGTCAAAACCGCTCTCGAAGAAGAGGTCCTCCGCCAGGTCGCCCAAGCCACCCGTGGCCGATACCTCCCCCTCAATGCCCAATCCATCGACGCCAGCATCGTCAACCAGGTCCTCGCCGCCCTCGACCAGCAGGAAGGCGAGTCCAAATCCACCTCCAAACCCATCGAACGCTTTTACTGGCCTCTCTCCCTCGCCATCGTATCATTGATCATGGCCTGGCTCCTCCGACCCACCGCATCGCAACCCGCATCCGCGCTCGCCGCCCGCGCGACCCTCGCCGCATCCCTCCTGCTAGCCGCTTCACCCGCAGACGCCTCCATCTCCAGCTACCTCCCCGACTGGTCAGACCCCGCCACCCAAAAAGCCCGCAAAGCCAGCCGCGCCCTTGACTCGGATGACTTTGAAGCCGCTGCCAAACTCTACAGCGAAAGCCTCGAAAGCAAACCCAGCACACAGCAACGCCCCGCCATCGCCCTCGGCCTCGGCCGCGCCTCCCACCAACTCCAAAAGTTCGATGCCGCCGTCGGCGCCTTCTCCCAGGCCCTCGAATCCACCGATCCGACCCTGCAAAAGAAAGCCCACCACGGCCTCGGCCACTCCCTCTACGATCAAGGCGACCGCGCCATGGCCAAGCAACCCAAGTTCACCATCAAAGCCTGGACGGACTCCCTCCGCCACCTAAACGCCGCCCTCCAACTCGACCCCGACAACAAAGAACTCCTCGAAAACCGCGACTTCGTCCAGAAACGCCTCGACGAACTCCAGGAACAGCAAAAACAGGAGCAACAAAAGCAGCAGGGCAAGAAGGACAAAGGCGATAAAGGGGACAAGGGCGATAAGGGAGAAAAAGGCGACAAAGGCGAAGACGGCAATCAAGGTCAAGACGGCGACCAACCCGGTGGTGAAAGCGGCGAAAACGGCGAGCAAGGCGAAAAAGGCTCCAATGGCGACCCTCAAGAAGAAGGCCAGGGTGGCGATAAAGACGAAAACGAGAAACCCGGCGAAGTCCCCGAAGGCGACATCTCCGCTGAAGGCGATCAACCCGGCGATAAAGAATCCCAGCAGGCCCAACAAGCCGAACAAGCCGATGGCGAACGCCGTGACGACACCGGCTTCTCCCCCAACGAAGCCCGCACCTTCCTCCGCACCTACGCCGACGATCAAAAAGCCGTCCAATTCTCCCGCCAACGTCAGCAACCCGTCAAAGGCAAAGACTGGTAACCCCCAGCCCACCACCTCCCACTACTGACCACTGACTACTCACTGATTCCCGCACTCACATGCCCCGCCTCCTCTCCTTTCTCTTCCTCCTCCTGCTCACCCTCCCCGCCGCAGCCCAAAACGCCGGGATCGAGATCAAAGCCTCCATCGCCCCCGCCCAGGCACGCCCAAACCAAAACGTCGCTTACACCATCTCCGTCGGCGGCGCCGCCCCCACCGCCCTCCCCGAACTCCGCCTCCCGCTCCAGGTCCAGCAAGTCTCCTCCGTCTCCACCGCCCAGCAGTTCCAAATGATCAATGGCGTCACCTCCTCAAAGGTGACCTTCACTTGGGCCCTCGTCGGCACCGAACCCGGCGACTTCGTCATCCCTGCCCAAACCATCACCATCGGAAATCAAACCGTCCAATCCAACGAGGTCCAATTCAAAGTCGTCCAAGGCCAGGTCAACACCCAAAGCGCCAACCCCGGTCAACCCAGCTCCGAGGAAGCCTTCCTCCAACTCGAAATCGGCAAAACCGAAATCTATCAGGGCGAACTCGTCCCCCTCTCCGCCTCCCTCTACGTACCCCGCCAAATGGGCCTCCGCCGCTTCGGTCTCATCGACATCAACAAAGACGACTTCGCCATCCAGCGCTTCCCTCAACAGGCCGAACAATCCCAGGAAGTCATCGCCAACATCGGCTTCAACGTCTTCACCTTCCGCTCCACCATCTCCGCCCTCCGCACCGGCGACCTCAAAATCGGCCCCGCCAATCAGGAACTCCTCGTCGAGGTCATGGGCCAGGGCGGCATGGCGAACTCCCCTTTCGGCGGCTTCCCCTTCGCCGAACCCCAAAAAATCATCGCCAAAAGCAGCCAGATCCCGGTCAAAGTCATCCCCCTTCCCACCGAAGGCAAACCCGCCTCTTTCTCCGGTGCCGTCGGCGACTTCACCCTCTCCGCCAAAGCCTCCCCCACCGAAGGCCTGAAAGTCGGCGACCCCATCAGCATCGAACTCAGCGTCACCGGCTCCGGCAACTTCGACGCCCTCACCGAACCCAAACTCAGCGAACCCGCCGACTGGAAAACCTACCCCTCCCGGCGCTTCAACGCCGAAGGCACCATCGACCCCGTCCTCCAACCCACCGTCGAACGCACCGTCAACTACTCCACCGTCATCGTCCCGCAGAAAGCCCACGCCATCCTGCCCCCCTACGAGATCGTCTTCTTCAGCCCCACCCAGAAAAAATACGTCGTCCTCCAGACCTCCCCCATCCCGCTCAAAATCGAAGCCCCCGTCCCGGTCGCCGCCAAACCCGACGGCTCACCCGCCGACCCCTCCCTCGCTGCCGACACCCCGCCACCCGCTCTCGCCCCCCGCGCCGAACTCGCCGACATCCTCACCGAACTCCCCGCCTCCGCGACCTGGATCAAACCCGCCACCCAGCCTCCCCTCCTTCAGCAGCCCCTCTTCTGGGCCGCCCAAAGCATCCCTCTCCTCGCCCTCGCCTTCGCCTTCATCGGCCGCGCCTCCGCCCAAAAACGCGCCCGCCTCGCCGCCGGTCCCGCCGGCCAGATCCGCCAATCCTGGTCCGCCCTCACCGAGTCCTCCCTCCCCGACCAGGAGTTCCTCCGCCGTGCCTCCCAGTTCCTACTCACCGCTGCCCGCCCGGACACCCAAAACCGCCCCGAATACGCCGCCCTCCTCAAACGCTACGCCGACCACAATTTCGCCGGCCCCACCACCCCCGCCACACCCCTCACCCCCGCCGAGCGCAAAGACATCCTCCGCCACCTCGAATCCCTCAAAACCACGGCCCTTAGCGAAGCCAGCCAATCCGCCACCACGACCACCACCACAAAAACCCTCGCCACCCTGGCCCTCCTCCTCTCCCTCACCGCCACCCTGCCCGCCCAGGACCCTGACGCCACCTACACCAAAGCCCGCGAAGCCTTCACCAAAGGCAAATTCAAAGACACCCAATACCTCGCCGAATCCCTCGTCAAAGACACCGACAAAGCCCAACTCAGCCCCGAACTCTTCGAACTCATCGGCCACGCCCGCTTCCGCGCCGGCGACCTCGGCCGCGCCGCCCTCTGGTATCGACGCGCCCAATTCTTCACCCCCAACGACCCCGAACTCCGCCAAAACCTGCAACTCCTCGACGAACGCCTCCGCTTCCTCTCCTACCAACCCGCCTCCCCCCTCCACGACTGGAGCCTCAAACTCAGTCAAAATCAGTGGACCCTGCTGGCCGCCGTCGGCTTCTGGCTCCTCGTCCTCCCCGCAGCCTGGCTCATCCTCACCTCAAAACTCCGCGTCCCCGCCCGAATCGTCTCCGTCCTCGGCACCGGCCTGCTCACCCTCGCCATCGTCTTCCTCCTCGTCCGCCCCACCCCCAAGGAACGCACCGACCAAATCGCCCTCGTCACCGCCAAAGACACCCGCGCCCACTCCGCCGCCGCCGCCACCGCCGGCTCCGTCATCGACCTCCCCCCCGGCTCCGCCACCCGCATCCTCGAAGTCCGCGGCGCCTGGACCTACTGCGAAATCCCCTACCAACCCGCCCCCCTCCGCGGCTGGGTCGAAAACGCCGCCCTCACCCCCCTCTGGCCCTACAACCCCGCCCTCATCCCTTGAGCCCCGTTCTCAGGGTGGCAAACACAGCAGTCTTGCCCGCCCCTCAGTCTTCGGTTACCTTGCGTCCATGACGATCACTCTACCCGACGACCCCGCTCTTGCCGAAATGGGTGAAGGTGAAATCCTTCTGGACTTGGCCTGTGGTGCCTATGCCGCAGGTCATGTCTCGCGCGTCGTCTCCGCTCGAATGGCTGGACTCGACCTTCACGCCTTTGATGAAGTGCTCTATGAACGTCGCATCTCATGCTTCACTGAGGAGGCCTTCGCTCAGGATCTTCAAACCCTGCGTTCCCTCGGCAGACTGTGATTGTCGTCACCGACACCTCCGTCATCTTGAATCTCTGTGCCATTGGCCAGCAGCATCATTAGTCCCACTCTTCGCCTGACCATACTTCGAGCCGTCGGAGAAGCCTCTTAGTCCTCACACAGTCTAGCCCAGATCGTCCCCATGTCCGACCTCTTCCACTCCCCCGCGCCCCCTCCCGCGCCCACCGAGGTCCCCTCCCAAAACACCCCCCTCTCCGCTCGCATCCGCCCCCGCTGCCTCGACGAATACGCCGGCCAGCAGCACCTCATCGCCCCCGGCATGCTCCTCCGCCGCGCCATCGAGGCCGACCGCTTCTCCTCCCTCCTCTTCTACGGCCCTCCCGGCGTCGGCAAAACCACCCTCGCCCATATCATCTCCCTCGAAACCAAGTGCCACTTCATCAACCTCAGCGGCGTTGAAAGCAACGTCGCCGACATCCGCAACGCCGCTGAAGCCGCCGCCGGCTACCTCCGCCTCGACGGCCGCGCCACCATCCTCTTCGTCGACGAAATCCACCGCTTCAACAAAGCCCAGCAAGACGTCCTCCTCCCCCACATCGAACGCGGCACCCTCCGCTTCATCGGCGCCACCACCCACAACCCCTTCTTCTACGTCAACAGCCCTCTCGTCTCCCGCTCTCAAATCTTCGCCCTCGAGCCCCTCACCCAGGACGACCTACTCGCCGTCATGCACCGCGCCCTCGACGACAAAGACCGTGGCCTCGGCTTCCTCAACATCCACCTCCACCCCGAAGCCGCCTCTCACCTCGCCACCATCGCCGATGGCGACGCCCGCAAAGCCCTGAACGCCCTCGAACTCGCCGCCCTCACCACCCCCGCGAACGCCAGCGGCATCATCGACCTCACCCTCCAAGTCGCCGAGCAATCCGTCCAACAAAAAACCGTCGTCTATGATGGCGACGGCGACGCCCACTACGACACCATCAGCGCCTTCATCAAGAGCATGCGCGCCTCCGACCCCGACGCCACCCTCTACTGGCTCGCCAAAATGCTCTACGCCGGGGAAGACATCCGCTTCATCTCCCGCCGCATCGTCATCGCCGCCAGTGAAGACGTCGGCCTCGCCGACAGCAATGCCCTCCGCGTCGCCATGGCCGCCCATCAAGCCGCCGAATTCGTCGGCATGCCCGAAGCCCGCATCCCCCTCGCCCACGCCGCTGTTTACATCGCCACCGCCCCCAAAAGCAACCGCGCCTACGCCGGCATCAACGCCGCCCTCGAAGACGTCAAAACCGGCCGCACCCTCCCCGTCCCCCAACACCTCCGCGACGGCCATTACGCCGGTGCCAAACAGTTCGGCCACGGCGAAGGTTACCTCTACCCTCACGACTACGAAGACGGCTTCGTCCCCCAACGCTGCATCGAAGGCGGCCGCACCTACTACGAGCCCACCACCCACGGCCTCGAAGCCCGCATCAAAGAACGCCTAGACCACTGGCGCACCCTATGGGACGCAGCCAAGTAGCCGCCCCCCTCACACCCGCTCCCTCGTCCACCCCGTAGGCGCACTCGCCAGAGTGCGCCCCACCTCACACCCGCTCCAGCTTCACCGGATACGTCCCCCCGGAGGCAAACTGCGCCACATACAAACTCCCCTCCGCATCCAAAACCAAATCATGCGGATGCACAAATACCTCCGACTCATTCCGCATCTTCCGCAGCACCCCATCCTCCCCGTACTCCGGCGCACTGCCGCCCACGTTTGACACCACCCGCATCTTCGCATCCAGCACCGACACAAACCCGCGCGATGCCCGATCCGTCGGCCAGTTGTCCGCCAGATGCGCCACAAAAAAATGCCCGTCCTGCTCCCGGATCTGTCGTGGATTCCCGCCCGGCAACTCCACCTGCCCCAGCTTCCTCCCATCCAGCCCCAACCTCAGCAAATGCTGCTGGTCACTCATCGCGATCAACAGACTCGCACCCTCCGCCCCTCCCTCCATCGCCATCCCCCCATGCGGCCCCCATTGCACGATCCCACCCTCCGCTCCACCCATCACCCCCTCCAGTTTCCCCTCCGCGTCATAGCGCATCACGTAGTCCTTGCCATACCCGTCCAGCACCCAAAACCGCCCATCCGCCAGATGCAGGGTCCACGACGGCTTGAACTCCGCCTCCTTCGCATACTTCCCCGTCGACTCCGGCCATCGCCACTCCTGCAGCACCTCCCCATCCAGCGTCGCCTTCACTACCCGATGCGTCTGCAGACAGGTAATGAACAGCACCTCCCGCGCCCCCTCCGTCACAATCGAAAGCCCATGCGCACCCGGAAACTCAGTCCCCCACTTCGTCACCAACTTCCCCGCCGCATCATAAACGATCACGTTGTTCGCCACATGATCCGTCAGCAAAATCAAATGCCCCTCCCGATCCCGGACAATCCCGTGGCAATTCTTCACCGGCGTCTCCTCATCCAGCACACCCCATCCCGGCACCGGCCGATACCGAAACCGCCCCTGTCCTAGAACCCCACCCTTCCCCTCTTCCCCCCGCAACACCGACGCCCCCAGCACCCCACCCAAAACCGACCCCACAAACCCGCGCCGCGACTGACCAAAAGCATTCTTCATCCCCCGCTTCTGCCACAAAACCCCACCCCTGACAAGCCCCACCGCACTTCTGCATGACCCCTCACTCAAACCGAATCTCCTTATCCACAAAGATCCGGTGCCACAGCTCCAACACCACCAGTGACACCACCTGCTTGCAGTAGATGAACTCCCGCGTCGAGTGCATCTTCTCCACCAGCGCCGTCACCGCCTTCGGATCAAAATACCCCCGCCGCTTCACCGCCGCCTCATTCAAATTCTCCTTCACCAGCGCCTGAAACGGTGCCTTCTCTAGGAAGAACTCCACCGGCAAATAAAACGGGATCTTCTTCCGCCGCGCAATGTGCTCCGGAAACACCTTATCCGCCAACCGACGCTCAACATACTTGTCCGTTTTGCCCCGAAT
>CANETF010000106.1 GCA_947440575.1 Verrucomicrobiaceae bacterium
AGCGGTAAGTCAACGACAACCGAAACATCCGCGGCTCAATCGGGTGAAAATGCAGGTCCTCACGCGGCGCGCTCTCCCCGCGCAACTGCGACTCGTAAAAATACACAATATCATTGTCGTTCCGGTCAAACAGATTCAAGCAATCCACCGCCACCTCCCAATTCTTCTTCCGGTAACCAATCCGCGCATTGACCTGGAACGCCTCGCGTGATTCCACACTGCCATCTTCAATCAGCGGCCGCGGCCCAAAGAACCGCCCCCTGATCGACCCAAAGAACCCATCGCCTTTCCCCAGCGTGATCCCCGTATTCAACGTGTAAGGCACACTCCCCGGAATGAACCGCCCCTCCGGCGTGTTCAGCAGTTCCGCATAAGTCGCCGTCGCCTCCACATCCACCATCGCCCAATCCGTCGGCCGCCAGTAACTCGACAGCTCCACCCCATACTTCTGCGATGCCGGCCCCGGCTCGCTCGTCCCGGCATCCCCCACATACACCAGCTCCGAATCGCTCTTCAAATACCACGCACTCAACGTGTTCACCACCTTCGGGATCGACTCATTCCGAATCCCAAACTCCGCCCCGTACGTCCGCACCAGCGGATCCGCCGCCGTCACCCGATCCCCCGTCACCGGATCACGAGAAATCGTCATCCCCCGCGCATCGTTGCTGTGAAATCCTAAGCCCCCATTCAAGTAAAACTCCGTCTCCGCCCACGGCCCAAGAACCACCCCCAACTTCGGATTCACAATCCCATCCACCGACGATCCCGAATTCGCCGACAAATCACTCGTCACCTCCGTGCTAAACAAATCCCCACGCACCCCTGGCGTCACCCTCAACCAATCATTGAACTTCCACTCCAGCTCCGCAAACAGCGCATAGTTCCCCTGATAAATATCATCCTCCCGAATCGTCTGAAACCGCCGCCTCGCCTGCGTCAAATGCAGCCCAATCCCATCGATCCACTCGTGGTAAGTCTGAAATCCCACCAGCATCCGCTGCTCCTGCCCGCCCGCCTCAAACTTCCACTCCCGCCCCGCATTCCCCCCCATAAACCAGCGACCATCCTTCTGCTCAAACTGATCCCCCCGCACCGGATCATTCAAGAAGTAAGTGAAGTTCGAAAACAAATCCAAATCATAATACCCCGCATACACATCCGCATAGGTCCGAACATCCCCCTCCATCCGCTCCCACGCCGCCGATAACGAATACCGCTGCGACTCCCCGCCATTGGTCGGATCCACAAATCCAAACCTCCCCAACTGCCCCCGCTGCACCGCCCGCTGCGGGATCTGATCCGTCGATGTCCAATCCGCCGCTGTCCCCATCGCCGTCACCCGCACAGTGTCCGTCCCATCCGTCCAGTGATACTTCAAAAACCCGTTCCACCGCTCACTCCCCTGCGCCAGCTCCCACGGCCCGTCATAAAACGAATACTCCATCGCAAACGTCAGCGTCCCCGGCCCCGCCTGAATCGAATCCGCCAGCACTCCCCGGTAAAAATTGAACTCCCCCCAGGTAAACATCGCCATCCCCTGCTCCAACTCATCCACCAACCGAAACCGCGCCCCACCGTTCGAACTCAAATCCCCCAAGAACGCAAAGTAATTCCCCTTCCAGTAATCCAACTGCTCCACCATCTCCGGTATGATGAAATTCAAATCCGCATACCCCTGCCCATGCGCGTGATTCCGAAAATTCACCGGCATCCCGTCCACGAACATCGCAAAATCCGTCCCGTGATCCAGATTCGAACCCCGCACGAAATACTGGTTCGCCTTCCCGTCCCCCGCATGTTGCGTGATGATCACCCCCGGAATCGTTTCCAGTAACTCCCCCCGACGCGAAAATGGACGCTGCATCAGTTCCTCCCGGCTCGCCTGCCCCTTCGACGCCGATGGCGCGATCCCAATCAAACTCTCCGCCTTCCCCTCCACCACCACCGTCGGCAATTCGATCTCTTGAGCAAACATCACCGTCCCCATCCCAAAAAGGCAGCACACCACCGCAAAAGATCGAGAAAACAAACGCATCGCGCAATTCCAAACACAGTCCCCATCGGATGTCTAACGGAAAACGATTGAATTAACGCAATCAATTCGCATCAATCCACTCCCGATTCGAGGTTGAAATTCCGCCCATCCCCGTTTACCGCACGTATTCCAAGCTCAACCCTCATCATACAACATCATGGCCCACACCCTACCTGAACTTCCTTACGCTCACAACGCTCTCGAACCCCATATCGACCAGCAAACCATGGAAATCCACCATGGCCGCCACCACAACGCCTACGTCACCAACCTGAACGCCGCTCTCGCCGGCAAAGCAGACCTCGAAGCCCACTCCATCGAAGACCTCTGCAAAAACATCAACAGCGTGCCCGAAGACATCCGCGCTGCCGTCCGCAACAACGGCGGTGGTCATTACAACCACAGCCTCTTCTGGACCATCATGGCCCCCAACGCTGGCGGCGCCCCTACCGGCGCCCTCGCCGATGCCATCACCGCCGCTTTCGGCTCCTTCGACGCCTTCAAAGAAGCTTTCGCCAAGGCCGGTGCCACCCGCTTCGGCTCCGGCTGGGCCTGGCTCGTCGCCAAAGACGGCAAAGTCGCCGTCACCTCCACTCCCAACCAGGACAACCCTCTCATGGACGGCTCCGGCACCCCTCTCCTCGGCTGCGACGTTTGGGAACACGCCTACTACCTCAAATACCAAAACAAGCGCCCCGATTACATCGCCGCTTGGTGGAACACCGTGAACTGGGACGCCGTTGCCGCCCGCTTCGCTGCCGCTGCCTGAGCCACCTGACGTTCAGCCGTCTTTGACCGCATTCCAAAGCGCGGAGCGGGTTCCACTCACGAACCCCTCCGCGCTTTCTCTTTCTCCCTCTCCCGCCCAGTCCATTATGGTCCTCCAACGCCACCGCTGCGGACTCATCTACACCCAGGCCTTCGCCGATTACCTCGACGCTCGCCAACGTCTTGAAGGTGATGACCATCCCGACGACGTCCTCTCCCTCGACTACATCCGCTGCGCCACCGGCCCCCAGGCTGGCACCTCCTGGTGCCAACTCACCTGGATCCCCTCCGTCTCCATTCCCCTCACCGATCGCTTCCAGTTCGGTTCCACCTTGCTTCACATCCACAAGCAAACCCGCAACGGCCTCAAAACCCGTGGCCTCGACTACGACGCGGAAAAAGACTCCCTCCGCATCCTCTCGTAGCCTCGCGCACTGATGCCATATCGCCCAAATTCCGCCTCGGGCCTTCGCGGCAAATGAGAGTCCCCCTGGCTACAACCGCTCCTGCGATGTGCGGAATCACTCATTTTTCTATTCCAGTCCGACTCATTTTTCGATAAAAGAGAATCCCACGGATCTCCAACCAAGCCCTGGGCCCCACCAAATGCTCCGCCAGGCTCTCCTTTTGCTCCTCGCCTCCGTCCTCCCCGCCTTCTCTCAGGGCACAGGCCTCAGCGGGCAATACTACGACACCGCCAGCTTCACCACGCTGCGAACAACCCGCACCGACCCCCAGATCGACTTCAATTTCAGCTCCGCCATCCCCTCCGGCACCACCATCACCAATGCCGACACTTTCTCCATCGCATGGAGCGGACAGATCGAGCCAGAATTCTCAGGGCTCTACACCTTCTACGTGTCCGCCGACGACGGCGCACGCCTATGGGTGAACGATCAAATGATCGCCTGCCGAACCTTTTTCGCCGCTCCCACCGAAATGCGTGGGCAAGTCAATTTGACCGCGGGAAAACGAGTCAACATTCGGCTGGAATACATCGAGCAAACTGGCGGCGCTTCGGTCAGACTGGAATGGTCCTCCGCCTCCCGCGCTCGCGAGGTCATTCCCTCTTCGCGACTGTTCCCTGCTCGCGTGGACAAGGCCGGCGGCTCTCTGCTAAGGGAGCATTGGAGCGGGATCACCGGAGGCTTGATCTCCTCGCTCACCTCAAACGCGAACTACCCGAACAAACCCGGCGGTCGCGAGTTCATCACGTCGTTCGAGTGCTTGGCGCAGGATTGGGCGGATTCGTTTGGCACGCGAGTCACAGGCTTCATCGTGCCGCCAGTGACAGGCAGCTACACCTTCGCCGTGAGCGGCGACGACGTCGTCGAACTCTACCTCAGCACGGACGCGACCAGCGCCAACAAATCACTCGCCGCCAGCGTCGCCTCCGCAACCGCATTTCGCGCCTGGGGCACGGCTTCAACGTCTCGCACTCTCGTCGAAGGTCAGCGCTACTATGTGGAACTCTTGCACAAAGAGAGCACCGGCACAGACCACTGGGCCGTGGGCTGGAAAAAGCCGGGCGATTTGGACTTCAGTGTCGTTCCTGGCTCCGCACTGGTGCAACCGGGCCTCGCCACGGCGCAACCAACGGAGACAAATCTCCTCAACACGATGGCACAGGATCACCCTCGCCTCTTTGCAACAGCGGAACGCTTCGCGAAGCTGAAAGCCGCTTATCTCAGTCCCACAGCTTCGCAAGCAAAGACCTGGGCGCAAAACGCCATCAACTCCGCCAACGGCCTCCTCACCACCCCACCCGTTGTCTATGCGCCGGATGTGCGCAGCGTCATTTTGAACGACTCCCGCAAAGTGGTGGACCGCATGTATAAACTAGGCCTCGCCTGGCAACTCACCGGCGATCCGCAATACGCCGAGCGTGCCTGGACCGAACTCAGCACCGTGGCGGACAACACCCTCTTCCCAAACTGGAACCCCAGCCACTTCCTCGACACCGCGGAAATGACGCACGGCTGCGCCATCGGCTACGATTGGTTTTATCACTACTGGGACGCCACCCGACGCACCACCATTCGCAACGCCATCATCAACAAAGGACTCACTCCAGGCCTCTCGCAGTTCACCAGCAATGTCGGTTGGTCCCGTAGCGATGGCAACAACTGGAACCAAGTCTGCACCGGCGGCCTCAGCATGGGTGCTCTGGTGGTCGGCACAGAATCCGAAACGCTGGTGGAAAATATTCTCAATCGCTCCCTCAACTCCACCCGACCCTGCTGGAGGCACTTCACCACTGATAACGGTGCCTGGTATGAAGGCCCGGGCTACTGGGGCTACACCACGGAGTACGGCATGCGCATGTTGGCCGGTCTCGAGTGGGTGCTAGGCAGTGACTTCGGCATCAGCAACACGCAGCACGTCTCCGAGGCCGGCTATGGTCCAATCAACTCGCTCGGCACCTCCAACATCATCTTCAACTATGCGGATGCAGGCGCGGGCGGAGGCACTCGCGGGGCTCAGTTTCAATGGATGGCACGGCGTTACGGCATCGCGGCCTATGATGGCTGGGAAAACTCAGGCAGCGGCAGCGCTCTCAGCGCGCTGTGGTGGAATGATCACGCAGGCATCACCGTCGCCAACAATGGCTCAGCCGCGGACATGGCCTTCCACGGCGATGCCGGAACCGCTTTCCAACCCCAGGAAATGGTCACCATGCGCGGCAAATGGGCGGATAGCCGCGCCACCTTCGTCGGCACGAAAGGCGGTCAAATGGGCGCCGACCACGGCAATCTCGACGCAGGCACCTTTGTGCTCGATGCGCTCGGCAAACGCTGGTTCCACGATCTCGGCGGCGACAACTACGCACTGACCAACTACTTCAACGACACGCCCAATGCCTCCGGAGTTGATCGCTGGGACTACTACCGCATGCGGCCCGAGGGTCAAAACACCCTTGCCATTAATCCCGATGGCACCGCCGGCATGGTGCTGGGTGCCGTCGCACCGCTCATCGCGTATCAAAGCGAGTTGGGCGGCAGCGGATCTTTCTCGATTCACGATCTCACTCCAGTCTATACAGGCATAAGCAAGGTCTGGCGCGGTGTGCGCTTGATGGGCGCACGCGATGAAGTGCTGGTGCAGGATGAAATCCAAGCCGCCACAGGCAAGACGGTCTGGTGGTTCGCGCACTACACGCATCCAACCACCAGCGTCGTGATTGATCCCGATGGCACCAGTGCCATACTCACCCAGGGCGCGGAGCGTCTGTGGTGCAAAATCCTCAGCAGCGACGGCCAGTTTCAAATCATGGATGCGGTACCCCTGCCCGGTTCAGCGAATCCAGTCACCACACCCGCGCAAAACGCCAACCCCGGCCACAAGAAGCTCGCCATCAATTTCACCGGCACCACCAACACCACTCTCGCCGTCTGGTTCGTGCCACTTCAAACTGGCGAACCCATCCCCACAACGCCCCCCACTATCACCGCGCTCAGCACCTGGAACATCGCCACGTCGAACGACGCCCCCGTGGCCGTCAACGGTGTCGCCACCAGCAATGGCGAGAACCCAGTGGACATCGATTTGCGCAACTACATCACCGACGACTCAACACCCGCCGCGCAGATGCGCTTCAGCGTGAGCGATCCGGTGAACGGCACCATTACACTGCTCGCCGATGGCTTCACCGCCCGTTTCACACCAACGCCGGGCTACACCGGCGTGCCCAACTTCTCCTTCACCGCCACAGATACAGGTGCGGATCCTCGCATGATCCTGGCCTATGATTTTGATCTCCCAGATCCAACGGTTTCGACCGAACAACCCGATGTCTCCGGCAATGGTCGCAACGGCACACTTGACGCCATCGGCACCGGCACCTACACACTCCAAACCGATGTTCCTGCAGCGCTAGGACGCGATGGGCGTAGCCTCGATCTGGCGGAGAACGGTGGCGCCAATGCCGCACGTCTCAGCCGCGTCGTCACCACCACCGAAATCGATTGGGACACGAGTGACTGGACTTTCACCGGTTGGTTCAAACGCCGGGACAGTGGTAATGAGGACATGATCTGGCATTTGAACAATGGCGACGGCTTTGGCACCGGCGAAGAGCTTTACCTGATGGCCCGCGGCACCTCCACTCTCACGCTGCATCACTATCCCGGTCCGGACGTGAACATCGAAAGCACCGCAGCCACTCCCGGTGTGTGGCATCACTTCACGGTGGTTCGCAGCGGCAGCACGATGAGCCTGTATCTGAATGGAGCACTCGTCGGCAGTGACAGCACCTTCACTCTCACCACAGCTCAGGTACCTCCTCTCATCTTCGGCGGTCACACCGATGTATCGGCAGCTTTTGCCCCGCGCTGGTTTGATGGAAAGTTCGACGAACTCGCCGTCTTCAACACCGCTCTCGCTCCGGCTGAAATCACCACTTTGTTCAATGGAATGACCACACGCCATTTCGGCGGCCTCAGCACCACGGCCACGATTTCACTCTCCGCCGCACCCGTGAACTACGTTTGGACGAGCACCACAAGCGGCAACTGGTCCACCGGCACGAACTGGCAAAGCGGAACCGCACCGACAAGCACGCGCGGGGCTTCCGCGCAGTTCTACACCGGCCAAACGCTCGCTGGAGTCACCGCGACGGCCACCAACGACCTCGCGGGTATCTTCCAGATGAACAATCTCACGCTCGCAGGCACAAACGGCACTGGCGCGACCACCGCCACGATCAGCGGCGGCACCTTCCAGCTCCTTAACAACGGCACCACATTGCCCACGGTGAACCTCACAGGCACCTCCGGCTCGGGAACGAACATCCTCACTTACAACATCAACACGCCCGTCGTGCTCGGAGCGGACACGACCTTCAATGGCAGCAACAGCGGCACCTTCCTCTTCCATGGCAACCTCACCGGCTCCGGCGGCCTCATTCGCAACAGCACGAGCAGCAAACTCGTCCTCGCTGGCACCAACAGCTACACCGGAGACACCACAATCAACGCCGGCACCCTGCAAATCGGCAACGACGCCGCCACCGGCAGCCTTGGCACAGGCGACGTGATCAACAACGGCAGCCTCCGCTTTGACCGCACCGGCACCCTCTCCGTACCGAATGCCATCACTGGCACCGGCAGCGTGCAGATCGATTGCCCCATCAATGCAGGCACCGTCGTCTTCAGCGGCACCAACACCTTCGACGGCGGCGTGAATATCAGCGGCGGCACGCTGCGTATCACCAACAGCACCGCGCTCGGCGACGGCACCAAGACCGTCTTGCTCACCAATGGTACAGCCGGCGCTCCACACCTCAATCTCGACGGCAGCAGCGATCCCATCGAATTGCCCGCGACCATCAGCTACAACACCAGCAGCGCCACTGGTGCCATCATCAATGAGGTGGGCGACAACACAATCCTCGGCCCCATCAATCTCGCCGGCGGCGGTGGTGACACCAAAATCCTCACCAACGCTGGCACTCTGACTCTGAGCGGCCCCATCGCTCCCATCGCCACCAGCCGAAGTCTGCTGCTCGATGGCGCAGGCTCTGGGATCGTCACGAGCGTCATCAGCAATGGCAGCAGCGCAAACGGACTCAATGGGGTCAATAAACAAGGCGCAGGCATTTGGACCCTCGCTGGCAACAACTCGCACAGCGGCACGACCACGGTTACCGCAGGCTCACTCACGCTCGGTCACCCAAACGCGCTCGGCAGCGGCGGATGGCAGTTCGGAAACACAGCGGGAGCCACTAGCATCACCGCGGGAGCCACTCTAGACATCAACGGTCAGCAAGGCGTCAATGAAGCCATCACCGTTCGCGGCACCGGCGTTGGCAGCAACGGCGCTTTGGTCAACAACAACGCCGCCGCCGCCACCATCGCCGCAGGTATGGTCGCCTCCATTAACACCACCTCAGGCGGCGTCCACAGCGCCGTCCCAGAAGTCATCCTCTCCGGAAACGCGACCGCTGTGGCCACCTTGGGACTGAGCACCGCCAGCTTTACCCTCGCAGGCGGCACCACAGTTTATTCCGCCGCGCCCACCGTGACCATCACCGGCGGTGGCGGCAGCGGAGCCTCCGCAACCGCCGTTTTGACCAGCGGCATCGTCACCGGCATCACTCTCACCAACCCCGGCGTCGGATACACTTCCGCACCAACCATTGCCTTCAGCGGTGGCACCGTCACTACCGCAGGCACCAACCCCACCGGCACCGGCAACGCCACCAACTTCATTATCGCAGCCATCCAGGTCACGAACCCCGGCAGCGGCTACACCAGCGCGCCAAGCGTCACCTTCAGCAGCGGCACCGGGACGACAGCGACTGCCAACCTCAGCGCCGTCATCCTGGCCGCCAACTCGAGTCTTGGGGGCACGGGTGACCTGCTGATCCACCCCGGCATCTCAGGAAGTTTTACCCTCACAAAAGTCGGCTCAGGCACGCTCACTCTCAATGGCACAAACACCTACTCTGGCGCCACCACCGTCAACGCAGGCCGTCTCGCACTCGCCGGCAGTCTCACCGGGAACCTCACCACCAATGCCGCGATCTTTGCCCCTCAAGGCTCCCCAAACACGATCGCCAATCTCACCCAAACCTCCTCCGCCTCCTTTCAAGTCCGTCTCAACAACAGCACCCCAGGCAGCGGCTATGATCAACTCAATGCAGGCGGAAACGTCACCCTGGCTGGCACCCTCGACCTCGTCTGCGGCCCGAACCTCACCCCCGGCACGGTTTTCACCATCGTGAACAAATCCAGCACCGGAGCCATCTCCGGCACTTTCGCCGGCAGACCCCAGGGAACGGTCTGGCAGGAAGACGGATACACCTGGATTCTCAGCTACACCGGCAGCACCGGCAATGATGTCACCGTCACTCTCGCCACACCCGTGGAAGCTTGGCGTTTCCAAACCTTCGGCACCATCGCCAACACCGGCCTCAATGCTGATTCCGCTGATAAAGACGCGGATGGAACCAGTAACCTCCTAGAATACGCCTTGGCCATGAATCCCAACATCGCCGACTCCATCCCCCTCAGTGTCGAAGAAAGTAACGGCACTCTCTCACTCACCTACACGCTGAACAAAGCTTCCACCGACCTGACCTACTCCATCGAATGGAGCGAAAACCTCATCACTTGGAGCACCTCAGCCGTCACCCAAGCCCTCGTCCCAGACTCCGACAACGGCACCACCCAGCAAATCAAAGCCTCCATACCCTACGGCACCCAACTCTCACGACGCTTTTTGCGACTGAAAGTCACACGGCCATAACCCTCGCCCCAAAATCAGCCCACATCCCTCAGTCCCGGGCGCCTCTTTCCTTTTGACCACCCCGCCTCCCACGCTACTCTGACCTCTCCATGTCTCTCGATTCTGCCCTCCAAAATGCCGTCACCGCCGGAACCCTCCTCTCCGACGCCCACAACAACATCCAAGCTCTTTTAGCCTCCAGTCAAAATCCAATCTACCGCGCCAGCATCGAGGAACTCGTCCAAGGCGGCCATTTTGAAGAACTCAACGACCGATTCTTCCAACGCCTCAAATTCGGCACCGGCGGCCTCCGTGGACGCACCATCGGCAAAGTCGTTACCTCCGCCGAAAAAGGCGCCTCTTCCGCTGATCAACGCCCCGATCAGCCCTGCGTCGGCACCAATGCCATGAACTTTTATAACCTTGGCCGCGCCACCCGCGGTCTCGTGGCCTACATCCGCAACTGGCGCACCAACGCCGCCATCGAGGGCCGCCCTTCCATCGTCTTCGCTCACGACACTCGCCATTTCTCCTCCGAATTCGCCCACTTCTGCGCCAAAATCGCTACCGATCTCGGGGTGGATGTCTACCTCTTCGATGGCTTCCGCCCCACCCCGGAAATGTCCTTCGCCGTCCGCCGCCTCCACGCCGACGCAGGCGTCATGATCACCGCCTCCCACAATCCCGCCCACGACAACGGCTACAAAGTCAACTTCAATGACGGCGCCGGCATCGTCGAACCCCACGCTTCAGGCATCATCGCCGAAGTCAATGCCATCGCCGGTGAGTCCTATGACGCCCTTCCTGATTCCGAACGGGGCAAAGTCACTACTCTTGGCGACGAAATGGACCAGTCATTCCTTAGCCAAGTCCAAAACATCATGCTCCGTCCGGAGCTTCTCAATGACGATGCGGCCAAGAAACTAAAGATCGTATTCACCGCTCTTCACGGTGCTGGCAGCGTCTTTGTGCCCTCCATCCTCAAACGCCTCGGTTTCAACTTCCTCACCGTCCCTGAGCAAGACATCCCCGATGGCCGCTTCCCTACCGTCAAATCCCCCAACCCAGAGAACGCCCCCGCCCTCCAAATGGCCGTCGATCTCGCCAACAAAGAAGGCGCTGAAATTGTCATCGGCACCGACCCCGACTGCGACCGCATGGGTGTCGGCGTCCGCAATGCCGCTGGCGAAATGATCCTCCTCACCGGCAACCAAACCGGTGCCCTCATCGCCTGGTATCGCATCAAAACCATGTTCGATCTCGGCATCCTTAACGACTCCAACCGCAGTCGCGCCGTCCTCCTGAAAACCTTTGTCACCAGCCCCATGCAGGACACCATCGCCGTCAAATACGGCATCAATGTCGTCAACACCTTGACTGGCTTCAAATGGATCGGCGCCAAACTTGCCGGTTACGAATCCGCCCTCCCCGAGGACATCCGCGCCCGCTACCGCGACCTCACTCCTGTCGAATCGCGCAACGCTCGTCTCGAGCACAGCACCTTCATGGTTCTCGGTGACGAAGAAAGCTACGGTTACATGGGCGACGACTTCTCTCGCGACAAAGACGGCAACGGCGCTGTCGTGATGTTCGCCGAACTCGCCGCCTACGCCGCCAGCCGAGGCCTCACCGTCCCCGGCCTGCTCGACGAAATCTACGCCGAAGTTGGCTACTTCCTCGAAGTGAACCAAAGCAAAGTTTTCGAAGGAGCCCAAGGTGCCGCCCAAATCGCCGCCCTCGCCAACAGCTACGCCGCCAATCCTCCCACCGAAGTCGATGGCAGCCCCGTCACAGGCGTCCGCAACTTTGCCTCCGATGTCATCCACGACGAAGAAGGCGTCCAAGTCCCCAAAGAGAAAATGCTCTTCATCGACCTCGCCGATGGTCGCAGCTTCGCCGTCCGCCCCTCAGGAACCGAGCCCAAAATCAAATACTACCTCTTCGGTCGCCAAGTCCCCGCCGACGGCCAACCCATGTCCCCGGAGGCTCTCGCATCCGCCAAAACCCATGTCATCAATGCCCTCGGCACCCTCTGGTCCTGGATCGAAAAAGACATCGACGCCCGTCTCGCGTAACTATTTTTTCCGAGGCTGCGTAATAAACGCCCCTTCAAGGTAAATTGGCTCCAAAGCCCGACCTTGTGGGGCGTTAAAATCAACGTCGCACCCAAGCATCGCCAAACGCCTCGCCACAGGCACCTTCACCTCCACACCTGTCACTGGTGAACTGGCGTCACAGGTGATCCATCGCTCCAACCCCGTTTCCGCCATCGCCCGCGGCAGCGCCTCTGGTGCCAGCAACGCGATGCCCTCCATCAGCACCCCTTCCCGAACCTGCGCCACATAAAACCTCCCACGCCGCGCATCCCCCACCACCCCGAAAGTCTCTTCCTCCACACACCCCAGCAGCGAAGACATCCCCACCACCGCCACCTGCCGGGATAACGCCACCCCTTGCGCCGCCGCAATCGCAATCCGCACTCCCGTATAGGATCCCGGCCCCGTTCCCACCACAATCCCCCGCAGCCTGCCACCTGCCACCTTCAGCGCCTCACCCAACGGCCCAAACACCTGCGCATTGTGCGAACGCTTCGCCTCAAACGACGCCTCATAAAGCACCTCGTTCCCCGCAACCACCGCCACACTGCCTTGCACCGTGGAAAGCTCCAACGCCAGCACCACATCCTTCATCGCACCCCTCCTTCTTCCGTCACCCGTCGACCCTCTTCCCCCGCATGTTCAAAGTAAAACCAACGCGTCCCCTCAGGCATCAAATCCGGAAACCGGTCCGCCCATTCCACGATGACCACCCCCTTCTCATCCAAATAATCATCCCAACCCATGTTCAGCAATTCCACCTCAGACTCCATGCGATACCAGTCAAAATGAAACACCGGCAACCGACCCTCCCCATACTCATGCACCAGCCCAAACGTCGGACTGCTCACCACCTCACCACTCCCCACCCCTGACACAATTCCTTTCGAAGCCTGCGTCTTCCCCGCTCCCAAATCTCCGCACAACGCTACCACCGCCCCAGCCTCCAAACTCTCCCCCAGCCCACGCCCCCATTCGAACGTCTCCTCCGGTGTCAGCAATCGCTTCAAAAATTCGTCCTCCTGTTCCTCACTCCTCATCCCGAGCGCCACCACGCGGTCCCGGACACAAGCCACGCTTAGTTGTCCGGGCAAACTCCATCAAAATCCCCACCTCTTCCGTCACCTCACCCGCCTCCATCTCCTCAAGCGCCTGCGGCACATTCAAGCCCTTGCGAAACAACGTCCGAAACGCCTTCCGCAGCGCCTTGATCGCTTCCTCAGAATACCCCGCCCGCTGCAACCCCACCAAATTCAACCCCCGCGTCACCCCTGGATTCCCATCCACAATGCAAAACGGCGGCACATCCTGCACCACCTTCGAACACCCCCCAATCATGCTCCGCTCTCCAATCCGGCAGAACTGATGCACCGCACTCAACCCGCTCACAATCGCATGATCCCCCATCACCACATGCCCGCCCAACGTGCCGTTGTTTGAGAAAATCACATGACTGCCCACCACACAGTCATGCCCAACATGACTGTACGATAGAAAGTGATTATGACTCCCAATCACCGTCTTATCATTCGGCATCGTCGCCCGGTTCACCGTGCAAAACTCACGGAAGTTGTTGTCGTCCCCAATCTCCAAATACGTCGGCTCCGCATGATACTTCAAATCCTGCGTCTGCTGCCCGATCGAGCAATACGCAAAAAAACGATTCCTCGCCCCAATGCGCGTCGGTCCCATCACCGTCACATGATGCTGCAACCAGCACCCCGCCCCCAGGACCACCCCAGGCCCCACAATGCAATACGGCCCAATCTCAACTCCCTCTGCGATCTCAGCAGTCGGATCAATGATGGCAGTGGAATGAATCGGCATAGTGAACTCGGTTTTTCGTTCTTCAGCGATCCACCAAAGCAAACATCAAGTCCGCTTCCGACACCACTTGCCCGTTCACCACACAGCGCCCAATCGCCTTCCCAATGCTCCGCTTCATCGCCGTGATCTCCGTTTCAATGATGACCGTGTCACCCGGCAGCACCGGCTTGCGCCACTTCACATTGTCAGCGCTCATGAAGTAACCAATCTTGCCCTGATTCTCCGAACGCCGCAGCATCAGCACACTCGCCACCTGCGCCATCGCCTCCAGTTGCAATACCCCGGGCATGATCGGATGCCCCGGAAAGTGCCCCTGAAAATACGGCTCATTGATCGTCACATTCTTCACCCCCGTGCACTTGTTCTCACCCTCAAACCCCACAATGCGATCCACCATCAAAAACGGATACCTGTGCGGCAAAATTTTCATCACCTCATTGATCCCCAACACCGCTTCACCCATCGGAATCGTCACCGGCGTCGGCACCATCGCCCGCATCTGATTGTATTGCTCCACAATCGCCCGCGCCAACTGCGTGTTCGGCCCATGCCCCGGACGCACAGCAATCACATGCCCCGTGATCCGCTTCCCTGACAGCATCAAGTCACCCACGATGTCCAAAATCTTGTGCCTCACAAACTCATCATCAAAACGCAGCGGCTGCTTCGAAAGCAGCGTCTCACCCCGAATCACCACCGCCGCCTCCAACGTCCCCCCCTTAATCAGCC
>CANETF010000107.1 GCA_947440575.1 Verrucomicrobiaceae bacterium
CGGTCGCGGCCGAGGGTGAGGGTGCGCTCTTGTTTGTCCCAGAGGGCGAAGGCGAACATGCCGTTGAAGCGCTGGGTGGCGGCGTCGATGCCCCACTGGACGAAGGCGGCGAGCATGATCTCGGTGTCGGAGTGGCCGCGCCAGGTGTGACCGTGTTTTTCGAGGTCGGTGCGGAGGTCCTGGAAGTTGTAGATCTCGCCGTTGAAGACGATTTCGTAGCGGCCGTCGGCGCTGGTCATGGGCTGGTGGCCGAGGGGGGAGAGGTCGAGGATGGAGAGGCGGCGGTGGCCGAGGGCGATGCCGGCGTCGGCGTCGGTCCAGGCGCCTTCGTCATCGGGGCCGCGGGTGACGATTGCGTCGGTCATGCGGCGGACGGTGGCGGTGAGGGCTTCGTTTGAAGCGCTCTTGGGGGAGGTGAAGAAGCCGGCGATACCGCACATGGTGGGTGGGGGTTAGGGGTGAGTCGTGAGTGGTGAGTAGTGAGGTGAAGCGGGCAAGCCAGCGGCTTGCCCCACGGGGGAGTGTGTGCCAGCGGGCTGGGCCACGGGGGAGTGCAAGCAAGATGCTTGCACCACCTTGTTTGGAGGCGAGCCAGCGGCTCGCTCCACGGGGGGAGCTGGTGAGCTGGGGTGTGGGGCGACCGGCTCGGTCGCCGGGGGGGAGGCGGGCAAGCCAGCGGCTTGCCCCACGGGGCGGGCAAGCTGGAAGCTTGCACTACTTTGGGAAGAGGTGAGGAGGGCGTCGAAGTGGGTGAGGATGGAGGGGAGGCTGAAGTGGGATTCGATGCGGGTGCGGGCTTGGTGACCGAGGGCTTGGCGTTGTTCGACAGGGAGGGTGAGGATTTTGAGGGCGGCGGTGGCGAGGGCTTGGGGGTCTTGAGCGGGGACGAGGGTTCCGGTGTCGCCCATGACCCAGGCGGTGTCGCCGATGTCAGTGGCGACGACGGGGACGCCGCAGGCCATGGCTTCGCCGACGACGTTGGGGAAGCCTTCGCCGAAGGCGGAGGAGGAGATGGCGAGGTCGAGCGAGGCGGTGAGGGCGGGGATGTCGGGGTGGTCGCCGTGGAGGTGGACGTGGTTTTGGAGGTGGAGGTCGGCGATGAGCTGGGTGAGGTCGGTGTTGGTGGCGTCGATGCCTGATCCGGCGAGGTGGAACTCGGTGTGCGGGAGTTTCTGGGTGATGAGGGCGGCGGCTTGGAGGAAGGTTGGGTAGTCCTTCATGGGGGTGAAGCGGCCGAAGCGGCCGATGCGGAGGGGGCCTGATGTTAGGTTAGGTTGCGGGCGCCATTTGGTGAGGTCGAAGCCGTTGGGGATGAGTTGGGTTTTGTGGGCAGGGTAGCCGATGGCTTCGTGCTGGCGGGCGCTGAGTTGGGAGTTGTAGGTGAGGGTGCGGGCGAGGGGGGCGAACCAGCGGAGGGATTTGATGACGAGGGCGGAGCCGCGTTTTTCGAGGGCGAGGTCGTAGAGGGACTGGCGGATGTTCCAGATGAGGCGTCCGTTGCCGAGGCGGAAGAGTTTGACGAGGGCGGCGGCGAGGCAGCCGTGGTACATCCAGCCCATGATGACGGTGGGGCGGGTTTGCCAGGCGAAGCGGAAGAGGTGCAGAAGGGCGCGTGGGGTGGGTTTGCCGGCGGGCATGTCGAGGCTGAGGACGGTGGCGCCGGCGGCTTGGAGGGCGGGGATGTGTTTGCCGCCGGAGGTGAGGGAGAGGACGGTGTGGCGGTGGTCGGGGAGGTTTTGGATGAGCTGGGTGAGCATCATTTCGGCGCCGCCGGAGCCGAGGCCGGTGGTGATCCAGAGGATGGGGGCTGGCGCTGCGTTTTGAAGTGCGGCTTCGCCGGTGTCTTGGGGGCGGACAGGAGTGTCCGCGCTCCCGTGGGGAGGCAAGCCAGCGGCTTGCTCCACGGGAGAGTGCAAGCAGGATGCGTGCACTGCCTTGGTGGTGCGGTGGAAGAGGTGGGGGAGGGTGAAGTTTTGTTCGATGTGCTGGCGGCAGCGTTGGGGGAGGGTGGTGCGGGTTTCGGGGGGGAGGTCGAGGAACTGGCGGATGGATTCGGCGAGGGCGGCGGGGTCGCGTGGGGGGGCGAGGAAGCCGGTGTCGCCGAGGACGAGGGCGGCGTCGCCGACGTTGGTGGCGATGGCGGGGGTGCCGCAGGCGAGGGCTTCGCCGAGGACGTTGGAGAAGCCTTCGCCGTAGGCGGAGGAGGAGACGAGGGCGGTGAGGGTGGGGTAGGTGTTTTCGGGGTCGGTGCAGGCGGGGAGGAAGGCGATGGGGAGGTTCTGGGCGAGGGCTTGGAGTTCGGCGCGGTAGTCGGACGGGCCGTCGCCGATGATTTGGAAGCGGACGTGGGGATGGGTTTGGTGGACGAGGGCGGCGGCGCGGATGAAGGTGGGGTGGTCCTTCATGGGGTTGAGGCGGCCGATGATGCCGAGCACGGTTTCCTGCGGGGTGAGGTCGGGTTGAGGGACGAAGCGGGTGGTGTCGATGCCGTTGGGGATGACTTCAAAATGGGTGTCGTCCTTTGGGAAGCCGTGGGCTTGATACCAGCGGCGGCCGGTTTCGGAGTTGGCGATGATTTGGTCGGCGAAGGGGCTGAGGAGGCAGTTGAGTCGGAAGCTGGCTTTGCCGAGGAGGCCCCATTGGTGGGCGTCGCTTTCGGAGTCGCGGATGCCCCAGATGACTTTGGGGAAACCGCAAAGGGGCTTCAGCAGGAGCGCCATCAGATTCGACTCGGCGAGGAAGCTGTGGATGAAGTCGGGTTTGAGGGAGCGGAGGGTTTGGGTGAGTCGGGCGATGAAGCCGAGGAGGTCCCAGCGGTGTTTTTTGCCGATGGAAAGGTGCGGGATGCCGGCGGAATCGAGGTCAGCGGCGAGGGGGCCGCCGTAGAAGGAGATGACGGTGATTTGGAAGTGGGTGTTGTGGAGGCCTTTGGCGAGGGTGACGAGCTGGCGCTGGGCGCCGCCGAAGCCGAGGTCGCGGATGAGGAGGACCAGCGATGGAAGCAACTGGTTCATGATCGGGCGGAGGCTTGGGGTGAGGGGAGAGGCCGGGTGAGGGCGTCGCGAAGGCTGCCGAGGCGGAGGGCGAAGCGGCCGGGGATGAGGACGCAGGCGGCGACGCCGAGGCAGAACCAGAATTGTTGGGCATCGAGCAGGATTTGGGAGCAGGGGATGAAGAGCCAGACGGGGATGAGGCAGAAGAGGCCCTGGAAGCGGTTGATGGCGCAGAGGATGGTGAGGCCGAGGAGGGGGACGGCGAAGAGGAGGAGGCCGGGGAGGCCGATGTCGATCCAGACGGCGACGAATTGGTTGTGGGGCTGCCACCAGGCGGTGCCTGCGCCGGTGCCGTGGCCCCAGATGGGTTTTTGGCCAACGGCTTCCCAGCCGTCGGCGAGGTCTTTGGCGCGCTCGGGGGATTTGATTTTTTCGAAGTCGAGTTCGTAGATGGCCTGGAGGCGGGCTTTGGTGTTTTCGTCTTTGATGAGGCCACCGCCGGTGCGTTGGGCGAGGAGGGCGACGCCGCCGACGGCGAGGGGGATGCAGGCGAGGGCGATGAGGACGAGGCCGGTGAAGTGGCGGCGGGCGTTGAGGAGGACGTAGATGCCGACCATGAAGGCGAAGATGGCCATGCCGGAGCGGCTCATGGTGAGGGCGATGGCGGGGGTGGCGAAGGCGACGAGGGCGAGGTTTTTCCAGAAGGCGGGCTGGAGGGTGAAGCAGATGCCGAGCATGAGGCAGGTGGTGATGGGGCCGTCGTTGGGGTCGACGGGGAAGCCGGAGAGGCGGCCGGGGATGCGGGTGTATTGGGCGAAGCCGGCGGCTTCGTAGTAGATGGAGGCGTTGACGAAGAGGACGGTGGCGAGCGCGGTCCAGTAGGCGATTTTGCGCCAGTGGTGGGAGGAGAGGAGGGCGACGCTGGCGAAGGAGACGAGCCAGGCGGAAAGGAGGTTCATGACGAAGACGGAGTGTTCGCCGAGGAGGTTGACGTCGAAGCGGCGGAGGAAGGCGGCATCGAGGACACGCAGGAGGGGAGGGGTGAGGATGATGAAGCTGGGGAGGCAGAGTTTGGGGCGGTTGAGCAGGAGGAGGCCGAACAGGGCGACCAGCAGGACGAGGGTGTAGTCGCGGGGTTTGATGGGGAGTTTGCCTTGTTCGTAGAGCCAGGGGAGGGCGCGGGCCATGGTGGGCACGAGGAGGGCGAGGGCGACGATGAGGAGGAACTTGCCGACGCGGTCGAGGGGCTCGGGAGGGAGCGGTTGGGCTTGGGCGAGGCCGGTGTTCATGAGGCGGCCTCCCGTTTGCGGATTTGAGCGAGGACGTAGAGCGTGACGAGGACGGAGCTGGCGATGGCGACGATGACGGTGGCGAGGGCGATGCCGGGGGCGCCGAGGGGGCGCATGAGGACGGCGTTCAGGCAGGCGTTGGAGAGCATGGAGAAGACGCTCATAACGAGGATGAAGCGGGTGGCCTGGAGGGAGACGACGACGCGAGAGCAGAGGGTGCCGAGGATGTAGAAGGGGACTTGGAAGATGGCGATGCGGAGGACGGCGGAGACGCGGGAGGTGTCTTCGGCCGTGAAGGCGCCGCGTTCGAAGAGGGTGCTAACGAGCTGGGGGGCGAGGACGAAGAGGAGGAGGGTGGCGGGGATGGAGAAGCCGCCGACCATGAAGACAGCGCGCTTGAGCTGGTCGCGAAGGCCGGCCCAGTCCTGGCGGGCGACGGTGTCGGCGAAGTAGGGGAAGAGGACTTCGCCAGCGGGCATGGCAGTGAGGGCGAGGAGGATGCCGACGAGTTTGTCCGAGTAGCTGAGGACGGAGACGGCACCGGAGGGGAGGCCGGCAGCGGCCATGGCTTGATCGATCACGGAAGCGCTGGAGTAGACCATGCCGGCGAGGAGGTAGGGGAGGGCGTCTTTGGCGGCCTTGATGAGTTTTGGCTCCCAGACGGTGAAGAGGCGGGCGCGCCAGCGGGGGGCGGTTGGCAGGGTGCGAGCCGCGGCGAATCCGAGGATCAGGAGTTGGAGGAGGCTGCCCCAGAGGGTGCCGAGAACGAGGTGGTCGATGGAGGCGCCTGCGAACATGGCCACCAGGATGGTGACCGGAATGATCATGGGGGCAGCGGCAGGGAGGGCGAAGGATTTGTCCGAGCGCAGCCAGATGCTGAGCTGGAAGCTCATGCCGTAGCAGATGAGGAAGGGAATCAACTGACGCAAAAGGCTGGCGGCGGTGGCCTTTTTTTCCGGAGAGAAGCTGCGAGCGGTGATGGCGATGATGGCATCTGCAAACAGCCAGAGGATGCCGGCGAAAACGGCTAGGGCGAGGGCCTGGCCGACAACGGCTTGCACGGCGAGTCGGGAGGCGCGGGCGGGGCCGCGGCGCTGTTTGAGTTCGGCGTAATGGGGGAGGAAGGCTTCGGGGAGGCCGCCGCCGAGGACGGAGGCGAGGAAACCGAGGAAGCCGAAGGCGAGGACAAAGGCGTCCATGGTATCGCTGGTGCCGAACCAGCGGGCGAGGGCGGCGTCTTTGACGAAGGAGACGGCTTTTCCGAAGACGGTGAGGAGGGCGACGAGTACGAAGCCTGAGACGAGCCTGGAAGCGAACCCACGGGCCATCCAGGCGCGCATTTGGGTCTTGAGAGAGACGGAAGCGGCACGCATCGAAGGTATATTATAGTATCTATAATAATTTCAGCAACTAGTGGATGGTCAATAAGGTTAAAAAATCGATGAATCCGGTGTAAAGGGCTGGGGCGGGGGATTTTTCTTTGATTGCGGGGGCGGGTGGGAAAAGGCAGACTGGGGTGATGGAGCGCTGGATTTATTGGTTGTTGGGAGTGGCTGCCTTGGTGGGCGGGTCGGGGAGTGTGCGGGGTGAGGAGAAGGGGGAGACCTCAGAAGCGGGGGGCAAGTGGCGTTTGCCGCCGGCTGAGCTGCCTGCGTGGACGCACAAGGGGACGGCGTTGCGGTTTCCATTGAATTTCAATGCGTATGGGATGCGGGGGGTGATGGATTTTGAGGCGGTGCCGGGGGATCAGTTGGTGCGGTATGAGAGCGGAGCGGCGCAGGCTCGTGGGGATGTTTTTATTCAGAAGAAGGATCCGGCACCGACGACGAAGGAGGCGATTGCGGGGGCGATTGATAGCGCGTTGATCACGGCGGTGAGTGATTTGGTGAAGATGGCGGAGGCGGGGCGCTATGAGGATTTGCAAATTGAGGAGCCGTTGGAGGGGAAGATTGAGATTTGGAAGGCTGAGGCGATTCCGCTGATGGTGCAGCAGTTGGCGGCGACCCGGGTGGAGAAGAAAGAGGACAAGGAGGTGAGGGTGGCGTTGAAGATTTGGTATGGAGCGACGGTTTATGAGGGGCATGTGATTTTGATTCGGCACATGAGACCTAAGGAAGCGGGGGACAAGGGGCTGGAGGATATGAAGTCGTTTGTGGATTCGATGATGCGAGTGATCAAAGACCCGGCGCTCAGGAAAGAAGTGCTGCCTGCGATGGAGGCGTATGTGAAGAACCCGCTGACGGAGTCGGGTCAGGAGGCGGCGAAGCTTGTGCTGGGGTATTTGGACAAGTCGCCGATGGTGCCGGTGCTGGTGCCTCAGCCTCCGCTGACGGTGTGGGCGGATGAGATGGAGAAGGTGGTGCCGAATTCGGGGGCGCAGATGCTGAGGGCGTATGTGATCAGCGGGGCGTATGCGGCGATGAATGACAAGGACAGCCGGTCATGTCTGACGCTGGCGTGTCAGCAGGTGGTGCGGGTGTATTTGGAGGTGCAGCGGCTGAAGCCGATCATAGCGCATCCGGCCATGGAAGAGATGACCAAGGCGGTGGAGCGGGGGGAGGTGGCGACTTGGTTCGAGAAGCAGCTGGCGGAAGCGGCACCGAAGGCCGGGAAGTGAGTGGGAGTGTGGGTCAGGCGAGCAGGGGGCGGAGGTGGTCGAGGATTTTGGGGACTTCGATGAAGGGGTCGGCTTTGACTTCGTATTCGAGGGTGAACCAGCCTTGGTAGTTGGCTTTGTGGAGGATGTCGAGGAGGCGGGGGATGTCGGCTTCGGAGGGTGCGCCTTTGTCGGGCTTCATTTCCATCTTGAGCTGGACGTTGATGGCGTAGGGGGCGATTTTTTCGAGGTCGGCGTAGGGGTCGGCGGTGTGGAAGTTGCCGCTGTCGAAGTTGATGCCGGCCCAGGGGCTGTTGGCGGCCTGGACCATTTTGACGAGGTTCTCGGGTTCAGCGACGATGCCGCCGTGGTTTTCGAGGCCGAGGAAAATGCCTTTTTTGGAGGCGTAGTCGAGGCACTCCTGGTAGGCGGCGGTGCAGTTGGCGACGGCTTCTTCGATGCTGATGTCTTTCGGGGTAGGGCCTGCGAAGACGCGGATGTGGGGGGCGCTCATGGTGGCGGCGTGGTCGATCCATTTTTTGACCGAGGCGATTTCGGTGTCGAGTTTTTCGCCCTTGGCGAGGGCGAAGTTGTTGCCGACAGCGGTGCCGGCGAGTTGGACGCCGCGCAGGTAGGCGTGGCGTTTGACTTGGAGGAGGAAGGCGGTGTCGACGTCGGGCGGGAAGAAGTAGCTGGTGACTTCAGCGCCGGGGACGTTGTGGTCGGCGCACCAGTCGATGAAGTCGAGGATGGACCAGGGTTTGCGGTCGCCCTTGGGTTTTTGCTCTTTGCCACGACTCCACTGGAAGGCCTCGCGGAAGCTGTAGGCGGCGAGGCCGAGTTGCATGCGGCTCTTGCCTGCGCGGTTGATGGGCTCGATGGCGGTCAGGGGCAGGGTGGTGGCGGCGAGGGAGCCGAGGGTGGAGGAGAGGAAGTGGCGGCGGTTCATGGTGGTGAGGTGGGCAGTATTAGCAGGATTGGCGAGCGGGGTGCAAGGATGGAAGTGGGAAAGGGTTCGTTGGTGACAAGATTTGCTTTTTGGTGGAGGATTGAGTTTGCGAATGAACCACCGACTTTTGATTTTACTGCCTGCCGCGCTGGTTTTGTCGGTGGGCCTGACAGGGTGCAATTTGATTGCGCCCTTGCTGAATGCGGCGTTGCCGTTGGCGGGGGTCAAGTTTGCGTTTTCGTGTATGCCGGAGCATGTGATGGTGGACACGCCGACGGGACCGAGGCGGGCGGGGTCGGTGACGGCGGGGGATGTGGTGATGGGCTATGGAGGACAGCCGGTGAGGGTGCTGCAGAAGCACACGTATCTGGAGAGTTCGGCGACGGAGTTTCTCACGATTCGATTTTCAGATGGGGCGGAGGTGGAGGTGTGCGGGATGCATCGTGTGGCCGGGGTGCGTGCGAGGAATTTGAAGCCAGGTGAGATTGTGGCTGGACGAAGGGTCGTGAGTGTGTCGCGGCATAGCGGGGAGAAGCGGTCTTGCGATCTTTTGACGGAGGATAAGGGCTATCGCATTGGCGGGGTGCCGGTGAACAGCATGATCGAGGAGATGCACCGGGCTGCAGTGAAAGGGGTGGATGGGATTCGTGATTGAGGGGGCAGCGGTGCTTGATCGTTGAGATGTATAGAAAGAAGGTTTGGTGGAATCCGTCTTTGTTTCATGACGAAATTCGGTTTGTTTTTTCTAGCGCTTTGTTTTGCCTGCCAGATCCAAGCTGTGGACCAGCCTGATGCGGCTGGCTTGCAGCTTTATAGTCTGCGCAGCCAGTTCAAGCTTCGGGGGGTGGCTTGGACATTGGACCGAGTAAAAGAATTTGGGATCAGGGAGGTGGAGCTGGCAGGGACTTATGATCTGAGTGCGGAGCAGTTTAGGGTCGAACTGGAGAAGCGTGGTCTAAGGGCGGTCAGTGGACACTTTCCGTATGCACGTTATCAAAATGATCTCGACAACGTCGTGAAGGAGGCCAAGGCGCTGGGTTTGAAGTATGCGGGTTGCGCATGGATCGACCATAAGGATGCCTTTGATGAGGCGGAGTGCCGTGAGTCGGCAGCGGTGTTCAATCGGGCCGGGGAAGCGCTCGCCAAAGAGGGCATAACGATGTTTTACCACGCGCATGGGTTTGAGTTTGAGCCGCATGGCGATGGAACGTTGTTTGATCTTTTCATGCAGGAGACCAAGCCGGAGTTTGTTTCGGTGCAGATGGACGTGCTTTGGATCGTGTTTCCTGGACAGGATCCGGTGAAGCTGTTGGAGAAGTACAGCGGGCGATGGAAGCTGATGCATCTTAAGGATTTGAAGAAGGGTGTGGCCACGGGTTCGCTGAGTGGGAAGACGGATGTGGCGAACGATGTGGTATTGGGGACCGGGCAGATGGATTGGAAGGCGATTTTTGCCGGGGCGCGTCAGCATGGAGTGGAGCACTACTTCATTGAGGATGAGTCGCCGACGTCGGTGGATCAGATTCCGGCGAGTTTGACTTTTCTGCGAGGTCACGGATTTGAGTGAGGTGAGCGTGATTAGAGGGTTGAATCGGGTGTAGGGTAGGTGCTATGAACCATTCGATATCGCTAGGTGAATTGGTCGAGAAGTTACCGCTGTCTTTGGCGACTGGGGCGGAAGCTGAAGTGCTGGGGGAACTGCATGCAACGCTTTCGGCTCACTTTGATTCGGGGACGAATGAGGTTGTCGCGGAACTGGATGCGTATGTGTGTCCGGATGATGCGAATCACATGATGGAAGATCGGTTGCGGCCGGAGTGGTTGCCGGGGAAGCAGATGGTGCGTGTGGGAGGGGAGGCGGGTGAGACGTCGGACATTGCGCGGGATGTGTTTCACTCCTGGGTGCGGCGGGTTCGGGAGTCGGTGCCTGGGCGTTGAGGGATTACGCAAACCGGGAGTGTTTGTAACCGGGGTTGTGGATGGGGCGAGGTGTGATACGGGTGGGGCATGATGCGAGTGAACGTTCAGGGCTTTCGAATCTCCGGCTGGAAGGCGGTGTTGGCGGGGTTGGTTGCGTTGGTGGTGGGTGGCGTGGTGGCGGTGCTGAGTTTGGTGGCTCTTGGAGTGGGGGTATTGGTATCGTTGGTGGCGCGGGTTTTGGGTGGGGTGCGGGGATTGAAGGGTGGTGGCAAGGCGGATGCGATGGAGGCGTTTGAGGAGGCGCCACAGTCGAGCGGGGCGTTGGAGGTGCGGGAGATTCAGGTGGATGAGGTGGTGGTGGTGCGGGAGCGGCGCTGAGGGGATTGTGACGAGATCGTCATGTGACACTCTTGGCACGGGGTTTTGCTGTTCAAGAGGGCGGAGTTGGGGAAAGGGCTTTATCCATGCCTGTCGCTTCTTTGCCCGCGCCTGCCCGAACTGCCTCGAAAATTGCCCGTGCTGCGCATGACGCGGTGTTCAAGCGGGTGCATGGATCCAACCTGATTTACAATGCGGCGTGGGAGGATCCGCGGTTGGACAGGCAGGTGATGGAGATTGATTCGGAGAGTGAGATCGTGATGATCACGAGTGCGGGGTGCAACGTGCTGGACTATCTTTTGGACGGTCCGAAGGCGATTCATACGATCGATATGAATCCGCGGCAGAATGCGTTGTTGGAGCTGAAGCGGGTGTTGATCCGGCGGGGTGAGTTTGAGGATTTGTTTGAGATGTTTGGGATTGGGTCGCACGCCAATTACAAGGGGTTGTATGCGGAACTGCGGGAGGAGTTGCCCGAGTATGCGAGGACGTTTTGGGACAAGCGGATCGGGTTCTTTGATCCGCGAAGTGTGAAGGGATCATTTTATTACCATGGGACGTCCGGAGTGGCGGCGTGGGTGATGGGGAAGGCGTTGTTTCAAGCACGGCCAAACATCAAAAATTTTGCGTTGTGTTTGCTGGATGCGAGGTCGCTGGACGAGCAGAGGCAGGCGTATGCGCTGCTCGAGCCGGAGATTTGGGGGCGGGTGGCGAGTTGGTTGGTGAGGCAACCGGCGTTGATGGCGCTGTTAGGCGTGCCGCGTCCACAGATTCGTTTGATTCAGGAATCCTATCCGGGCGGGTTGACGGCGTATGTGAAGGACAAGCTGAAGCATGTGCTGACGGAGTTGCCGGCGGAGGACAACTACTTTTGGCGGGTGTATATCACGGGTTTCTACACGCTGACTTGTTGTCCCAACTACCTGAGGAAAGAGCATCAGCCGATGCTGAGGGCAATGGAGTCACGGGTGACGGCGCATACCTGCACGGTGTCTGACTTTTTGAGGAAGCATCCAGGCAAGTACAGTCAGTATGTGTTGTTAGATCATCAGGACTGGCTGGCGTGGCATGATCCGGTGGCGTTGAAGGAAGAGTGGGATTTGATTTTGGCGAACAGCCGGCCAGGGACGAAGATTCTGATGCGGTCAGCGGGATTGGATCTGAGTTTTGTGCCGGAGGAGGTGCAGACGAGGGTGACTTTTCATCCGGAGGTGACGGAAGGGTTGCACCGGGTGGATCGGGTGGGGACGTACGGGAGCTTTCACTTTGGAGTGGTGAACGGGTGATGAAGGGAACCGTGATGGAAGAGGCGCCGTTGGCGGTCGAGGGGTATTATCGGTGGCAGTCGGTGATTTATGATGCGACGCGGTGGAGTTTTTTGTTTGGGCGGTCGGCGGTGATTGATCGGGCAGCGAGTTTGGCGCGACCGAAGCGGATTTTGGAGGTGGGATGCGGTACGGGGCGCAATCTGGCGGAGTTAGGGCGGCGATTTCCGAAGGCGCATTTGACGGGACTGGATGTGTCATCCGACATGCTGGCGTTGACGGAGAAGAAGATGGCAGCGGAGCGCGACCGGGTGACGCTGGTGAGGCGGCGCTATGATGAGCCGGTGAACGAGGGTGGATTCGACCTGGTGTTGTGCTCGTATGCGTTGTCGATGTTCAACCCGGGATGGGAAGAGTCATTGGATTGTGCGGTGAGGGACTTGGCTCCCGGGGGAGTGTTTGCGCTGGTGGATTTTCATGGATCGCGGTTTGGGTGGTTTCGGCGTTGGATGGGGGTGAATCATGTGCGGATGGAGAGGCATTTGCTGCCAGGGTTGGAGGGAAGGTTTGAGACGTTGGTCAATGAGAAGCACGCCGCATATGGAGGTGTTTGGGAGTGGGTGATTTATGCGGGGAAAAAGATTCAGCTAACTTAACGATATTGTAACATTAAATAAATATCCGCAGGGCTATGGGCGTGCATGATGAACGAGTGTTCAAGTCATTCCTGCTGATCTTATGAAGACGATCCTGCTGTTTGATCCCCTGTTGGCGATGTTAGAAGGATTTCAATTGCCCCGCCTGGAATGGCTGGCGGTTTGTTTGAGTGTGGTGGGTCTGGTGCACTATGGACGAGTGGTTTGGCGGAAGTTGCCGGTGCGATGGTGGTCGCGCACCAGGGGACGGATTTTGAAGGCTGATTTGCGCAAGTCGCAGCGCAGGCAGACGGATGGCAGCATTGTTTACGAGCCGGTCATCCAATATGCGTACGAGGTGGGCGAGAGGGTGCTGGAAGGTCGGCGGATCAGTGCTGAGCAATCGATTGGGGCGTTGACGTGCGGGTTGAAGATGATGAAGACGTACCGGCCTGGGACGGAGGTATCAGTGTTTTATGATCCGGCGCGACCAAATGAGGCGGTTTTGCACGTGGAGAGTGTGAGGGTTCAGGCGTTGAAGATGGCGCTTCTGGGGGTGCTGTTGTGCTGGGTAGCGGGACGGTTGTTTTGGAGCTGATCACTGCGCGGCGGCGGCGCGGATGAATTTGGCGAGGTCGGCTTTTTGTTTCCAGAGGTCGGGGAGGTTCAGATACATCATGTGACCGGCGGTGTAGTCGTCCTGGGTGATGTTTTTTTGCAGGTCGGGGTGGAGGCGCATGTGGTTAAAGGTGTGGCGGGCGGCGAAGTAGGGAGTGGCGAGGTCGTAGATGCCGTTGGAAACGTGGATTTTGAGGAAGGGGTTGGAGCTCATGGTTTCGGCGAGGGTTTCGGTGACATTGACGAACTCGTTTTCGGCATCCCAGTTCCATTTGCCGACGCCACCGAGGATGTTGTAGGGGCGGTCGTCTTCGAACTTGAGGTCGTGGCGGATGTAGTGGTTGAAGGTGGAAGTGAACGCGCTGAAGACGGCGTCGGCGCTGGGGTCGCGTTCGGCCATGGGGCTGAGGGGATCCTGGGTAAGGCTGGTGTAGCGGGAGTCGAAGCGGCCGATGACTCGGCGTTCGGAGCGGAGGAGTTCGGCATTGAAGCGGGAGAGGGAGACGCGGAGGTTGGAGGCGTCGATGAAGGACTCGCTGAGGCCGGTGAGGCGGGCCATTTGTTTGATGACTTTGGAGCGCTGGGCGGGAGAGAGCGCGCTGCCGAGGAGGAGGGCTTGGTTGTAGTCGCCTGCGGCGAAGGTTTCGGCTTCTTTGAGAATGTCTTCGACGGGTTTCTTTTGCAGGTCAGCGGTGAGTTTTTTGTGATACCAGGCGGTGGCGGCGTAGCTGGGGAGGTAGAGGGTGTGGGGGAGGTCGTTGCCTTCGCCGCCCCAGATGGTTTGGAAGTTGAGGACGGTGGAGACGAGCATGATGCCGTTGAGATTGATGCGGTGGGTGTCGAGGAGTTCGCCGCTGAGGGCGGCGGCGCGGGTGGTGCCGTAGCTTTCCCCGATGAGGAATTTGGGGGAGGGCCAGCGGGAGTTTTTGGTGATGTAGAGGCGGATGAATTCGGCGATGGAGCGGGCGTCTTCCTTGAGGCCGTGGAAGTTTTTGTTGTCCTCGGGTTTGGTGGCGCGGCTGTAGCCGGTGCCGACGGGGTCGATGAAGACGAGATCGGTTTCGTCCAGGAAGCAGGACTCGTTGTCGACGAGTTGGTAAGGGGGAGGGAGGGCGAAGCCGTTGTCCTGGAGTTTGACGCGTTTGGGGCCGAGGAGACCGAGGTGGAGCCAGACGGAGGAGGAGCCGGGGCCGCCGTTGAAGGAGAAGGTGAGAGGGCGTTTGGCAGCGAGGGCGGGATCGGATTCTTTTTTGGTGTAGGCGATGTAGAAGATTTCGGCGGTGGTTTTGCCTTCGGCGTCTTTGAGAGCGATGGGGCCTGCGGTGGCGGTGTAGTCGATTTTTTGGCCGCTGATGGTGATGCTGTGTTCGGTGGAGACGGGGGCAGCAGGCTTGGTTTTGTCGTCGGCGGGTTTGTCTTTGGCTTCTTCGGCGGGTTTTTTGTCGGGGCCGTGGGGGGAGTCCTTGGGTTCCTGGGCACTGAGGGTGAGGGAGAGGACCCAAGGGAGGAGAGTGAGGAAGCTGATTCGGAGCATGGGGCTATGGTAGGTGAGAATGGGTTGGCGTAAAGGACGGTGAGAGCTTGTGGGTTCCAGGAAAAGGGCTGTTATTTTTCGTGGAAGGCTTCGTATTAGGGGGATGCGATTGATTTTGATGGTTACGTTTGTTGGGGTGTCGATCTTGGCGCAAGAAGGGAGTGATAAAGTGGTGCAGGGGGAAGTGAAGGCACCTGCAATGGTAGAAAAGCCGAAGGTGGAGCCGTATCCGGGGATTGAGCAGGTGGAGGCGGCGATCAAGAAGACGGTTTCGTTTGCGCGGACGAGTTTGAGTTTTGCGGGGGGGTATGCGACGAAGTGGACGCGGGATTTGAAGGAGTCGCGGACTTCGGACACGAAGGGAACGTCTTTGATTAGCATTGAGGCTCCTGGGACGCCGGTGATGGGGATGCTGTTTGTGAAGGCGTGGCGGGCGACGGGAGACAAGCTGTATTTGCAGGCGGCGCGGGAGGCGGCCTCGGCGTTGTTGTGGACGCA
>CANETF010000108.1 GCA_947440575.1 Verrucomicrobiaceae bacterium
AAGGACGCCCTCGTCATCTGCCACGACGACAACAAAGACGGCAAAGCAGATCGCATCACCGAGTTCGCCCGCGTGCAGAATCCGCTCGGCTTTGAGTTCTGGAATGGCGGCGTCATCGTCACCTGCGCCCCGGACATCATCTTCCTCAAGGACACCGATGGCGACGATGTGGCCGACGTGCGCACCATCATGCTGCAAGGCGTCGATTTCGCCGACACGCATCACGGCGCGAACAATCTCGTCATGGGCCCCGACGGCGGCATCTACTGGCAGAGCGGTGTCTTCATGGTGCACAATCATGAGCATCCATGGGGCCCGTCGTTGCAGACCGGCACCAGCGCTATGTATCGCTTCGATCCTCGCCGCTTTACCATCGCGAAACACGCCGACAACTCGCCGAACCCGCACGGCATCGCTTTTGACACTTGGGGCTATCTCTATGCCACCGACGGCACCGGTGGTCGTGCGTATCAAGTCCGCCCTGAGGGCAACGGCTTCAAAATGCACGAGCTACTCAAGAAGGAAGTCCGCCCCGTCACCGCGAGCGAGATCGTCAGCAGCACCCACTTCCCCGAAGACATGCAGGGCGACTTCCTCATCTGCAACGTCATCGGCTTCCTCGGCATCAAGCACTACGACCTCGCCCGCAATGCCGAGGCCGGATCGGTCTGGGGCGAGCCTGCTGGCGCAGACCTCACCGTCAAAGTCACGCAAGCCGACGGCAGCGTTACCGAGGACAAATCCCGTGGCCTGCTCATGAGCGGCGACAAAAACTTCCGCCCCAGCGATGCGGTCTTCGGCGAAGATGGTGCCCTCTACATCGCCGACTGGCACAACGTGATCATCGGCCACATGCAGCACAACGTCCGCGACCCCAACCGCGACAACAAACACGGCCGCATCTACCGCATGACCGCCAAAGGCCGCGAACTGCAAAAGCCTGTCGCCATCGACGGTCAGCCCATTCCCGCGTTGCTCGAAAACCTCAAGCATCCCGCTGATGGCGTGCGTCACCGCACCCGCGTCGAGCTCAGCGAACGCCCCACCGCCGAAGTCATTGCCGCCACGAAGGAATGGATGAAGCAGTTCGACGCCACCAAGAAAGAAGACGCGCATCCTTTGCTCGAAGCCCTCTGGCTCCACCAGCAGCACAACGTCCGCGACACCGCGCTGCTCGCCCAACTGCAAACCTCCCCCGAACTTCATGCTCGCAACGCCGCCAACGTCGTGCAGCAACTCTGGTTCAACGTCGAAGCCAGCACCAAAGGCGGCGTCATCGCCGGAGAAGCCGAGGAAAAAGCCCAGAAGTCCGGCATCCTCAGCGACACACCCGAGCTGACCACCATCCGCATCGCCACAATCCGCGAGCGACTCATGTATGACGTGAAGGAGCTCAACGTGAAGGCCGGCAAGAAGATCAAGCTCACCTTCGCCAACACCGACGTGATGCCTCACAACCTCCTCATCACCAAGCCCGGCCAAGCCGACGCCGTTGCCAATGCCGCCATCGTCATGGGTGCCGCAGGTTTCGAAAAAGGCTTCATCCCCGCCAGCGACGACGTCCTCCACCACACCAAGCTCCTCGACATGAGCAAAGAGGAAACCCTCGAGTTCACCTTGCCCGCCGCCGGCGATTACCCCTTCGTCTGCAGCTTCCCCGGCCACGGCGTGATCATGCGCGGGGTGTTGCACGCGAAGTAGCCAACCCGAAAGGCATACCCGACTGGTTGAGCGCAAGCTTTGCCGGTTTAGCGCGTTCCATCCGCGCCCATGAAACTGCTCCTGCCGCTGATCCTGCTCGGCTTTTCACTGAATGCCGCTCCACCCAACATCGTGCTCATCGTCAGCGACGACCAGGGCTACCCCGATCTCGGCTGCATCGGCAGCAAACCCATTCAAACCCCTAACCTCGACCGCCTCGCAGCCGAGGGCACCCGCGCGACAAACTTCTACGTCACCTGGCCTGCCTGCACCCCCTCACGCGGCAGCATCCTCACAGGCCGATACCCCCAGCGCAACGGTCTCTACGACATGGTGCGCAATGACATGGTCAATTATGGCCACCGCTTCACCGCCGAGGAATACGCGGTCTCCCCCGAGATGACCCTCGGTCTTGACCCCAAAGAATTCACCCTCGGCGACATGCTCCGCACCGCTGGCTACGTGAACGGCGTCGTTGGAAAGTGGGATATGGGCCAAGCCAAACGCTATCTGCCCCTGCAGCGTGGCTTCGATTTCTTCTACGGTCACGGCAACAACGGCATCGACTACTACACCCATGAGCGCTACGGCATCCCGTCTCTCTTTCGGGGTAATGAACGCACGCAGGAAGACAAGGGCCAATACGCCACCGACATCTTCGGTCGTGAAGCCCTTCACTTCCTTCGAGAACATCTCAGCAAAAAACCCGTCTTCCTCTATCTCCCTTTCAACGCCCCCCACGGCGCCTCAACTCTAGCTGAGGACAATGGCGGCAAAAAGCCGGGCGTCCAAGTCCCCGAGGCCTACGCCGAGAAATACCGCGATCTAGTGAAAGACAAGAAACTGGCGCAATACTATGGAGCCGTTACCCGGATGGACGAAGTCATCGGCGATGTCCTGAATGCGCTCGATCAAGCCGGTCAGACCGACAACACCATCGTCCTTTTCATGTCCGACAATGGCGGCAGCGGCAACGGCGGCAATGCACCGCTCAAAGGCAGCAAAGGCACCATGTGGGAGGGCGGTCTGCGAGTGCCCTTCGTCATCCGTTGGCCCGGAAAAGTCCCGGCTGGAAAAATCACGGACGAATTTCTCACCACCCTCGAAATTTCCCCCACCCTGCTCGCCGCTGCGGGTACTCAGGCCCCAGCTGGCATCGTTCTTGATGGATTCGATATGCTTCCCATTTTACTCGGCAATCAACCATCTCCTCGCACCGAAATGTTTTGGCAACGCCGTAGCGACAAGGCTGCTAGAGTCGGCAACTGGAAATGGGTTGAATCCCAAAAAGGCAGGGGCTTGTACGATCTCGCAACCGACATCGCCGAAACCCGAGACCTATCGAAGGAAAACCCGGATATCGTCGAGCTCTTGCAGAATCGATTTGCTGCTTGGCGAAAAGAAATGGATCAAACTGAACCCCGTGGTCCGTTTCGTGACTATTAACAGGCCACCTCATTATCAATCCCAATCTTCATTCCATCTTATGAAACCGTATCTCTTGCTTGCGTTAATCCTGAATTCGATCTCGCTTCGTGCTGAGGAACCTGTGCGTGCATTCATGGATGACACCCAGCCAGGTTTCCGCTCTCTCACCGCAATCGATTTCGCCAAGGTAAACAGCGCCGACGATACCTGGACTTGGAAGGACGACGTGCTGCAATGCACTGGACAGCCCGTCAGCGTCATGCGCACAGTAAAGGAATACAAGAATTTCGAGTTGATCGTGGAGTGGAGTCATCAAAAGCCAGCAGGCAACTCAGGTGTCTTTCTTTGGGCAACTCCTTCATCGATCGATAAACTCACCGCAGCGGGCAAATCAGGTCTCCCCGATGGCATCGAAGTTCAAATCCTCGACCACGCCTTCACGGAGAAGATGGCCACAGCAGGCAAAAAAACTGACTGGTTTGGAACCAATGGCGATGTCTTCCCGGTTCGTGTCAAAATGACCCCGTTCCCTCCCCTATCCCCGGATGGCACCCGAAGTTTCCCTCGCAAGCACCTCGCCAAAGGCCACGGCGAATGGAATCACTACTACATCCGAGCCATCAACGGTGAAGTCCGTCTTTGGGTCAATGGCGAAGAGGTTTCTGGAGGGACGGCCTGCGATCCTGCCCAAGGATTCCTTTGTCTCGAAAGTGAAGGCTCGCCTATTCACTTCCGCAAGATCCGCATCCGCGAACTCCCATGAGGCCAACCTTCCGATTGCTCGCACTCACGCTTCTGAGTGCTTCAGTCTTAGAAGCGGCCTCCCTTCGCGCAGCCGCAAATCGGCCCAACCTAATCCTCATCATGGCCGACGACTTCGGCTATGAGTGCGTAACATCCAACGGCGGACAGTCGTACCAGACACCCAACCTCGACGGCCTAGCCGCAAACGGCCTGCGCTTCGAGAATTGCCACGTCCAACCTCTTTGCACCCCAACACGGGTTCAACTCATGACGGGCCGCTACAACATTCGCAACTACATCAATTTCGGCACCCTTCCCCGCACCGAGACCACCTTCGGGCAATTACTCAAAAAGGCTGGTTACGCCACGGGCATCTGCGGCAAGTGGCAACTGGGTCCAGAGATCGATTCACCGCAGCACTTCGGATTCGACAAATCGTGCCTCTGGCAGCAAACACGCCGCCCACCGCGCTATGCAAATGCCGATCTCGAATACAACGGCATCGAAAAGGACTTCAGCCATGGCGAATACGGCCCCGAGTTGGTCAATAACTTTGCCTTGGAATTCATTGCCCAAAACAGGGGATATCCCTTCTTCCTCTACTACCCGATGATCCTCACTCACAACCCCTTTCAACCCACTCCAGATAGTCCGGACTGGGACCCAAAGACGGATGGTGAAAACAAACAGCAGAGCCCAAAGCATTTCACCGATATGACCGCCTACATGGACAAGTTGGTGGGACGCATTGTGGCAAAGCTCGATGAACTTGGTATTCGAGATAACACGCTGCTGATTTTCTTGGGCGACAACGGCACCAACACCGGCATCACCAGCCGCTTCAAAGGCGCAGACTACAAAGGCGGCAAGGGATCGACCGCAGCCCATGGAACCCACGTTCCACTCATCGCAAGTTGGCCCGGAGTGATCAAAAAGGGACGCGTCTGCGGTGATCTTATCAGCAGCACTGACTTTCTGCCGACCATCTGCTCCGCCGCCGGAGCTGCAGTGCCAGCGACCGTCGACGGAGTCAGTTTTCTGCCACAACTTCGCGGCGAAGTCGGCACGCCTCGTGAGTGGCTCTATACTTGGTATTCGCCACGTCAAAAGACAGACCTCACCATCCGAGAGTGCGCCTTCGACCATCACTACAAACTCTACCGTGATGGCCGCTTTTTCGACATTGCTCATGATCCCCTTGAAAGGGAACCTATCAACCTTTCAACCATGTCCGCACCAGTGGCAAAAGCCTCTCAGAAGCTTCAGCAGGTGCTCGACCAATTCACCAATGCCCGCCCTGCCGCACTAGACGAGGCCTTCAAAAAATCTAACCCGGAAGTGAAGACTCCAGGGAAGCGCAAAATCAAGAGTAAGTCGAAAGAATGACTTGTCGGAAACGCTCCATTGAGCATTCGGAATGATCCATCAGTGGCGGCCACAACACCACCTCAAGAAATCGGAAATTGACCCTCGCTACCCTGATTGAAGAAGCAATCCCGATAACCTCACCGCATCCCGCAATCGCCATCAATCACGAGCATCGCCAGCGCGACTGGGTGGCGCATAAATCGGCCGGGGCAATACCCCCATGCCAGAATCGCCATAGGACGCTTGATCCCGAATCGCACGGGCAATCGCTTCGGCAAGCCGCTCCCGATATCCCGCCGACGCAATCAAGGCAGCTTCCCGCGCATTCGTCAGATAACCACACTCTACCAAAACACATGGTATCGTCGGATTCCGCGTCAACCGCAGACGCCGTCGAACCAATCCCGCATTCCCTGACTCATTTGGAATGACCGCACTCAGTTGCAACTGAACCCGCCTCGCCAGCGAGTAACTATCCGTCCTCCAGTAGAAAGTCTCGGGTCCGGAAATCGAGCGACTCCCGTAGTTCAGGTGAATGCTGACCAGCACAGCATCTCCAAAACGGCTCGCCAAACGCACTCGTTCATCCAACTCAATAAATCGATCATCACTGCGTAACAGGACTACCTTAAACCTAGGGGTCAACGCTGCACGCAGCCTTTTCGAGATGTCCAGAGCCAGATGCTTCTCCATCAGACCTCGCACATGCGCTCCGGAATCTTTGCCTCCGTGTCCCGCGTCTATCACCACCGTCTTGAATCCCTTCGGTCCAGGTCGATCTCCATAAACACTCCGTCCGACACCCCCGGACGGCGACTGGCAAGACACCATCAAGATGACAAGCAGACCCCCAGCAATCGCACGAAACGCGTTCATGGTGAACCCATGAAGCAAGAACCACGCCGCAGCAACAGCGGATGACTTGCCTCGTCCTCAGAAAAAAGCACGCTGCGCGAACCACCAGAGCCCCATGGCCGCGATGACGATCGAGCAAGGTATGACCACATAGCGCCTGTATTTTCCATCGTCCTTCATCCCAAACGTTGCCATCAATGCAAACGCTATGACCGCCAACTGACCAAACTCAACACCCACATTGAAGCCCAGCAGCCCCACGACCAAAGAACTCGTTGGCAAATCCAGTTCACTCAGAGCCCCCGCAAAACCCAGTCCATGAATAAGCCCAAACCCAAACACAATCAGCAACCGCCAAGGCGTGTACCGTGGGTGGAAGATGTTCTCCAACGCAACGACTGCGATACTCAACGCAATAACCGGTTCCACCACCTCGGCAGGAGCCTTTACCCATCCCATCGTGGCAAGGCCAAGCGTTAATGTGTGAGCCAACGTAAAACAGGTTACCTGATAGATGAGCGGCTTCAATTCGCGACTCAAAAGAAACAGGCCCAGCACAAAGAGAATATGATCCATCCCCATCGGCAGGACATGAACAAATCCCTGGCGCATGAACGTCACAAAGCTTTGCCACCAGCCTGAATCACCCGCTTTTACCGTTCCAGGCACACTGTCCGCCACCTTCGTCGAAACTAAACCGGCCAAGTCCAGCGTAAAACTTTGCTCCCCTGGAAACAACACCTGCATTCGTTCCACCGCCTGGCCCCTGACCTCGTTGAGAAACTGAACGCTCAGATTGCCCGCCTCGAGGGCTTTGATTCGATAACCCGAGATACCAGCCGGAATGGTCGTCTCCCAGGTTCCAGAGATCACCATCACTTCTTCACCCTGATCTTCAGTCTCATCGGCACCTTTTTGCACATGGAAGTCATACACAAATGTCGGTGTCACCTGGCCCAAAGGTTCCAGAAACAAGGCCACTCGGGTCTTCACATACTCTGCCGCTTGAATCTTCAACGCCTCCTTTTGATCCGCTGTCAGCTTTTCAAAATCAGGTTTCAACATCGACGGAGCCTTCGTCGGATCCGTATCAAAGCACCTCGGATTGACCTCCACGACGACCTTACCAGAACCACCTTCAGAAAAATAGCCTCGAACTGGAATGTCCGGAATCGGGTGAGCCTGGACCAGTGACCAAGGCAGAAAAATCGCCAACAAAGCGGAGTAAAAAGGGGAGCGCGGCATGAATGACAATCATGAAGGGAACGTGTGCAGACATCCAACTCTTTTTGGGATCCGTATTTTGTCTTGCAATATGACCCAAAATCAGTCGTTAATGGGTTGTAGTCTTCCAGGATGCTTCCTGAAGTCTCCCAGTTAAAGTTCAATCGTCAAAAATCTATGAAATCCATCCTCTGCACCCTCGCTCTCATCAGCCTCTCCGTCGCCTCCAGTCAGGCTGGCTGCGGCAAAACCGTCACCGACACGGGCAAACTCAAGTCTTTCGACAAAGACAGCAAAGCCCTCGTCATCGAAGTCGACGGAAAAGAAGTTAAGCGCACCTTGACCCCTACTAGCGCCGGCGCTGAAGACGTCGAGAAGCTTGTCGGCAAAGACGTCGTTGTCGTCAGTGGCCACAACAAGGTCGAGTCAGTGAAAAAAGGCTAATCTCCCGCTGGTGCTTCGCACCCGCAATTTCTAGCCCGGACTCCGTCCTGCGGAGCCCGGGTTTTTTGTGTTCATTTCAGACTCGCAACCTCCACAGACGTCAGATACCTCCAGTCACCGGGAGCCAGTTCTGATGGCAAAACCAAAGCTCCAATCGATTCCCGATGCAGGCTGGAGACCCGGTTGCCAACCCGGTGAAACATACGCTTAATTTGATGATAACGCCCCTCCCAGAGGGTGACCCGTGCCTCCCTCTCCCCCACTATGACCAGCTCCGCAGGCTGGGTCACAAGGTCCTCAGTATGAAAATAAAATCCATCAGCAAAGGCCTTCACCGCCCCAGTTAAGATCGGTTCCACCGTTGTGACCCGGTACACCTTCGGCATCTTGAACACGGGCTCGGTGATCTTCTTTGACCACACCCCATCGTTCGTGAGCAATACCAATCCGGTTGACGCTCGGTCCAACCGACCTGCCAAATGCAACTCCTCTCGATCAGGATCGTCTATCAAGTCCAACACCGTTGGATGCTCCGCATCAATCGTCGCAGAAACATAACCCGCAGGCTTATGAAGCATGAGGTAAACAGCGCGTCTTCCCACCTGTATCACAACCTCCTCTTTGGTAACCCGATCAAACCGACTCACTTCAAAATCACTTTTTACAACCAGCTGTCCGTTCACGTAGATCAAGCCGGCACCGATCCATTCTTGCGCCCGGCTCCTGCCTGTCGACTCGTATTTCGCCAATAGACGGTTCAGTTTCATTTCCAACGGTCAGCCCAGATTCATCGGATCCACATCCCATGTCACCGTCACATCTGCCGGTAAACCCAAAGACTTCACCACGCCCTGCACATGACGCGACAAGGACCGAATCGCCTTGGCTCGCATCAGAAGCTGAAATCGGTATTGCCCATGCGCCTTCGCTAAGGGAGCCGGACATGGCTCCCCCATGATCACCCCTTCAGGAAGCCCCTCTTTCAGCCTTCGCGCCACGGTCTGCAACGCAAACTCAGCCTGGGCCTGATGCTTGCCTCGGCTCGTAATCAACAACACATGAGCAAACGGTGGATAGTCAAACTGCCTTCGAAAATCAAGCTCCTGCGAAGCATAACCCTCATAATCGTTATGCCGTGCAAACTGAATCGCCGGACTGTGCGGCGTGAATGTCTGAATCAATACCTCACCCAAAATGTCCCCTCGCCCGGCCCGCCCAGCCACCTGCACCAGCAACTGAAACGTCCGCTCCGCCGCACGAAAATCCGGCAAATTCAGCGCCAGATCCGCGTTCAAAACACCTACCAGCGTGACGTTCGGAAAATCCAATCCTTTAGCGATCATTTGCGTGCCAATCAGCAAATCCAACTTCTGCGCTCGGAAATCACGTAGCGTATCTCTCAGCTGATTCTTCCGCTGCATCGTATCCGTGTCCACCCGTGCAATCCGGGCCTGCGGAAACACTTCCCGCACAATGGCCTCCACCCTCTCCGTCCCAAAGCCTCCAAACTTAATCCCTGGATCATTGCAGGCCGGGCACTTTTGCGGTGGCAATCGTCGCGCCCCGCAAACATGACAAATGAGACGGTTCTCTGAACGATGCAGCGTCATCGGAATACTGCACTCCTGGCATTGCACCACTTCCCCGCATGAAGTACAAGCCAATGACGAGTGAAATCCCCTGCGATTGAGAAACAGAATGGTCTGCTCCCTCTTCTCCAAGCGATCCGTGATCGCATGACGCAGCTTCTCCGAAAGGCACCCCGCATCCTGAACCTTCACTCCAGTACCTTTGCGCCTGACCAACCTCAAATCCACCACCCTCACCAGAGGCAGGCTTTTGCCATCCGTCCTGCGCTCCATCCTCAGCAGTTCATATTTTCCACGGCACGCATTCTCCCAGGATTCCAAACTCGGCGTCGCACTTCCCAGCAGCACCACACAACCCTCCAACTTGCCTCGCACCACCGCCACATCACGCGCCTGGTAACGCGGTGTCTCCTCCTGTTTGTAAGACGGCTCATGCTCCTCATCCACAATGATGATCCCCAGTCTCTCCAGCGGCGCAAACACCGCACTGCGCGCCCCAATCACAATGTTCGCCCTGCCCTCATGAATCTTAAACCACTCATCGTGACGCTCTCCATCACTCAGATGACTGTGCAACACCGCTACCCGATCTTTGTGATCTGAAAACCGTGCCTTAAACCGCTCAATCGTCTGTGGTGTCAAACTGATCTCCGGCACCAAAACCAAGGCCGTTCCCCCGGACTCCAATACGGTCGCAATCGCCTGCAAATAGACCTCCGTCTTGCCACTGCCCGTGACTCCATGAAGTAAAATCGGACGCGCTGTCGCAGGCGACTTCAAGGCCGCATGAACGCACTCGAGCACGGCCGTCTGCTCCTGAGTCAAAGTGAGAGGAGTGCTCGGCAAAAACTCCTCATCTTGAAACGGATCTCGTTCCACTCGCACCTCACTCTTGGAAATCCACCCGGCAGCCAATAACGGCTTCAGCAAGGCGCTCGCTCGAGGTAACTCTCGCCGCAACTCACTCAGCGACGCGGAACCACCCTTCTCGTGAAGTGCCTCCAACACCCTCGCCTGCATCGGAGCACGCTTACTCAGTTTCTCAAATGCCTCCCCTTCACTCGGCATCACCAAAGTCAATTGACTGTCCGTGATGAATTTCTCCGTTCGATTCCTCACCGCCTCCGGCAGCATCGTTCTCAGCACCTGCCTCACAGGCACCACATAATAATCCGCTATCCACTGCGCCAGTTTCAACATCGCGGTCGAAAACATTGGCCGGGAACCGACAATCTTTATCACTGATTTCAGTCTCGCCTGAAAGGGAGACTCACTCAACAAATGCAGCACCACGGCCTGCATCTGCCGTCGCTGCAATGGCACCAAAACCCTCGACCCAATCGCTATCTTGCCTACCAACTCCGGGGGCACCAAATAATCCAACTCCATAGCTGCCGAGTCCTCCAACTGCACCCGAACCACCGCAGCTCCATCATTCGAGACCACCACACTCCCCTCCTTCTGCCCCGATTCGCATGCAGGAGGAACAGGCTCGTCAGGAAAGAGATCTGGCAGGCTAGTGGCGTTGTTTTTCAAGATGTCCGTGTGTGAATGGCTTTCAGACTGATTCCAGAATCACACCTTTTCGCAGGATAACCAATGTGGAAGCGGAAAAGCCGCTAACTTGCACGATTTCACGTCTTCAGTACACTTCAGGCCCTATCCCCGAATCGGCTAGCTAGCTTTCCGCGATTCGACGTCGCTCAGACTCTGCCTCGATTCCACCACGAGGGCTAGACACAAAAAACCTCCCAGTGCGAACACTGGGAGGTTGGTTTGGAGAAAGGATAAGCCTTTCAACAAATTAGAAAGCGACACTCAGCTTAACGCCACCGAAGATCGCAGCCTCTTCGCCTGCATCATCAAGAGCATCAATCGGAAGGTTGCCAGCCACGTATGGGGACAACGTCGCATACTTCGTGAGTTTGATCGGCAGAGCAAGGCTCAGGTTCACAGCGGTGAAGCCGGAAGTCTGTGCGCCAATCACGTGCCAGCTGTAGTCTTGTGCGTAACCGACGGAAACGCCAGGAACCAAGCTGATCGACTCAGTGATTTCGATCACGCTGTTCACCGCCGCTTGGAAGTACCAGCCTTCGATCGCGAAGTCATAGTAGCCACCCAGGCCGAAGTTCAGAGGACCTGCGGTTGTCGCCAAGGTCAGACCCACTTCATGACCATCTTCAAGAACGTTGGAAAGGTCACCTTGATGATTGTAATAGCGATAGCCAGCACCCAGCTCAAACGCTCCAAGGTCAACGGACAGTCCGCCATTGAGCTCAAGACGCTGATAGGACACGCCGCTCAACAAGTCTGCGACCGCATTGTCGTCAGCGGAAACGCCATAGGAGGCGCCACCAACGAAGGAAATGTTGTCGACGAGCGGGATATCGAGAGCAACACCACCGGAGATCCAGTGTTCCGCGAACTCAACGCCGCGGAAGATGAAGTTCGTGTCGTAACCGAGGCTGGCAGTGATGCCAAGATCGGAGGAGGGTTCTTCCACGACTTGGGGAGCGACCACTTTGCCGGAGGAACCGGCGAGAGCGGGTGAAGCGGCCAAAGCCAGGAAGCCAGCTGTTTTCAGCAATGCGTTCAGTTTCATAGGTTGGTTGGTTGGGATCGTTGGTTGGTTGGTTCGTTTCAACCACAAAACCCCCGCTCCGAACCCCATCGAAAAAATGGGACTCAAGGCAGTGGTCGTCTGGTTGGACGGGCCTACTTAACAGCTTGCCGATGGGCTGCCAAGGGTTTTTCACACTTTTTCGACCAACTTGGCCCCAAGACTGCTAAAACAAACACTTTTACCCCAATCAGTGGCGTTCTGTCTTCAACCTCAGCCTCGACAACTCGTTCGGGATGCAGTATCAAAGAAGCTCCGTATGTCTCGCCTAAAAAAGCGTCTTTTCCTTGTCCTGGCTTCCTGCTGGCTCTCCTTGAGCGCCTCCATCTTAGCAGCTGAGCCCGGCTGGCTTGTCTACGAACTCAAATTCACCCCTGACGTCGTCGGTAACCTCAATTTTCAATTCTATACCGGTGCCTACATCGTCGCCCCTGTCATTGGCGGCCCCTCTTCATTGATCCTGACCACCGAGGAAAATGGGCGCCTCTACACACTGGCTCCCAACGCCGCCCGCATCTTCACCGTCGCCAGCCCCGCTTCGCGAAAGACCGTCCTCTCCGCTGTCGCCCTGAACGGCTCCGCCCAAGCCTCCTACATGGCCACAGGCGAGATCAACAAAACCGTCTCTCTCCCAGGCGCCAAAGGCATCCGCTCTTTCCGAGTCGCCGCCGGACTCCGCGGCACCCTGATCGCTAATGATGACGACTCCGAAGCCCGTGCGGTTTCCCCGGATGGCACCCTTGGCATGGTCGGCAGCGCCATTATTGAAGGAACGCTCCGCGAAGACCTCACTTACAATGCCAGCCAACACGCCACCCAATCCGACGCCCTCCTCTACCTCGCCGGACTGCTGGAACGCTACGGCTACACCGCCGAAGGTGCTCAACCTGCCACTCCTGAAACCATCGAAGGAAGCTCCTCTCTCGAGGGCGCCGACGCCTCCCTCTTCCCCGCAAATAGCGCCGTCGAAACACCTTCCAAACGCTGACCGCCCCTCATGAAAAGTGTCCGACAGGCCCTCACCCAATGCCTGGAGGCAGCAGGTGCCAGTGGCGTTTCTCTCCCTTCCGCCACTCCAAGCGTCTCAGTCATCGGACAGGTCCTGGATCACGGTAAGGTCAACGAGGAAACCTTCCTCTCCAATCTCGCTAACCGCCTGAGCATGCCTTGGGTGGACATGCCCACCCCAGACTCCGCGGACGGCCCTGAACTCAAACGCCTCCTCCCTCCCCGGGTCGCCCTGCGCCATCAACTCCTTCCTCTCTCCGTCGAAGAAACCCCCTCCCCAGCCGATTCCCCCGAGGGTACCCCTCCCCTCCGCAAGCTCGTCCTCGCCACCAACGACCCCTTCAACCTCATCGCCCGCCAAGCCGTCGCCCGCGAAGTCACCGTCCCCGTCCGCTGGTGCCTCGCCCCAAAAAAACGGCTCTTCAATGCCCTCCGCGACTTCTACGGCGTCGGCGCCGACACCTTCGAAGAAATCCTCAAAGGCCGCGATGTCGATTCCGCCGACCTGGAACAGCGCGACGAAGCCAACATCATCGACGCCGACGACGAGGAGGCTTCTGTCGTCAAATTCGTGAACCAAATCATCCGCGAGGCTCTCGAACAGCATGCCACCGACATTCACGTCGAACCCATGGAGGAAAAACTCCGCATGCGCTACCGCATCGACGGTCGCCTGCGCGAAGTGCCGGTTCCCGAAAACATCAAGCAACTCCAGCAGTCCGTGCTCGCCCGCCTCAAGGTCATGGCCAAACTGGACATCGCCGAACGCCGTCTCCCCCAGGATGGACGGATCAACCTCCAAATCGGCGGCCAATTCATCGACGTCCGCGTCGCCACCATCCCCTCCGTCGAAGGCGAAAGCATCTCCCTGCGACTTCTCGGCCAGGAAAAATTCAACCTCGACCGCCTCCAATTCGAGCCCGACCTTCGCCGCGAAACCGAAGCCCTGCTCAAAAAACCCAACGGGATCATCCTCGTTACCGGCCCCACCGGCTCCGGCAAATCCACCACCCTCTACACCTTCCTCTCCCAGCTCAACACTGAGCACCGCCGCATCGTCACCATCGAAGACCCCGTCGAAAACAAACTCCCCGGCGTCGTGCAAATCGCCGTCCGCCCTGAAATCAACCTCACCTTCGCCACCGGTCTCCGTTCCATCCTCCGTGGCGACCCCAACATCGTCATGATCGGGGAAATGCGCGACCTCGAAACCGCGGAAATCGCCATCCGCGCCGCCCTCACCGGCCACTTGGTCTTCTCCACCCTCCACACCAACGACGCCATCGGTGGCATCATGCGTCTCGTCGACATGGGCGTGGAGCCCTTCCTCGTCTCCTCCTCCGTCCGCGCCTTCTTCGCCCAGCGCCTCGTCCGCGTCCTCTGCCCTGAGTGCAAGCAAGTCGACCCCCACGCCGAAGAAAAACTCCGTGAATTCGGTTACACCGGCCCCATGGACCGCCCCGTCTTCGCCGCCCGCGAAGGCGGCTGCGAAGCCTGCCGCCACACCGGTTACCGCGGCCGAATGTCCATCTACGAACTCGTCCGCCTCACCCCGGCCATGGGCGAACTCGTCACCGCCCGAGCCGGTGCCAAAGCCCTCGCCGAACAAGCCGTCAAGGACGGCTACCGCCCCATGCGCGAATACGGCATCCGCAAAGTCCTCGAAG
>CANETF010000109.1 GCA_947440575.1 Verrucomicrobiaceae bacterium
CACTAGTTTCACTCCCATCGGGCTGGATCATAGTTCTCCAGTCAGCCAAAATCATGCTCAAATCGAGACCAGGAAACCTCAACGGCACCAGGTTAAGCACCACCACCACCAAAATACCTACACAAACACTACCAAAGCGGACCCAAAAGCGCTTGGATTGCTTCATTGGCATTACCAGACCTTTGGTCTGTTGCGTGCCGAGACTTTCATGGGACGCACCCTTCATGAGTTGCGCCTCAAAAAAGTTCCCCTCGTTGGATCCCAGGCAAAGGCTTCATTCGCTCCTGATGGATAGTCGGCAGGCGAATCGGAACCGGGTGGCATAGCCAAAGCCATCAAACGACGTGCCGTTGTTTCGTAGGCTCCCAAAAGCAGCGGTTCATCAAGACTCACAAAGTCCTGACTGATGGGCTGCCACACCCCGCCACGACGGACAGCCGTCGAGTTTTGCGGATGAAGGTGCACCACATACAGGTGGCCATCGTCGGTAACGCTCAGTTCAAGATGTCGCCGACTGACAGACCTTTCCTCTGCAGGCAGCTCGATATCACAGGGCTGATGCTCATCTTTTCGTCCCACAAGGTAAGTGCGCATGAAGGTTGCAGATTTAAGCTCCGTGTTCCCTGAGGCACCTCACATGTTAAGAAGAAAGCGCATTTTCAGATCCCCCAACTCAATCAAGTCTCCCTGTCTGAGAACAGCCTCCTTGACCTGCGAACCATTGACAATGAGTCCGTTGCCGGACTTTAGATCGGTCAACACCCACTCACCCTGGCGATTGCGTGTCAGGGTGCAATGGTTGCCTGAGACACTGTCATTGCGAAGCACCAAATCGTTATGCTGGCCCCGGCCAATCCGAAAGTTCGTCATGGTGACCGAATGACGGGTTTGGTCCGCATCACACATTTCAAGATAAGCAAACGGAGCAGGAGTGACACGCACTGTGCCTGGATCAGATTGTTGATCGACGAGCATTTCCTCCAAAACGCGCGCCTTTTCTGCCGTCCTGAGTTCCTCGATCCTGCGTTCCTCCTCAGCAGCGCGGCGGCGTGACACCGCAATTAAAATAACCATCAGCAACAGGGCTACCGAACCTCCAAGTGCCCACCAGATCCATGTCGCCATCATCTTTTTTTCGGGCACAGCGGCTGAGTCAGCTTTGACCGATCCTTTCTCCCCATCCTCCGCGGCCGGAGCCTTCGTCTCCCCTGCCGTTTGTCCAGGTGTAGTTGAGGTGGGATCCTGAGGACTAGGGGCTTGCACAGGCAAAGCCTTGGCTACCTCGTCTTCAGGGATCACCAATGAAGCTCTTTTCCCAGTTGCTGTCTGTAGGTCCAGCTTGATCGGCATCGGCTTTTCCAAACCTGAAACGTCCAAAACTGCCGTTCCCCCACCTCGCGTCACCTCTTGGAGTGTCGGCCACGTTTCTGGGGCCAATTGGCGTGTCGAAACCTCCGCCGCCACGTGCAAGCCTTCCGTTTCGTGAGAAATCTCCTTGAGGTCTGCGAACCAATTGGCTTCCGATGCTAACTCGGCAAAACCGATCGTATGAACGATGACCCCCAATTCCTTTGCCTTTTTGATCAACTCGTCACGGCGAATGCTGATCGCTCCTTGGCCCCCTGGGGTTTCATCCTTACCATCTGTGAGAAGAACTACAGCTTTCCGAGTCTCTTTTCGCTTCTCCAAATGCTCACTCACGGCTTGGCGAAGGTTCTGGTAAAGCAGGGTCGCTAATGACGATTCACCGTCCGTCTTGATCGAGCTTAGTGCAGCATCGCGCTCAGCAGTCTTTGTCTCAAATGGAGCCGCTACCGTAAAATCGCGTGCCAGGGTTGCCAGCATGACGGCGTCTGAAGCAGGCAATTGAGAGACGAACTTCTGAACCTCTCGAACACAAGCATCTACTGTCTTTTTTCGCGCTGGATTGCTGTTATCAATCACTACCAGCCAGGCGCATTTTGCATCACCTTTGCTGTCAAAACTTGCCCAAGTAGTTGGCACTGTTTTCGTGCCGGAGGGTTGTTCAATCGAAGCACTCGCCAGTGTCACGTTGGGCGTGTCCACCAAACGGACAGATACCTCGATCTTCTTCTCAGTAGCGTGGGCGCGAATCTGCACCGATGACTTCGCCACCTTCGCTTCCTGGGATTGCCCCTGAGTGCCAAAAAGCAAGAAAGCGATGCCCGACAGCAGTGCCCATCGATAGGGTGATTTCATTTGGCAGTAAGAGCGCTCTTTCTTCATGATGAGACTTTTTAGATGAACAACTATGGGTTAAGCGTCACTATCAAACAGGAGTCGACCTTAAAATGCAAAATGTTTTGCCGCTGGTCTCCAAAAAACCACTGACCCTGTCCTTCATGGGACCTGTTTACTTTCGAATTGCAACCTCCCCTGGTTTAAGAGCAGTGCATCTACTGGCACCCGTACAATGAAGCGGATACAAATTGGCAGATAAATTGTCTAGCTTGACCAAAACTGGATCCATTTATGAACTACTTCTGACGAGTTGAACCATTGATGTGATGACTTCCCAAGGGAATTACATTCGATTACGTATTAGATATCGACAGGAGCGCTGGCGAGATCTCCAACATCTCTTTTTGCCTGTCATCGTGCTCCCCCTCCGATTGTGGCCTTTCCCTTGTTCTTGATAAATCCATCTCAATCCCTAGGTTAAATACATGAATCGCTCTGTAGCCTCCCTGATCGTCTTTGGCCTACTTCTGCCAGTCAAGGGCGAGGACATCAGCCTTCAATCGGGTAAAGTGTTGACCAACGTTCGAGTGTTCAAGGTCGAGCCCGATGGGATCAAATTCACTCACGATGCAGGCATTGCAAAAGTTCCGTTCGAGGAACTCTCTCAAGTTTATAGAGACAAATACCAGTTTAATGCTGATGCGGCCAAGTCCTTTCGCGAAGAGGCCAAAGCCAAGAACCAAGAAGCAACCAAAATGATCCGGGATGCAAAGCAGACCGCTTGGGAGAATCAGCTGGCACAGATCAAGGCAGAGAAAGAACGGATTGCCACCACCCCTGCGGAGAGCAGCCGTCTACCGATACTCCCTTAACCTTCCCTCTAGCACAGCCCAGGTGCAAAACACCGTTGGCGGGTAAGACTCTTGCGCCGTATGCCGCTAAAGTAACACAACACTCAGGAACCGCCAAGCCAGACTCTCCAAGGAAACAGAGCAGCCATTGCCGAGGAATACAATCGCCTCACAGAGTGGGCCAGAGAACAATCAAGCATAGCCCTAAATGGCACAGTCAATCCTTTGCGCCTGATGCGGCCACTCTCAAGGTATTTGCCATCTCCTCCACGACGCTCGATTCAATTCCTCTCCTCCGCATCTGCCTCTCGTTCCAATGCAGCATCAACGGTCGTCCATAATCTGCCAGCGGCGCAAACCCGCGAACCAGAATCCCCTCCTCTTGAAGACCTTGCGTCCCAATTGATGCCAATACCCCCGCGCACATACCGAGCTGCACCAACTCCCTTACCTGCAGTAGGGAGTCGCACTCAAACGCCGGACGAAAAGACCCGCAGACTTGCTCCATCGCCGCCCGGAACGTCTGGTCCAGTTGCCCGCCCCCGGCATTGGCCGCAAACGGCAGCTTCGCCCACTTGGCGGGTGTGTCCCACTGGCTCCGTGGCAGTCCCGCAACAAAATGGCCATGGTGACACAGATGAAACGTCAGTTGTACGAGCTCCCGCCGCGGCAATCCTTCCGGCAGCGCGTCTTCACGCACAATCCCAAAGTCCACCTTCCCGTCCCGCACCGCCTCCACCACCTGCCGACTCCGCATCGTGGTAAACTGTAAGCACGCCGGCCCCAGCGCCGCCCGCAAACCATTCGTCGCCGGCATCACCAGCCATTCCAAAATGCTGGCCCCTGCCCCGATGCTGAATGTCTTCCAGACCTGTTTCTGCTCTCTTTGAAAATCCTGCAAATCCCGAAACTGCTCCCGGATCAGCACCGCCAATCGCTCGCCGGCCGCCGACACCGCCAAAGTCTTCCCCCGTCGCACCGTCAGTTCCACACCAAAAAATTCCTCAAGCTCCCGGATCTGCCGACTGATCAAGCTCTGCCGATTGATATCCGCCGGCGAGGCCTTGGCAATGGAACCAACCTCCGCCACCTCCAGAAAGCTTCGCAACCGGTCCAAGGACAATCCATTCCGTGAAAACAAATCTTTAAACATGACTCTATAGTTGAATATACTGCATTTTCCAATGTGGTAAACTCATTTCAAAAAGCGACCTTGGGACGTCATGAATCCCATCGAACACCAACCTTACGACCTGATCGGCGACATTCACGGTCAGCACGCCAAGCTTCTCGCCCTCCTCCACCATCTCGGCTACCAACCCCAGGGCGACAGTTTCCGACACCCAGAGCGCCGCAAAGTCCTCTTCCTGGGCGACTACATCGACCGTGGCCCCCAAATACGGGAAGTCCTCCACCTTGTGCGCGCCATGGTCGAAAGCGGCGATGCCCTCGCCATTATGGGCAACCACGAATACAACGCCGTCCTCTTCGCCGAACCGAATGGTCAGGGCGGTTTCCTCAAGGAGCACAGCCCCCGCAATGTTAGGACCCACACTGCCTCCCTCGATCAGTTTGCTGGCTGCATGGACGAATGGGCAGACTGGCTGGAGTGGATGAAACTCCTCCCTATGTTCCTCGACCTCGGTGCCCTCCGTGCCGTTCACGCCTGTTGGGACATCAAGCGCATCCCCCGCCTCATTGGCCAAAGCCTCGGGGACCCCGATTTCCTTCGCGCCAGTTGCCGTCCCATGACTCCAGAGCATCGAGCTGTCGAAAACATCCTCAAAGGCCCCGAAATGCAGATGCCGGATGGATACCTGTTTCACGACAAAGAAGGCATCCAGCGCCATTCCATTCGGGTGCGCTGGTGGGACCTCCCCGAACGGGCCCGCGTCAGCCATCTCGCCCTTCCGGAGCCCTTCGACGTGCCTGGGGACGCTCAGCACTACGAAATCCGCAGAATTCCCTGCTACGGCCCCGACGAACCTCCGGTCTTCTTCGGCCACTACTGGCTGCCGCACGACCATCCCCGCGCACCTCTTGCCCCCAACCTCGCCTGCCTCGACTTCAGCGCCGCAAGGGGTGACCACCCCCTCGTTGCCTATCGCTGGAACGGCGAACGCCACCTCGTTCCCAATTATTTTGTCAGCGCTCCTCTTTCCATCTGTATCGAAGAAGATAAGCCCGCTCTCCATTAAAAACTTAATCTCAAAACTCAGGCTGGGAAATCAAACCGTCCTCGAAAATCGATACATTTACCAAAACCTCCCCTGAACGAAAGCCGACTCGGCAATTCAAAACGCCCCCTTCGACAATCGCCCAACCCGAAAAACGTCAATTTTGCACCCATACCCCCGTGGACCCGCATGACCCCCCTGCGTTTCGGACCAAAAACCGCATTTCCCAAGCCCCAAAATGGGCATCAAGGCAAACCCACATCCTAGCTCGCTCCTGCATCGGTAGATCGATTCCCATTCAAGCACCTCAGACCACACATGAATAAAATGCCCACACCCAACACCCCAACAAACCTCAAGTTGTCACCACCTCCACTCGTCATCCCCATCCGGCATGTTCCTGTCTAAACTCCACACTCTACTCGCCCAAAATACGTCTCCCGTCATTCTGTTGGAAGGCACTCGCAAGCTTCCTGCTGAAAAACATCAGGAACTCGCTGACGTCGGTCGGCGTCTTGCCGAAATGTTCCCTCAAGCCGTGTTCCGCAGTGGCAACGCCACCGGCACTGATGAAGCCTTTGCTGCGGGCGTCGCCACCGTTCCGGGGGCCATGTTGCAACTTGTTCTTCCCACTCCCGGCATGGGTCGCTCACGTCGTCCCGCCTCTGCTGCCTGTCTGGCTTTGGATGAACTGCCATTGGAAGAACGTCACCATCTCGCTCGCGAATCCTTTGCTGCCTCACCAGAAAATCATCGGCTTTTCGAACTCTACCTCCGCAGTCAGTCTGGCAATCCCGCCTATGCCAAGGCCCAGTATCTCGTTCGTGACGCTTTAAAGGTCTACGGCAGCCCCGCGCTTCATCTCGCTCCGGCCAGCGTAGCGCTGTTCTTCATCAACAACATCGGTCCCAATAGCGGCGGCACAGCCCACACCATCCGCCTCTGCGAACGCCAAAAGGTGCCCGTCTTCACCCAGCGCGACTGGCTCAGTTAGCCCACACACAAATAGAAACATCATGAATCCTAACCTCACCGAAATCGCCTATATCCTCGACCGCTCAAGCTCCATGCAACCCCTGCAGGAACCCGCCGTCGCTGCCTTCAACGCCTTCGTCAAATCCCAGCACGATGTGCCCGGAAATGCCCGATTGACCCTAGTCCAGTTTGATCACGAATACGAGGTGCCCATCGCCTCTACTCCCATCCAAGAAGTGCCTCAGCTTACCACCGCCACCTTTACCCCACGCGGCTGCACCGCCCTACTGGATGCCATCGGCCGTACCATCACAGAAACCGACTGCCGAATCCTGACGCTTCCGGAAGCAGAGAAACCCGGCAAGGTCATCCTCGCCGTCTTCACGGATGGCGAAGAAAACGCCTCCCACCAATACACCACCAAACACATCAGCGATCTCATTCGCCTCTACCGCGACCAAAAAGGCTGGGAGTTTCTCTTCCTCGCTGCCAACCAGGACGCCATCGCTTCGGCTAGCGCCATGCAAATGGACGCGCATCTGAGCGCCAATGTCAGTTTCAGTTTCAAAGGCATGAAGTCCACCGGTGGCGCCATGGCCCGAAAAGTCCGCGCCATACGCATGAAAATCAGCGGCACCATGGATGTCCAAGCCATGCAAGACGATGCCAAGTCCTTGAACGACATCGTCATGGAGGAGGAACAGAAGCCTTAGTAGCCCCGCGACATCGGCCACGACTTAAATACCTGCGTCGACACTAGAAACAGTGAAGGCAATTCACCCTCGAATTCGATCGCTCAGTAACAGCTGTCGAACGCCACTACCCAGTACATCCGAAGCTGCTAGTCCTCTGCCAAGCCGTTGTTCCTCGCTCGGTCAACTTTGTTGTCGCTTACATTGTACAACGGCAATCTTGTAGACTCCGCTAATTCCTAAACTCAATCCAAATCAAACACCCGTGACCCACCCCTTCTGACGAGTTGATCGCTCTTTGTAGAGAGAACGATAAAGGTTGGCCCGAATCTCACCTGCCACGATCGAATTCACTTTTCAAACTCCCCCACCCAAAGGTCGCTATGCACAAAACTCGATTTCATTTCAATCGTAAGCAAAAACCAAGACCAGTTTTACCTCCACGCCAACTGCTGGAATCGACTTGATACCCCTTCCTTTCCCTAAATCAATCAACACAAAAAACCTGTGACATAAATGCACTGACAGCTAGGGTGGAGGATGCAACCATTGGCAGATTCCACTATGCCCTCAAAACTTCGCTTCATACCTACCAAAAACGGTCCGCTCTCTCCCCAATTGCTACTTCGCAGCCTTTATACAAACGCTTAAGTCGGTTAAATCACCTCATGGATGCCCTCTCCCTTCATTCTAAAATTCTGGAAGGCTACCAGGACTACATCAAGAGCTTCATTGATATTCACGACCTCGATATTCGGGACAAAGTCGAGGAGGCACTCAAAACCGGCAAGCTCTGGCCGGATCCCCTAATTCAGTTCAATCCCTCCTTCGAAAAAAACGGATCCATTGATGCTCTGGTCGCTGACGGAACGCTGTACTCCGAAGTTGGCAAGGTCTTCAAAGGATTTTCCCTCTACTCTCATCAAATCGAAGCGATGAGGCTGGGGGCAAAGCCTAGCAGTTTTGTCGTCACATCAGGGACAGGGTCCGGAAAGTCACTGACCTACCTCGGTTCGATTTTCAACCATCTGTTTTCTTCCGGTGCGGGCAAGGGCGTGCAAGCGATTCTAGTTTATCCCATGAACGCCCTCATCAATTCCCAGGAAGAGGAATTGAAGAAGCTCGCAGCCGCCTACGAAGCTAGCACAGGCGCACCTTTCCCGCTCAAGTTCGCAGCATACACAGGTCAAACCAAATCCGAAATCCGGAAGCAGGTCATCGACTCACCACCGGATATTCTTCTCACCAACTACATGATGCTGGAGTTGTTGCTCACACGGCACGGCGAGCGGCAGATCCGGGACTCCATCTATGGATCACTCCGTTTCCTCGTTTTTGATGAACTCCACACCTATCGAGGGAGACAAGGAGCTGATATCGGAATGCTGATTCGGCGGATCCGAGGGTGCTGCAAATCACCCATCACCACTATAGGCACCTCCGCGACAATGGTCTCGAGTGGCAGCTATCTTGATCAGAGGATTGCTGTCGCTTCGGTCGCAGAGCAGATCTTTGGCGAGCCGTTTACACCGGACCAGATCATTGGAGAAACTCTATCTAGGTCACTGCCAGGATCAGATAGCCCCCCAGGTGCTGACGAGCTTTCAAAAGCGATCCATACTCCCATACCCGCCGCTGCTGGCGCTGAAACTTTGATGACCTTCCCAACCGCCCTTTGGTTGGAGGGGAAGATTGCTCTCAGTGTTGATCACGAATCGGGCGGCAGGTTGAAACGTGGCACTCCACGCCAACTGCCCGACATCGCTTCGATGCTCGCCTTGGATAGCGGTGAAGACGTGGAGGTATGCATTCCTCACCTCGCCGGCTTGTTGTTATGGATCAGTGAAATCAACCTTCGCCTCGTAGCCTCTGGCCAGCGCTATACCATCCTGCCCTTCAGACTCCACCAGTTCTTTGCCCAGACAGGCTCTGTCTATTCCACCCTTGGAACTCCAGGAGACCGCTTTGTCACTCTTGAACCCGGCGTTCATCACTCGGACCAAACGGGCGAGAGGTTCATCTTTCCCCATGTTTTCAGCCGGGCCTCCGGGAAAACCTACATCTGCGTCTTCCATGACACAAAAACGAGCAGATTGCTGCCCCGTGATTTCACCAATCAAGAATCGATCAGCGAAGATCATGTCGCTGGATACATCATTCCAGGCGGATTGGAGATTTGGAATCCAGCCGAAGATCTCGAAAACCTTCCGCCCGCCTGGATTCAAAATCTCGACGTAGGAACGGTGAAGAAGGATTATGCCGACCGAATGCCTATTCAGGTGTCCTACGATGCGGAAGCACGTATCGAAGTCGGGGCGACGAGTCTGCCTTTCCGTGGCTGGTTCATGCGTTCAGCGCCAAAAGGACTTCTTTTCGATCCCACGGCCGGTCTGTTCTTTGATGGCAACACGAACGAACGAACCAAGCTGACAACACTCGGCAACGAAGGTCGCAGCACCTCGACGACGATCACCTCCTTTCTTGTCCTCCGGCAAATGGCAGCACGTGGTTTTCATATCAAGGACCAGAAAATACTGAGCTTCACAGACAATCGCCAGGATGCAGCGCTTCAAGCTGGCCATTTCAACGACTTCATTCGCGTGGTCCGTGTTCGCGCAGCTATAGCCCGTTCCTTGGCATCCGCACCCGGCCAGACCCTCAATTACAAACAGATAGGCGAAGCGGTCTTCCGTGAGTTGAAATTGGACTTCGCCAGCTACGCACGTTCGTCAGACCCGAACCCTTTTCCAGCCGTTCGCACTCAATACGAAGAGGTTTTCAGTCGCTATCTGGCTTATCAGGCCATCCACGATCTTCGTCGCGGCTGGCGGGTGATTCTGCCCAATTTGGAGAAGTGTGCGCTGCTCACCATTGACTACGAACATCTCGAATCAAACGCTGCGCATGAACCCGGCTGGGCGAACGTGCCATTTGTTTGCGATCTCAGTCCTCAAAAGCGAGTCGTCTTCATTCGGACTGTTCTCGACTACTTTCGCTTGGAATACGCAGTCTATAGTCAGACGCTATTGGAAAGTTCCCATCTGATCGAAGCGGACAAAGAGTTTAGGGATAAGCTTCGCAATCCCTGGACCTTTGAAGGCCCAGATGTTTTCCGTCCCACCGTCTTACGCACCTGCAAACTTCATAGGCGAGAGAATCGCAGCGGATCCTTGGGCATTGCCAGTGCCTTCGGCAAATACGTCAAACATTTCATCAAAGAGGAGTTTCCAAGCGCGGTGATGGATCGGAAGGCCTATGACGATTTTCTTCCGGCATTGCTCGACGCCCTGTGCCGTGCGGACTACTTGACCCCGCGCAAGGCCCGTTCCGAATCCAACGCGGAAGTGTCCGTCTACCAGCTCAAGCTCGACCATATTCTTTGGAGAGCAGGTGATCAGAAAACGGTTCGTCGTGATGAGGTGAAATTGCGGAGCTATCGGGACTATGGAGAAAAGCCGAATCACTTTTTCCAGTCACTCTATTTGACGGATTTTTCTGCTCTCAAGAACCTCGTCGGAGCCGATCACACGGGTCAGCTTAAAAATGAACCTCGCATCGAACGCGAGGAGCAATTCCGTGCCGAATGGAAACTGCCTGACGGTTCCCCGGACGAGGCTAAAATCCGTGCAGATTCGATCAGTGCCCTGTTCTGTTCTCCGACAATGGAACTTGGCATCGACATCTCCAGCCTCAGCATTGTCCACATGCGCAATGCCCCGCCGAACCCGGCCAACTACGCACAGCGCAGTGGACGGGCTGGACGCAGCGGACAGGCGGCTCTCGTCTTCACCTACTGCTCCTCCTACTCCCCCCACGACCGGCACTATTTCCAGAACCGGGAGAAGCTCGTCTCCGGATCTGTCGAGGCACCTCGACTAGATCTCGCCAATCGCGAACTGCTCGAATCTCACCTCAATGCCTTTGTCCTGTCGGATGTAGGCCTCCCGCAGCTCCACGACTCTGTCACCGACATCCTCGAAATCGAACATCCAACGCTTCAATTGCGACCAGATGTTCGCGCCCGCCTCACCCTTGACGATCCCACACGCTCCCGGATCGCCAACCAGTTCCGAAAGGTGCTTGGCTTGTTGCAAGCAAATCTTGAACAACAGCGCTGGTTTACCCCGGAGTGGCTCGACAAACACATCGTCACCATTCCGGACTCTCTGGATGCAGCGCTCACTCGATGGCGGACCCTCTATCGGGAAGCCCGCGCCAGCCTGACCAAGGCATCCCAAAGCATCGAGAGCGGGCTTCTCATTTTCGGCAGCGACGAATACAAGCAGCAAAAGCGCCTCCAGGATCAGGCGTCCATTCAACTCAAGCTCCTTAAAAATGAGAGCTCTGGTGGTGGAACCGAGATGACCGAGTTCTACGTCTTCCGCTATCTTGCCTCGGAAGGCTTCCTGCCTGGCTACAACTTCACGCGACTGCCAGTGCGTGTCTTTGTCAGCGAAGGCGATGGCGGCGACTATATCTCACGCCCGCGCCTCATTGCCCTGCGTGAGTTCGGCCCTGGGAACATCATCTATCACAGCGGAGCGAAGTATCGCGTCAACCAGGTGATTCAACCTGAGATCACTACGCAACTCCGCACGGTTCGAGTCTGCAAGTCCTCTGGCTACTGGCTCAGTGATGCGGAGAGCATGCTCAATTGTTGTCCGTTCACGGGCGTGGACCTTACCGAGTCCAAGAACCGTGAAGACTTCGTGGATGTTCTGCCCCTGACGGAATGCAAAGCTGAGGTCAGGGAATACATCACCTGCGAAGAGGAAGAGCGCCGGCGTTTGGGTTTTGAAATTGAGACCTACTTCTCCGTGCCAGATGGCGACATGTCGCGAGTCCAGCGAGCCGTCGTCCGTGCTGGCACTGACGACCTGCTCAATCTCGCCTTCATCCCCGCCGCCCGCTTGGTGCAACTGAATCGCCGTGACCGTGGCCGTAAAGAAGAGGGCTTTCCTCTGGGCATGAACACGGGTTTCTGGAAAAGCGCCAACCAGGACACCCCATCGAAGGAAGAAATTCGCTCCGTCCTGATCCAAACTCACTCCACTGCTGATGCGCTCTACATCGAGCCAGTCAAAAGCCTTGGCTTGAATCGCGACGGTGTCCTTTCACTCATGTATGCGCTCAAGCGGGCCATCGAGAATGTCTTCCAGATCGAGTCCTCTGAACTCGGCAGTCAGCCCATGGGCGGCAGCGACACACCGAATCTTTTCCTCTACGAAGCCAGTGAGGGCAGTCTCGGCGTCTTATCTGAACTCGCCACTGACAAGGATGCCTTCCAGCGTGTGGTCGCAGAGGCCATCCGCCTGTGTCGTTTTGAGGATGAGACGCACACTGAGCGGGCGACTTACGATGACCTGCTTAGCTATTACAACCAGCCGCACCATCTCACACTCGACCGCTTTTTGATTCAGGATGCCCTGCAAAAAATGGCTGCCTGCACCATTGAAGTGCGCACTTCGCAGAGCCACCTCAGCTACGATCAGCAATTCGAGCAGTTGATGAAGGACAAAGACCCGACTTCCTCCACGGAGGAAACCTTTCTGAAGTTCCTCCACAAAGAGGGCCGCCGCCTTCCAGACGCAGCTCAAAAAGGTGTCCCCGGTCTGTATGTCCGGCCTGACTTCTTTTATTCACCCGATACCTGGGTCTTCTGCGATGGTTCCCCGCATGACGAGAATAGCGTCATGGAGGATGATAAATCCAAGCGGGAGGCCATTCGAAACAAAGGCGATGAGGTGATCACCTGGCACTACAAAGATGATCTTGCCGCCCTCGTCTTGAAATACCCCGACATCTTCAAAAAAGTCCGCTAACACCATGGCTCAAACTCTTTCACGACAGCCCGGCACACTGGTCCGAATCCGCGAACGCGACTGGGTCGTGCAGCCTTCGGACGATGCCGATCTTCTCATGGTCAAGCCACTTGGCGGCTCCGACGAGGAACTCACAGGTATCTTCCTTCCCTTGGCTGAGAGTGCCGATACTCCCGGCGATGCCGAGTTCCCTCGTCCAGGCGCGGATGATCTTGGAGATTTTGCCCGCGCCCGTCTACTGCATGACGCGGCCCGTCTCGCCTTTCGCAGCGGTGCGGGGCCGTTCCGTGCGCTTGCCAGGATTTCATTCCGCCCTCGCAGCTACCAGATGGTGCCTCTCGTCATGGCGCTGCGTCAGGAAACTGTGCGGCTGCTCGTCGCTGATGATGTCGGTGTCGGCAAGACCATCGAAGCGCTGCTGATCGTCCGTGAGCTTCTGGATCGCCGGAAAATGCGCCGCTTTGCCGTCGTTTGCCTGCCTCATCTTTGCGATCAATGGCAGCAGGAAATCCGGGATAAGATCGGCGTCGAGGCCGTGGTCATTCGGTCGAATACTCAGGCTCGTCTGGATCGCGAAATCCAGGGAGACACCTCCGTCTATCAATACTACCCCTTCCAAGTCCTTTCGATTGATTACATCAAGCAGGACTCCCGCAAGGCCACCTTCATCAATGAATGCCCTGAGTTGGTGATTGTGGACGAAGTTCACACCTGCGCCCGCCCGCAGGGGGCCTCGGCTTCACAGCAGCAGCGCCACGCTCTGATCAAAGCCATCTCTGCCAAGCAGGGCCAGCACCTCATCATGCTTTCCGCCACGCCTCACAGCGGCAAGCCTGAGGAGTTCGGCTCATTGCTCGGTCTCCTTGATCCCACTTTCGAGAATCTCGATGTCGCCACGGCCTCGCAGCCGGAACGTCAGCGGCTGGCCCGCCACTTTATCCAACGCCGGCGTCAGGATGTGGAGCGCTGGATGAACGAAGACACGCCATTTCCAAAACGCGATTCCGGCGAGTTCGACTACGACCTGTCAAAACCCTACCTCGCGTTCTTCGACAAGGTGCTCGACTTCGCCCGCAACCTCGTCGCCGGCGATGAGTCATCTGAGCGCCAGAAACGCGTTCACTACTGGACAGCACTCGGACTCCTGCGCGGCGTCATGTCCAGTCCAGCCGCAGGCGTCGCTATGTTCCGAGCGAGACGTTCCAAGTTGGGAGATGATCTGGAACCGGAGATCGAAGAAGAAGACTCCAGCCCGGTGCATGATCACCCAGAGGGCCACGAATCCGATCTTGCCCCGGTCGAGGTGGTCGAGAGCACTGGCTGGTCCGAGTCCCAGCAGCGCCGCATGAGGGAGTTTGAGAAGGAACTCGCCAGCCTCACGGGCCCGAGATTCGATCACAAGCTGGAAGCCGCCCGCATGATCATTGAGGACTGGCTTCAGCAGGGCTTTTATCCCGTGATCTTCTGCCGCTATATCCAAACGGCGATTTATCTGGGCGAGCAACTCAAACCATTGATCGCCAAAAAATTCCCCAAAGCTGCCATTGAAGTCGTCACTTCCGAAGATCCTGACGAAATTCGGCGTGACCGCATCGCGGCCATGGGCGGCTATCCTCAGCGCATCCTAATCGCCACCGACTGCCTCTCTGAAGGCATCAACCTCCACGAGCACTTCACTGCCGTGCTCCATTACGATCTGCCATGGAACCCGAATCGCCTCGAGCAACGTGAAGGACGCGTGGACCGATTCGGTCAGCGGGCCAAGGAGGTGAAAGCTTACCTCCTCTTCTCCAAGGACAGCGCCGTGGATGGCGTCGTGCTGGATGTCATTCTGCGCAAAGTCCGCGAGATCAAAAAGGCCACC
>CANETF010000110.1 GCA_947440575.1 Verrucomicrobiaceae bacterium
AGCGGGGCGGGTGAGTTTTGGAGAGGTCAGGCTGGGACACGGGGGAAGTTCGTGCAATTGGGGGGGGAGACCAAGGGGTTTTTTGGGGACGGTTTTCTGTTCTCGGTTCTCGGTTCTCGGTTCTCGGTTCTTTGTTTGGTTGGGGGTTAGTTTCTTTGGAGGCGGTAGAGGGGGGTGGGGAGGTCTTCGCTGGTGAAGAGGAGGTGGTAGGTGTTGGGCTGGTAGCAGACGGCTTCCATTTGGCGGGTGAGGGGTGGGTCGATGCGGATGGGGGTGGCATCGAGGGCTTGGGCGGTGAGTTGGCCGTCGGGGAGGGTCCACTCGTAGAGGCTGTTGTAGGTGGCGATGACGAGGCGGTTGGCGTCGCTGGAGAGGGAGCCGCCGGTGGTCATGAGGTTGTCGATGGGGCGTTTGCCGGTTTTGTTGAGGAGGGGGAAGTTGAGGGTGGTGATTTTTTCGAGGACCTGGACGGTGTCGGGCTGGTGGGTGGCGGGGACGCTGTAGAGGGTGGCGGTGCCGAGGAGTGTTTTGGTGAGGATGTGGAGGCGGCCGGTTTTGGGGTGGGCGAGGAGGGTTTCGGCGTTGGCGGGGCCGTCGGGGTAGCGGAGGTTCCAGGTGCGGGTGGGGGGGATTTTTTTGGGTTTGGCGTTGGGGGTGATTTCGGGTTCGGGGATTTCGTAGATTTGGATGGAGGGGCGGGCTTTTTTGTTGTCGCCGATGTCGGCGATGAAGAGGGTGGGTTGGCCTTCGGCGTTGGGGCCGGAAGCGAGGTCTTCCCAGTCGACGTTTTCGGCGTTGTTGACTTTGATTTCGCCGAGGGTTTGGCCCTGGGTGGTGAGGGCGTAGAGGGTGGTGGGGCCGCCGGAGTCGTTGAGGGTCCAGAGGAGGTCGGGGGTGCGGAGGCTGGGGGCGAGGCCGGAGCTTTCTTTGATGCGTTTGTCGGTGAGGAGGGCGAGTTGCTCAGAGTTGGCGGGTTTTTCGGCGACGGCTTGGGAGAGGTCGGCGGCGGTCGCTGAGGCGAGCGCGAGGATCAGAGCGAGCGTGGTGGATTTCATCCGAGGGAGCGGGCCTGGCCGGTCTGGATGCGTTTGTAGTGGAGTTGGACGCGGCCGAGGAACCAGCGCCAGCGGGAGCCTGGGCGGCCGTTTTCCATGAGGAAGTGGGGGCAGTTTTTGTTGGGGGGGCTGGCGCCGGCGCGGGGCCAGTGGTAGTGGGGGACGACGTTGCTGAGGGGGATCTGGTAGACGTAGGAGATGTAGGCGGCGAGGCGGGCGGTTTTGTCGATGGTGAGGGCGAGGTCGTTGCCTTTGTGCTCGCACATTTCGATGCCGATGGAGTAGTTGTTGCCGGGGCCGTCGAAGTCGGCGTGCTCGCCTTGTTCGCGGCAGGGGAGGTGCTGGATGGCGACGTTGTCCTGGACGGTGAAGTGCCAGGTGAGGTAGCCGATGCGGTTGCCGCCTTTGCGTTTGGTGGCGCGGAGGGCGCCGCGTTTGAGGGCGAGGGCGTGGTTGTAGGCGTTGCCGGTGTAGTTTTGGGTGCTGTGGATGGTGATGTAGCGGGGCTTCATGGGCCGGAACCAGGAGCGGCCGACGCTGCCGGCGCGGATGAGGTCGGGGCGGAGGTTGACCTCGCGGAGGAGTTGGTCCGGGGTGACGGGGCCGAGGAGTTTGTCGTTGTAGCGGGACTGCCAGGGGGCGGAGGCGGGGCCTGAGCCGTAGCGGTTGCCGGTTCCGGAGCGGCAGCCGATGAAGATGACGACGCACGCGAGGAGTAGGGCGGGCAGGGCTTTTTTCATAGTCGGGAGACTTGATATTACACCTCTGCTAATCAAATGCCAGCCGAACCTGACGGGAGGGGGATGCGGCTTGAATCAGGGTGAAGCGGGGGGGAAGGCGTTGCTGAGGAGGGAGAGGAAGCCGCGTTCGGGGGCGACGACGCCGTCGGGGGAGAGGACTTGGTGGACGAAGTTGTAGGCCTGGAACTGGGCGGGCGAGGTGGTGAAACGCGCGGCGCGATCAAAGATGAAGGCTTTGGTGGTTTCGTTGGAGTCGGATGCGGCGCGGGCGCGGGGGGCGGCGGTTTGAATGAAGAGGTCTTTGGGATAGGTCGAGTCCCAACCGAGTTCGGCGATGGTGCGCTCGAGGGCTTCTTCTTCGGTCAGCGAGATGTGTGAGTCCGAATAGATGGAGAGGAGCAAGAGGTCGATGACGGCTTCGCGTTGATCTTGGGTCATGGTGGAGGAGGTTTATTTGAGTACGTTTTCAGGGGAATTTTGGGTGCGAGGGAGGAGGCGGAGGGTGATGAGGCCGGTGAGGGTGATGACGAGGAGGGGGGCGAGGCCGATTTTGAGGTTGAGACCGATCCAGGGGAGGTGATCGCCGGCGCGGAGGGCTTTGGAGCCGAGGGTGAGGGCGCTGAAGTATTTGAGACCGAAGACCCAGCCGCCGTGGAGTCCCATGGAGGCCCAGAGCTGGCCGGTGCGGAGTCGGGCGGCGGCGAGGACGCAGCCGACGGCGAAGAGGGTGGCGAATTCGGCGAGGAGGAAGTCGGTGTTTTTGAAGGTGGCGAGGATGGCGCTGAGGGCTTGGAAGCCGGAGGTCCAGGTGACTTCGTTGAGAGGGAGGGACCAGGTTTCGGGGGGGCGGAGGAAGTGGACGAAGGCGAAGAGGGCGGAGGAGAAGAGGAGGGCGGGGAGGGGGCGGAGGGTGCGGAGGAGGAGGCCGAGGATGGCGCCGCGGAAGAAGAGTTCCTCGAGGATGCCGGCGCCGAGGGCGGCGGTGAGGGGGGGGGTGAAGGCGGTCCAGGCGGGGTCGGGTCGGAGGCGATAGATGGTGTTTTGACAGAAGGCCCAGCCGAGGGCGAGGAGGAGGCTGGCGGCGAGGGCGAAGCCGAGGAGGTAGTGGGTGAGGCCGGTGCGGGCGGGGGTCCAGGAGGGGATGAGGGAGCGACTGAGGCCGGTGGAGCGGATGAGGGGGAAGAGGAGGAGGACGGCGCAGATCTGGGTGGCGCGAGAGAAGTAGCGGGAGAAGTCGGCTTTATGGATTTCTTTGAGCAGGCCGGATGGGGGCTCGGTTTGGGAGGGGTTGAAAGTGGCCAATAGCCACTGGCCGCCACTGACGAGCCAGGGACTCAGGAGGGCACCGCCGAGGAGGACTGCGACCACGTAGAGGGTGAGCTTGAGGAGGTCGTGACTGACAATCGGACGGTTGGAGACTTGCACAGGGGGGATTTTACCTCATTCTGAGGGGTTGCCACTCAAAGTTCAGATGGCGGCGGGTTCGATTCTTCTTTATACAACCTTATGCACAAACATCAGCCGCACGAGTGGCACGAGAATCGGACGAAGGAAGAGGGTGGGGGGAAGATTTACAAGCGGGCGCGCTGGGACTGGCGGGACTGGAAGTTTTCGTTTTTGGTGCCGGAAGTGGAGAGGTGGCAGCCGATTGAGAATCCGGGGATTCCGGAGTTTTTGGAGTTGCGGGATGTGTTGTTTCGGAAGTATCAGCGGAAGCGGGTGCCGTTCAAGTTTGTGGAGCAGGTGGACCAGATTTTGAAGGATTTGGGGTATGTGCCGGAGGTGGAGGAAGAGGTGAAGGAGGAAGGTGAGGAAGAGGAGTGGTAGGGGCATGCGGATTGCGGATTGCGGATTGCGGATTGGGCAGTGGCAGGGAGGGGAAGTGGTGGGGCGCAACTTTTTTGAGGTGGGGGGCGTTTTAAGGGGATGAAAAAGACGTTTTTGATGGTTGCTGGTTTGGTGGGGTGCTTGACGTTGGGGGCGATGGCTGCTGACCCGATTCATTCGATTTCGATTGCGACACTGGATGGCCAGGAGGGGGCGCTGAAGGCGCATGAGGGGAAGGCGCTGGTGATTGTGAATGTGGCGTCGCAGTGTGGTTACACGGGGCAGTATGCGGTATTGCAGAAGCTGCAGGAGGCGTTTGCGAGTGAGGGGTTGGTGGTGTTGGGGGTGCCGTGCAATGATTTTGGCGGGCAGGAACCGGGTGGGGCGGCGGAGATTAAGGCGTGTGCCACGGGGTATCAGGCGTCGTTTCCTTTGACGGAGAAGGTGGTCATCAAGGGGGCGGGGAAGCACCCGTTGTTTGAGGCGCTGACGGCTGAGGGTGGGGATGTGGGATGGAACTTTGAGAAGTTCGTGGTGGGCAAGGATGGCACGGTGGTGGCGCGTTTTGACTCGGGCACGGAGCCGGATGATGCGGCTTTGATCGCGGCGGTGAAGAAGGCGCTGGCGGGGAGTGCGAGGTGACTTCATTTCAACCCGAACTCCGAAGTTGGAGGCACCTGATAGGCTTGAGCATTGGCGTCTCAATGCTTCCCGCTCCTCGGGCAGCATCAAACAAGATGCAGCCGCTGCGGACCGGAAAGCCTTGAGCGACCAAGCCTCTGCGCCTCCCAAGCGCCTCGAACTTCGGAATCCGGGTTCATCCCGAACTCCGCGATTGGAAGCGGCCCATTCGCCGTCAAGGCTCCTCTGGTAGGATGACGCGGGCTCCGTGGGGGGCGCCGAGTCTTTGGCCGATGACGATGTCGGGGAAGTGGAATCGCTGATTTTGGAGGCCGACGCGGAAGCGTTTTTGGGTGGCGAGCCGGAGGCCGGTGATGCCGCCGAGGGCGAGGATGGAGAGGAAGCCGAGGAGGAGCGGGGTTTCCTTTTTTTGGAAGGGGGCGAGGCTGAGTTGGCGTTGGGACTCGAGGGCGCGGACTTCGGCCATCCAGAGGCGGGCGGTGGCGAGGAGTTTTTCCTGGCTGGGGAGGGTTTCGTCGGAGGCTTCGCTGAGGGAGTGGCGGAGGACTTCGACCATGTCGGGGAGGGGGTAGCGCTGCCAGAGTTCGGGGGAGTGGGAGATGCCGAGGCCGTTTTTGCCGCGGTCGACCATGATGATAGCGACGGGGCCGGAGGAGGCGGTGGCGAGGCGGGCCTGGCGGGCGGCGGTGCGCATGGTGACGCCGGGGTCGAGGTAGGAGACGGCCTGGACGGTGAGGAGGACGCCGGTGTCGCGATGGAACTGGGTGAGTTCTTGTTCGAGAGTGCGTTGGGTGGTGTCGTCGAGGGCGCGGGTGGTGTCGTTGACGTAGGTGAGGGGAGGCTCAGCCAGAGCGGGGAGGGTGAGAGCGAGGAGGAGGCTGAGGAGGCGGGGGGGCATTTGGATTGCGGATTGAGGATTGCGGGGCACGCAGAGACGCAGAGAGGGGGAGGCGCAGAGGGGAGCGAAAGATTGCGGAGGGCGGAGGGTTATTGAAGAGTGGGGGGAATATAGGGGGATTTGGGTTGTGGTAAATAGGGATGATGGGAGGGTGGGGAATTGGGAGAGGGGAGCTTGTGAAATTTTTCACAAATTCGTGTTGCCGCTTCTTGGGGGGCGTAGAATAGTCGTAAATCTGCTCTTATGCCTACTGTTACCCGCGAATTCGAAGCCCCGGACACTGCCACGAAGGCGGCGCGACAGCTCGAAGCGCTTGAGGAGACGACGACGGATTTGGTGGGTGAGAAGTTGGTGTTGAACATGGGGCCATCGCATCCGGCAACCCACGGGGTGCTGCGTTTGGTCTTGGAATTGGACGGGGAGGTGATCGACAAGGCGGATCCGGATGTGGGGTATCTGCATCGGGGCGACGAGAAGATCGCGGAGAGCATGCATTACAATCAGTTCGTGCCGTACACGGACAGGTTGGATTATCTGGCGCCGCTGGCGAACAATGTGGCGTATGCGTGCGCGGTGGAGAAGCTGATGGGGTGGGAGTTGCCGGAGCGGGGACAGGCGTTGCGGGTTTTGTGTTGTGAGATGGCGCGGATTTCGGCGCACTTGCTGGGGGTGGGGGTGTTTGCGATGGATGTGGGGGCGATGACGGTGTTTCTTTACACGTTCAACGAGCGGGAGAAGATTTACAACATGTGCGAGCAGCTCACGGGGGCGCGGTTCACGACGAGTTACACGCGGGTGGGGGGGCAGATCCGGGATTTGCCACCGGGTTTTGTGGAGGCGCTGACGAAGTTTTTGAATGAGTTGGAGCCGGTGATTGATGAGACGGAGAAGCTGCTTTCGAAGAATGCGATTTTCATCGGGCGGACGCAGGATGTGGGGATCATTTCGAAGGAGGATGCGATTGCGTACGGGATGACGGGGCCGAATTTGCGGGCTTCCGGGGTGGAGTTTGACATGCGGAAGGCGCATCCTTATCTGGGTTACGAGAAGTACGATTTTGACATTCCGATTGGGTTGAAGGGGGATTGTTATGATCGCTATCTGGTGCGGATGGAGGAGTTGAGGCAGAGTGTGCGGATTTTGAGGCAGGTGCTGAAGACGATGCCGGGTGGGCCGATCAATGTGGCTGAGGCGAAGGGTTTGCTGCCGAAGAAGGAGGGGGTGATGATGAAGATGGAGGAGTTGATTCACCATTTCATCATTGCGACACAGGGGATCGATGCGCCGCCGGGAGAGGTGTACTTTGGGGCTGAGAACCCGAAGGGCGAGCTGGGTTTTTACATTTGCAGCAAGGGCGGCGGGGTGCCGTTCCGCTTAAAGATTCGGAGCCCGAGCTTCATTAACCTGTGCATTCTGCCGAAGCTTCTGAAAGGGGCGATGCTGAGTGATATTCCATCCATCCTGGGGAGCCTGGATTTTGTGATGGGCGAGTGCGACCGTTGATCGCCCGCTGAACCTACTGACCTTATCGTTTACCCGCATCATGGCGTTTGAAGTTTCTTCCGAGCTAGAAAAAAAGATAGACGAGGTAATCACGCATTACCCGGTTTCGAAGCGCAGTGCGGTGTTGCCGTTGCTGCATCTGATTCAACACGAGTTCCGCTACATCCAGGATGAGGCGGTGAATTGGGTGGCGGCGAAGCTGGGTTTGGAGCCGATTCAGGTGCTGGAGGTGGTGACATTTTATCCGGGTTTCCGGCAGAACGCGCCGGGGAAGTATCACATTCGGGTGTGCCGGACGTTGTCGTGCGCGATGGCGGGGAGTTACGAGCTGATGGATGCGCTGTGCGCGGCGACGAAGATTGACCGGTCCCATGCGGATCATCATCATCCGATTTCGGTGAGTGCGGATGGGAAGTACAGCATTGAGTTTGCGGAGTGTTTGGCGTCGTGTGGATTTGGACCGGTGTGCATGGTGGAGGATGATTTCCACGAGAAGGTGGATGTGAGCAAGGTGGGGGAGTTGTTGGCGAAGTATCCGGTCTGAGGGTGGGGGTGAACTCTTGAAGGGGTTGATGGGGGACGAGGTCTAAGGTTCCGGACTTACTATGTGGTTTGTCGGTGGGAGGTGGCTGCGCTCGCCGCATCAAAAGGGTCGTATTTTCGAGAGACCGTCTAAAATGCGGTGGGGGGAGGAATGTGATTGAGCTTTCCTGATATTTTGGTATTTTTAATAGCTCTGTTCACTTTTCTCTTTTTGTTGGTCTTTCACTCATGAAGCGCGCCCGTCCTGAACGCTCCCGGTCCACTGATCAATCCGACAGTCCGTGGGATGATGCCTATGGCATTGCCCTGCTGATGGTGTCGGCGATGTTTTTCTTGGCGTTGATGTCTTATGATCCGGGGGATTTGCCGGGTTGGGCGCATTTGGTTTTGAGTGATGAGACGAATGCGGTGACGCACAATTTCATTGGGCAGGTGGGGGCGATTGTGGCGGGGTATTCGCTGTTTTTGATGGGGCTGGGGGCGTACATTTTGCCGATTTCGCTGACGTGGTTGGGGGTCTGCAAGCTGGCATCGGGGATGAAGATCACGCGGGTGACGTGGCTGGGGGTGGTGCTGCTATTGATCAGTGGGACGGCTTTGATGACGGTGAATCATTTGTTTGAGTGGGAGGACGGTCATTTGCCGCATGGGGGTGGTGGCGGGTTGGGTCGATTGGTGGGGGAGACGTTGTTTGGGGCGTTGCTGGGTCGGGTGGGGGCGACGCTGATGCTGGGGATGGTGTATGTGATGGGGTTTTTCATGGTGACGAACATTCATCCGGTGAGGTTGCTGGAGGAGTTGAAGGTGGAGGTGAGGAGTTGGATGGAGCGGTGGCGCGTGAGGCGTGAGCTGGCGGCGGCGGCAAAGCTGGCGGAGGTGCCGATGGAGGCTGCGGCGCCGATGAAGGCGAGGCGGAAGCGGAAGGTGGATGAGGGGGACGTGACCGAGGAGGCGCCGATCCCGGCGCTGCCGCTTTCGAACATGGAGTTGCCGCTGAAGTTTGCGCCGCCGGCACCGAAGATCATTGATTCGTCCGAGCGACGGCAGCATGGGACGGATGAGGACAAGCCGAAGTTGGCGGAGGTGTGGGGGAAGAAGCGGGCGCAGAAGATCGAGCAGGCGCCGCATGGGAGTCTGGGGAATTTGACGGTGCGGTTCAAGAACTACGAGCTGCCGGAATTGGAGCTTCTTAACTGGCCGGAGGAGGATGTGAAGCCGGCGGACAAGGGGGAATTGCTGGCGATTCAGGCGACGATCGTGCGGACGCTGTCGAGTTTTGGGATCACGGTGGAGCCGGGTGACATCACGCGGGGGCCATCGATCACACGGTATGAGGTGCGGCCGGCGGATGGGTTGCGGGTGAGTCGGATTGCGAATTTGGATGCGGATTTGGCGCGGGCGACACGGGCGGAGCGGATCAACATTTTGGCGCCGATTCCGGGGAAGGACACGGTGGGGATTGAAGTGGCGAACAAGGACAAGGTGATTGTGCCGATCCGGGAGCTGCTGGAGGATGACATTTTTCAGAATGGGAAGGCGAAGCTGCCGATTGCGCTGGGCAAGGATGTGTATGGGAAGACGATCATCGGGGATTTGGCGGCGATGCCGCACCTGCTGGTGGCGGGGGCGACGGGGAGCGGGAAGAGTGTGTGCATCAACGGGATCGTGACGAGCTTGCTGTGCCGTTTTGCGCCGGATGAACTGCGGTTTATCTTGATCGATCCGAAAGTGGTGGAGATGCAGAACTATGCGGAGCTGCCGCATTTGGCGCTGCCGGTAGTGACGGATCCGAAGAAGGCGCTGCTGGCGCTGCGGTGGGTGGTGAAGGAGATGGAGAATCGGTACCAGATTTTTGCGCAGGAGGCGTGCCGGAATTTTGAGACATTCAATTCGAGGAATCGGCGGAAGGCGGAGAAGGTGGAGGCGGACAAGCTGAAGGCGGGTAAGAATGGCAAGGCGCCGGCGAAGAAGATGGCTGAGGTGGTGGTGGAGGCGAAGGATGAGCGGGATGATCCGCGGGTGGCGCTGGCGTTTGCGGGGCTGGACAGTGAGTTGGGGTTCCCGCCGGATGAGGATGGGGAAGTGGCACGGGTGGGGCATGACTGGTCGAGCGATGCGACGCCGCCGCCACCGAGGAAGCAGGAGTTGGTGATTCCGGACACGCTGCCTTACATTGTGGTGATCATTGATGAGTTGGCGGATTTGATGCAGACGGCGCCGGCGGACATTGAAGGGGCGATTGCGCGGATCACGCAGATGGCGCGGGCGGCGGGGATTCACCTGATTGTGGCGACGCAGACGCCACGGGCGGATGTCATCACGGGGGTGATCAAGGCGAACATTCCGACACGGATCGCGTTTCAGGTGGCGTCGGCGCTGGATAGTCGGGTGATTTTGGATCGCAAGGGAGCGGAGAATTTGGTGGGCAAGGGGGACATGCTTTATGTGCCGCCCGGGGGGGCTCAGCCGATTCGGTCACAGGGGGCGCTGGTGACGGATGAGGAGATTCACTCGGTGGTGCAGCGGTGTGTGGATCAGGGGAAACCGATCTTTGATGTGCCGGTGAACGAGATCACGGGGGACTTTGAGGGCGAGGGTGGTGGCGAGGCGATGGATGAGGAGGAGGAATCGCTGCTGGAGGATTGTTTGGAGGTGATCCGGCAGGAGAAGAAGGCTTCGACATCGCTGTTACAGCGTCGGTTGAGGCTGGGTTACGGGCGGGCGGCGCGGATGATTGATATTTTGGAGGATCGGGGGATCATTGGGCCGCAGGAGGGGGCGAAGCCGCGGGAGATTTTGGTGCACATGGACTGAGTTCGCGGTTCTCGGTTCGCAGTTCTCGGTTGGTTTTGGTTAGGGGTTTTGGAGGGTGGTGAGGACGGTTTTTGGGGGGAGGTCGTTGAGATTGTCGGTGGGGGAGGTGAGGAGGGTGACGTTTGGGTTTTGAGGGGCCCAGAGGGTGGGGTCGGTGGGGCCGAAGAGGAGGGTGCAGGGGAGGCCGCAGGCGGCGGCGAGGTGGCTGATGCCGCTGTCGTGGCCGAGGAAGCGGGTGCCGGAGTGGGCGAGGGATTGGAGGCGGGGGACGAGGTCTGGGAGGGGGATTTGGTGCCAGGATTCGAAGGTGAGGTTGGGGAGGGCGGGGTTTTTGAGGGAGGGGAGGAGGCCGCGATCGGCTTCGGCTTCGCCGGTGATCAGGGCGATGTGGAGGGGTTGGGTTTGGGCGAGGGATTGGAGGACGGAGAGCCAGTTTTCGAGGTGCCAGGCTTTTTGGGTGGAGCCGCTGCCGGGATGGAGGATGAAGTGGGTGGGGGTGGCGGGGGCGGGAAGGTCCGGGGGAGCGGGGAAGTGGGGGGCGGGATGATCGAGGAAGAGAGCGAGTTTTTCGAGGGGGCGTGCGAGTTGGGTGGCGGCGGGTCCGTGGCCTGGGAGGATGCGGTGGGGGCACTCGATGAGGGTTTTGACGCCGAGGCGTTCGAGGTTGCCGCGGAAGTAGCCGTCGGGGTCAAAGAGGTAGCTGACGACGAGGTTGAAGGAGGCGAGGTAGTCAGCGATTTCGGGTTGGACGGGGGCGCCCGGGGCGAAGAGGGGCGCAAAGTGGCGGTGGCCGAGGCTGCGGGTGTGGTCGGCGAGGCCGGCGGTGAGGGCGAGGTCGGCGATGCCGGGGTAGCCGAGGACTTCGAGGTGGCAGTTGGGGATGCCTTCTTTGAGAAGGCGGATGGCGGGCAGGGTGAGGATGAAGTCACCGATGGCACCGCCACGGATGACTAGGACACGCGGTGCGGCCATGGGATGGGACTAGTAGAAGAGGAGGGCGGCGATGAGGAGGAGGACGCCGTAGATGATGCCGGAGATGGAGGCGAGATTCCAGCGAGCGGGATTGGCGGTGACCCAGGTGATGGCGTCGCGCATGAGGAAGGGCATGCCGACAAAGAACATGCCGACGATGATCCAGGCGTAGGCGAGGATGGGGATGAGGAGGCGGCTGAGTTGGGGCTGGAGGAAGGCGGCGCAGAGCATGGGGCCGGCGGCGAGGAGCATGAGGGAGCCGAGGGCACGAACGGAGATGAACTCGCGAACATAAAAGAGGACGCCGACGAAACCGGCAGGGACGATGATGAGGAACCAGCGGCGGAGGTGGAAGAACTCGCCCATGTCCATGTGTTGGATGATCATCATGCCCCAGAAGAAGCAGATGGAGAGGAGGATGACGCCCCAGGCGTAGTTGCGGGGGAAGTCGCGGAGGAAGGCCTGGGTTTGGGCGGGTTTCAGGTAAGCCCAGAGATGACCGGCGAGGAGGATGAGACCGAGGAGGATGCCCGTCCCTTTCAAAGGGATACCGCCGTCAGGGGTGAGGTGGTAGAGGTAGTGGTAGAGCTCTTCGATCATGGGTGCGGGCGGGCGGGAGTGTGGCGTGGCTTTATGGGGAGTGCAAGGGCGAGGCGGGGGGTCGGTGATCAGTGAGGCTGAGGGGGACACGCCTGGGACAGGCGTGGTACTTTTGGGGAGCGAGGGTTAGGTGAGTTGGAGGCGTTCGAGGAGGTCAGGGATGGGGAGTTGGAGGGCGATGTAGAAGTCGCCGAACTCGGCGTAAACGGCGGAGACCTCGTCGAAGCGCATTTCGTAGATGATGCTTTTGATTTGGAAGAGGTCGTGGGCGAAGAGGGTGACGCTCCATTCGTGGGTGTCGAGGCCGGTGGAGCCGGTGACGAGCTGGCGGACTTTGCCGGCGTATTTGCGGCCGGTGCGGGCGTGGCTGCCCATGAGTTCGCGGCGTTTGTCAAAGTCGAGCGCCCACCAGTTGGCGCCGACGTTGCGGTGTTTGTTCATGGGGTAGAAGCAGACGACCGGCCAATCGGCGAGGTTGGGATAGAGGCGGTCGTTGTAGTACTTTTTCATGTGGGAGCGCCATTCGTCCAGCCGGGCGGAGTGGGCGTCGGAGCCGACTTCGAGATTTTCGGTGCGGGCGATGCGAGCGGAGGCGTCTTCTTCTTTTTCGGAGTATTCGGTCCACTCGGTCATAGAGAGGTAGCTGTAGGTGGGGCTGAGGACATCGGGACCGAGGCAGAGGGCGAGTTGTTTTTCGAAGCGGTTGGCGTCGTGGAGGTCAGCGGTGACGAGCATGAAGCCGAGGTCAGCTTTGGGAGTGAGGACGCTGAGGGTGAGGAGCTGGGTTTTGGCGTGGGCGCGGATGGTTTGGAGGGTCTGGGTGAGACGGGTGAGGCGCTGGCGTTTTTCGTCCTGGGTGAGGGCGGCCCAGAAGCCGTGGTCGATGTGGTAGAAGAGGTGTTGGACGAACCAGCCTTCTTCAGCGATGAGGGCGGCGGGGGAGGTGGATTCGGAGGGGGAGGGGAAGGGAGTGGGGGTCATGGGTTGAAGGTGGGGGAAAATTTTTTTTGGCTGGTGGGACGGGGGAAGATGAACTAAGCGGGGCAATTTCTCATTGCAACCGATAGACCGGGCACTATTCTTGCTTCCCCAAGAAAAACAAACCTCAGATTCATCATGGCAGACGCTTCAAACAAGTATTCTCAGAACACGAACGGCGAGTATTACGTGGACGATCAATGCATTGATTGCGATCTTTGCCGTGAGACGGCGCCAGCGAATTTCACCCGTGACGATGACGGGGGACACTCGTTTGTGTTCAAGCAGCCTGAGACGGACGAGGAGCGCGCGCTTTGTGAAGAGGCGCTGGCGGGTTGTCCGGTGGAAGCGATTGGCTCGGACGGGGAGTGATGGGTTGGCGGCTTGGCGTTGGTGCTGGGTCGCTGATTGATCGGGTTCTGGCGTAGGGTAGGAGTCTTTTGGGATTCGTGCTCGGGTACGCTTTCTGGCGAATGCGCCTACGAGTCGGGGATTTCGGTGGCGTGGGGAGGATGGCGGGTGCAACGTGGGGGCGAACTTGTTTTCGATATGTCCGCAGCGAAACCTACCCGGCACCAATGGGCGCGACATGCGTTGATTTCGGCTTGGCGAGGGGCGCCGGAGCCGTCGCTGGTGAATGTGCCGACACGGCAGGCGGGGGATTTGATTGCGGGGATTTTGAAGCAGGCGGGGTTGGCGGAGCGGGCGCAGTTGGAGGAGGTGCTGGAGGTGTGGCGTGAGATTGTGGGCGAGTATTTGTTTGGGCAGACGCAGCCGGATTCGGTGGTGCGCGGGGTGTTGATGGTGAGGTTGATGCAACCGGCGGTGCATCATGCGTTGATGATGGAAAAGCCGCGGATTTTGGCGCGGTTGCGGGAGAAGCTGGGGCATGTGGGCATCAAGGACCTGCGGTTCAAGCATGGGTGAGTGAAATTTTGAGGAGGCTGATGGCGTGATGACGATTGACGAATGGGAACGGTGTTGTTTTTGGCGGTCGGTGGAGAGTGTGGATGAGAAGGGGGTGTTTTTGGCGCAGGCAGTGGCGATGGAGGCGACGATGGCGAGTCGGGGTGAGTTGGAGTCGCAGAAGGTGACGCCGGTGGGGTTGGAAGGGGAAGTGGAGGCGTTTTTGGTGCGGCGGGCGAGGCGGTTGGATGATTTGTCGCTAGGTGTGGCGAAGGGGCCGATGTTGCGTCTGTTGGCGACGGTGCGTTTGCCGGTGATTCCGGGGTGGGTGTTGTGGGCGGGTGGCGTGGGGGCGTTGGTGCTGGGGTTTGGGATGACGCGGTTGGGCAATGAGCGGGAGTTGAATTTGCTGGCGCTGCCGTTGGTGGGGTTGCTGGTGTGGAATGCGGTGGTGATGCTGGGGGCGGTGGTGATGGAGTTTTGGCCGAGTCGAGGGGCGGGGCGAGTGGGGATTTGGCGGAAGAGGAGTGAGGGAGGCGATGTGGAGGTGGAGCAGGTGGCGGAGGCGTTTGCGTCGCTGACGGGGGAGACCGGGAGGCGGTTGCTGGCGAGGCGGGTGCGGGCGTGGCTGCATGTGGGGGCGGCGCTGGTGGCACTGGGGTCGATGGTGGCGTTGTTTGCGGCGGGGTGGTCGAGGGAATATCGGGTGGTGTGGGAGAGCACGATTTTGGATGGGGCGGATGCGGAGGCTTTTTTGGGAGGGTTATTTGCGCCTGCGGCGGCGGTGTTTGGGCCTGAGGTGCCGGTGGCGGAGCTGGAGGGGATGCGGCGCGGGGAGGGGTTGGAGCCGGTGCCGGGGAAGGCGCTGCCGTGGTTGAAGTTGTATGCGGGGACGCTGTGTTTGGGGGTGATGCTGCCGCGGCTGGGGCTGGCGCTTTTGACGCTGTGGCGGGGGCGGAGTGATTTGGAGCGGACGGTGGGTGGACAGGGATGGGGCGGGTATGCGTTGCGGTTG
>CANETF010000111.1 GCA_947440575.1 Verrucomicrobiaceae bacterium
ATTGAGGCTGAAGAGCGTCGGTCCGCGCCCGTGGCGGCGAGTCCTTGGTTGGGGTGGCTTCGAACACCTTGGCTGATCGGTGCCGCAGCGGTGGTGGTCGCCCTTTTGGCCGTCTGGCAAGATAGGGCACCGAATTCTGAGTCGAACACACTCGTGATGAGCACGTATGCGCCGAACCCTAAAGTGGTGGTGAATGCGTTTCATTCTGAGGCGGCCGAAGCGACTGTCTTGATGCTGGAGGGCTTGGAAGAATTGCCGGCGAACCGCAAGGTGGTGGGCTGGCATTTGGACAGTGGGCTGACCGATCCCGCCTCAATGAGTACGGTTTTTTCGGGTCCTTCAGGAGAGGTTGAGGTGGTCATGACGCGCGATGCGCAGAATCAACCCCGTCTTTGGGTGCCGCGCAGTTAGACTCCCATGAATCGCTCTCTTCTCATCTTGGTTGTGGTTGGGCTTGTTGCAGGCGGCACGCCCTGGCTGTCGGCGCAGCCAGTGCCACCGCCAGCAAGTCCGGCCGCACGACCCGCCACGGATGGCAAGGTTTGGGGGGCGTTGGTTTATGCCACGGACTCGGCTGAAAAACTGACCGGCGTGAAGTCAGAGCCGTCGAAGTTCCTACCGGATATGGATCAAAAGTTGGCCAAAGTCTTTCCGTGGACACACTTCGAGGTTGTTGGACAGCACACGCAGGACGTTTTTCGCGAATATGAGTCGTGGGTGGTGCCTTCGGTGGATTTGTTTTTGAAAGTCGACTCCAAGGGGCCAGATGCCGGGGGAGGGGTGCACCTGCATTTGCAGTTTTGGCGACAGGAGCAAGTGCTGCTAAAGACCGACGCCCTCTTGCGTCCTAAGAGCCCGCTCTTTATCTCTGGTCCGAAGTGGCGCGATGGCCAACTGCTCTTTGTGCTGGTGTTGGCAGAGGAAACGATGACCAAGTAACGTCCGACGATTGAAGGAGAAAGAGCAGCGAAATGCTGGCCCGAAGGTAGAAAATCGAGCCAAATAGCGTATAGAGCCTCCTTGATCATGCCAATCCGCCTTCTATCGTTCTTCCTGTCATCCAGTCTCCTTGCTGCGAATCTTTCCGCCCAAGAGGTGAAGCCCGCGACAGATCCTCATGCAGCACACGCCGCACATGGCTCGGTTCCCGGGCTGAAGAAAGAGTTGTATGAGGGCATCACTGAGGCGGACTTCATGAAATTGGGAGACAAACCCAAGACTGTGAAAGTGGTCCTGATTGCCACCTTTTCAGACGACAATCACGGGATGAATTTCAACGGATACTCTAAAGGCGCCGCGACCTGGTTCGTGCCAGTGGGATGGACTGTTGAGGTGGAGTTCATCAATCCCAGCCCGGTGCCACACAGTGCTATTGTGATCGAGCAGGCGGACACTAAAAAGCTTCAAGTGGCCGAGCCCTGGTTTGAGGGTGGCGCGGTCGAAAAGCATATTCAAGGCATTGCCGTGTCGAAAGCGACATTCACCTTCACGGCTGATGAAGAGGGCGAGTATGCCTTTGCCTGTGGCTTTCCAGCGCATGCTATCGCGGGCCACTGGGTTGGCCTCGAAGTCACGGCGGAAGGGACTAAGCCGATGTTGAAGTTGGGTGATGCGGAAGCCAAAGAGATCAAATAAGCATTCAGCCTTGTCATTCGCTTGGTGACGACGAAGCGAGGTTCCGGCACGGCTCTTGCTCCTCAGGAAAGGCCCGCCAAGTTGACATCCACTGTCCAACCCCTATTTTGCCGACCCTTTTTTGACACTCATGAGCACCCCTGTCCCTGGAAAACCGGTCTATAACGTCAAGAACCCGTTCATCGCGCACCTGAAGCAAGCGTATGATCTGTCGACACAGGAGGCGCCAAAAAACACGCGGCATTACGAGATCGATTTGTCCGGATCCGGCTTGGAGTACCTCCCTGGCGACAGTTTGGCCGTTCTTGGAACCAATGACCCGATTTTGGTCATCGACACGCTAGCGGCGCTGGGTTTTACAGGGGATGAAGTCGTGACCCACCCAAAAGGTGGTGAAGCTCCGATCCGTCAGATGCTGACGGAGTACTACTTGATTACCGAGCCCGATAAAAAGCTGATGGCTGCCATCATTGAGAAAACGGGTGGCGAGTCCGTGTTGGCACCACTGCTGGATCCGGAGAAGAAAGAGGAGCTGAAAAGTTATCTTTGGGGTCGGTTTGTGATTGATTTGCTTTTGGAGAACCCAACCGCCAAGTTTGAGCCACAAGAGTTTTGTGGCGTTCTCAAGAAGCTGAACATTCGTCTCTACTCGATTTCTTCGAGCCAAAAAGCAGTGGGCGAGGAAGTGCATCTGACGGTGGCGACAGTGCGCTTCACCAGCCATGGGCGCGAACGCGGAGGAGTGGCCTCGACCTTTCTGTCGCGAATCGATTCCAGCATCGCCATCCCGGTTTTTGTCAATCCAGGCAAGGGCTTTCGCCTACCTGAACCGGAGGAAGAAACGCCTGTCATCATGTGCGGTCCGGGGACGGGGATTGCTCCATTCCGCGCCTTCCTTCAAGAGCGCAAGGCCACCAACGCCAGAGGCAAAGCGTGGCTGTTTTTCGGCGAGGTCAGCAGTAAGAGTTGCTCCTTTTACAAAGAAGAATTCGACGCCTATCTGGCTGACGGCACCTTGAGTCGGCTTGATTGCGCATGGTCGCGCGATCAAGCAGAGAAGATCTATGTGCAGCACAAGATGATCGAAGCGGGCGCGGAATTTTGGGCCTGGCTTGAGCAGGGAGCTCTGTTTTATGTCTGTGGTGATGCCTCGCGCATGGCAGTCGATGTCGATAAAGCATTGCATTCCCTCATCGAGACACACGGAGGCAAGACCAGCGAAGAAGCTGCTGCCTACGTGGAGCAAATGAAGAAGGACAAACGCTATCGGCGTGACGTTTATTGATCAGACAGGCTGCAGCAGATCTCGCAAGCAGGTCCAGCGCTTCCGGCTCTCTTGCTTTTGCACCGCAAGCTTTAGAGCCTTTGAATCACCGACGAGCACGACCAGTTTGCGGGCTCTCGTGATGCCCGTGTAGATAAGGCTCCGTTCGAGCATGACAAAATGCTGGGTGCTCACAGGAATGATCACACAAGGGAACTCGCTACCTTGGCTCTTGTGGATGGTCATGGCATAGGCAGGCTGCAAGGCGTCTAGCTCACCAGGTTCATACGCCACCTCACGTCCACCGTCGAAGCGAACGTGAACTTTGACGGGGTCCAAATCCATGCTCGCAATGACACCCAGGTCACCGTTGAACACATCCTTTTCATAATCATTGAGGGTTTGAAGCACCTTGTCCCCAACCCGAAAAGGCGTGCCAAAGCGCTCAATCTCGTATTTGAATTCGTTGGGCGGGTTGAGCGCAGCTTGAAGAGCGTGATTTAATGCGCGGGTTCCCAAACTGTTGCGATTCATTGGTGTCAGGACCTGGATGTCTTGAATCGAATCCAGCCCATACTTGGCAGGCAATCGGGTTTTGACGAGTTGCACCACTGTTTCAGCAATGGCTTCGGGGGTGGTGGCCTCCAAGAAAAAGAAATCGCTGTCTCGATGGGGGGTCAAATCGGGAACCTGCCCACCATTGATCGAGTGAGCGCTTGTGATGATGCGGCTGCTGGCGGCCTGACGGAAGATTTCAGTAAGCTTCACACATGGAACCTGACTACTGGCAATGGCATCCTGCAGCACCTTGCCGGGACCGACACTTGGGAGTTGGTCGGCATCGCCCACCAGCAGCAGCTTGGCTCCTTGAGGAAGGGCCGAAAGGAACTGAGCCATCAGCGGGGCGTCGATCATGGAAACTTCGTCCAACACAAAAACATCTCCCTGCAGAGGACGCCCGCGATGTCGACCCCAGGTCCCACCCCCCTGAGACTCCAGCAAGCGATGAAGTGTCTTGGCTTCAATGCCCGCGCTTTCCTGCAATCGGCGGGCGGCTCTACCGGTAGGGGCAGCCAAAACGATTTTCCTTCCAGCGGCCTGATGAATCGCCAAAAGTGTGCGAACCAAGGTCGTCTTGCCTACCCCCGGACCCCCGGTGATGATGAGAACCCGCTGCCTCATAGCTTCCCTGACCGCTTGTCTTTGACTGTCCGCGAGCGTCAGTTTTTGACTGGCCTCCGCTTGAGCGATTGAACCCTCGATGGTCTCATGGGCAACTTCCGATTCAGCCTCAGAGGAGGCAAGCGCCTTCAAATGCTGAGCAATGCTCTGTTCCGCCCCGCGCAGGTGCGGTAAGGCGACAAAAGCAGCGTCAGCCATGATCAAGGGGGTGAGCTCAGTGGCTTCAACCAAACGATCCACCACCAAGGCCACAGCAGCCTGATCCACTTCCAAAAGATGCGCCGCATGCTCCAACACAATGGCCCTGGGGAGGCAGGTATGACCACGTTCGGCAGCTTCTGTCAAAGTGTGCAAAACACCCGCCTTCAAACGCTGGGGCGCGCCTTTTTCCATGCCGATCTGCATCGCAATTTGATCTGCCGTCTTGAAGCCGACTCCGTGGATGTCCGCCGCGAGTTGGAACGGATTTGCTTTCAGCACGCCTTCGGCACTGTCCCCATAGGTTTTGTAGATGCGCAGCGCCCGGGACGGACTGATGCCGTGGCGGTGAAGGAAAAGCATAATGGCATGCACTGCCTTTTGCTTCATCCAAGAAGCCCGGATTTCCTGACGGCGTTTGCTACCAATCCCTTCCACTTGCTCCAGCTTCACGGACTCGTTTTCGATGATATCCAGCGTCGCCGAGCCAAACTTGGCCAAGATACGCTTGGCATAAGCTGGCCCGACTCCATCGATCAGGCCACTGCCGAGATAGCGTTCCAGTCCGTCGAGCGTATCGGGACGCTGAAGAGTCAGTTTTGCGGCCTTGAACTGATCCCCGTAGTCCCGTGCCCTCTCCCAGGTTCCGGTTGCATCGAGTTGCTCACCTGGAACCACATGAGGCGCGTTGCCGATGACAGTCACCACCTGACGTGTCCGGCCCTCTGGCAACACCTTCAAAATGCAGTAGCCCGTATCTTCAGAGTGAAACGTCACCCTCTCTACCGTGCCCTTCAAGCGCTCTAGCGGAGCGGTTGGGGAAGCGGGATGCGACGGATTCATGTCCCAGATTTAGCGCAACCGATGGCGTGTTCCAAGTTTCTCCATGCATCACTTGCAGTTTGACCGATCCAACTGACAATCCGCGCGATGGAATTCTCGCCACTTTCTCTGCCGTTTCTTGCTGAAATCAATGTCTTCGATTTCTCCTGGATTTCGACGCCCGAAGCGTGGGTTTCACTGATGACCCTCGCCGCGCTCGAGATCGTTCTTGGCATCGACAACATTGTGTTCATCTCCATCCTGGTCGACAAACTACCAGAGGAGGACCGGGCACGCGGGCGATTTATTGGACTTTCGCTGGCCATGGTCACTCGGATCATGCTTCTGCTCAGCATCACCTGGGTCATGCAGCTCACCACTCCTCTTTTCTCTGCATTAGGCCATTCGGTGACCGGGAAAGACTTGATTCTCATTGGCGGTGGCCTGTTTCTGTTGGCCAAAAGCACCCGCGAAATTCACCACAAACTCGAAGACGATGTCGAAGGCGAGCTGAAAAGTCAGGGCAAAACGGCTAATTTTACCGCCATCATGATCCAAGTGGCCCTTCTGGACATCGTTTTTTCGCTGGATTCCGTCATCACCGCTGTCGGCATGGCCAGCTACATCATGGTCATGGTCATCGCCGTCATGGTTGCGGTCGGCTTCATGATGGTGTTCGCCGGTTCGGTGAACCGGTTCATCAGCAAGCACCCGACAGTGAAAATGCTGGCCTTATCCTTCCTCTTGTTGATTGGAACCACCCTAGTGGCGGAAGGCTTCCACTTTCACTTTCCCAAAGGCTACGTCTATTTCGCCATGGCATTCTCCGTTTTTGTGGAATTGCTGAATCTCAAATCCACTGCTCGAAGGAAGCTCAAGGCTCAAAACCACGGAATCGAGTGACCACAATTTCTTTTCCTAAGGCGGCGTTGACATTGCGCCTGAGGTTCCAATAGTGTCACTGGTCTATGGCTTCTGACTTTCGCCTCTCCTTGCGCCTCCTTTGGGTGGCCTCCATTCTCGTCTCCGCTAGTGCTCTCAGTTCCTGCTCAAATGTAGGAGAGGGCCCAGGCGGAAAGATCTCCAAAGTAAAAGTGTTCCATCTGATCCCCACCGAGCAGGTGAGATCTTCGGACCGCTCTCTGGCCTTCGAACGCCAATATCGTCTTCGTGGAGCGGTGACAGCAGCCGAACAGCGTGAACGCGCTGGCCAATATTATGACTTCCTTTGGAGTGTCACCGACCGCACTCAACCCGTGACAATCAAGATGCAGTACCGCCAAGCCAATACAGGTTTGGAAACTTTTGTCATGACTCAGGAAGTGACCGACGTCCGCCGTTCAAACTGGAGCAATTTTCAAGTCACCGGCCCAGCATACAATAGCAATGGCCGTGTGACTTCCTGGAAGCTTACCCTGGAACGAGGCGGTGAAGTCATCGGTTCCCAACAATCCTATCTCTGGGAATAACGGCCCAAACGACCCCAAAGCACCTCTCCCCAATGAGGGCCAGTCTTTGATCTCCCTTTCTCCACGCCTCACACCTTATGTCTCGTCGCCAACATTCAAATCCACCGTCCATTTTGGACTGCGTGCGTTTTCGGCGGCTTGTCCGTAGCGCTGAGGGCTGTTGTTTCATGACTTTCCCCACCTGGCGGCAAAGTATTCCCTGGACCAGCCATCAACCCGACTGAACCCCGAGACTCGCCCAACCCCCATTTGCTTTGCTCGCTGTGTCCGCCCCTTCAACCATTCTCGTAGGCCGTGTCGGTGAACTCTTTTGGCTACGTGTGGAGGGCAAGGGAACCTTCCAAAACAGTCTCCAAGTCAAGGATGCCTTTGAGCGCATGACCAAAGCCGGGGTGCGCACGTTTGTGGTCGATCTCGAGCGCTGCCCCATCATGGACAGCACTTTCCTGGGCACCCTAACTGGAGCCGCAGTGCTACTTCGTGACTTCGAAGGCACCGTCAGTGTTTTAAACGCCAACCCGCGTAACCTCCAACTGATGACCAGTCTCGGACTGGACTACATCTTGGACGTGGATGCAGGCGGAGAAAAATTTCCCACCCAGCGCCGTCAAGTGACGGCTCATCTGGACAACTGCGCCGAGACAACTGCCGCCACCCGCAAGGATCAGGCAGAGCATGTTCTAGAGGCTCACCAGGCTCTCGCAGATCTTAGCGAGGACAACCAGTGCCGCTTCCAAGACGTCATCGACTTTCTCGAGAAAGAACTCGAAAATCGCAGTGGTGGCTAGCGCCCAGTCAGTTCGTGGTCTGGAGCAGCCCGCCAGAGATGGTAGCCGCCCATGGCCACACCCTCTATGAGCCCACTTTCCTCCATCCTGCTCCTCACTCTGCTCATCGTCCTAGCAGGGCTTTTTGTGGTGATGCATCGTCGCCATAGAGAACGTCTCCAGAATGCCCAGGAAAGGCAGAATACCATCCTGGCGGAAGAGAGGAGGCTATTCGCTTTTCTGCATGATTTGGGCGAGTCCATCAGCCACGACAGCCGCCGGAATGCCATCCATCGCCTCATCGTCGAAGGTGCCCAGCGGGTCACAGACAGCGGCGGCGGCGCCTTGTATCTGCTTGATGAGGCCCGAAAATGCCTCGTTCCCAAGTTTCACTCTGACGAATGCTCCCCCCTGGTCGAATTGCCCGAGCGCATCATCGCCATGGCCAAACAGAACCCCAGTTCCCTGTTGAGCTTTCTCCGCCTGCATGCCGTGGGCAAAGATGTCGGTGCCCTCGGCGCCGTATTCACCAGCCAACGCGCCGAAATCGTCGCCAATCTCAAACGCGACGCCCGCTTCGGCAAATCCAACAATCCCCTCCACCTACCCGCTGCCGCCATGATCAGCCCGATCAGTTGCGGCAATCGTCATCTTGGCGTGCTCGCCGTCACCAGCCCGCGGGACCGCGCGACCTTTGACGAAAACGACTTCGAAGTCTTCCGTTCCCTCGCGGAGCAATCCGCCTTCGCCCTTGCCAACGCCCTGGTTCGGCAGGAGGCCAATGCCAAGCAGCAAATCGACGCCGAACTGCGCGCCGCCAGTGCCGTTCAGCGCATCCTGCTCCCTGACCAGGACCCCAAACTCAACGGCTACACGGTCGCCGGCCAAAATATTCCCGCCCGCATCTTGAGCGGGGATTTTTATGACTACATCGAGCTTGAGGGCGGTCGCCTCGGCCTTGTCATCGCCGACGTTTCGGGAAAAGGCACCGCCGCCGCTCTCATTTCCGCCATGTGTCGCGCCGTCATGCGCACCCTGGCCCCGCAGGAGTCATCTCCCGCCGCGGTACTCTCCAAAGTGAACCGCCAGCTCTTTCCGGACATCCGCGAGGACATGTTCATCACCATGGCCTACCTCGTGCTCGACCCGTCATCCGGTGAAGTCATCTACTCCCGCGCAGGCCACACGGCGCCCCTCGTCTGGCGTGCTGCCACCGGGCTTGTGGAAACGCTGAACACGCCTGGAATGGCCGTCGGCATCGACAAAGGCGATGTGTTTGAGCGGATCGCCCGGGATGTCTCCATTCACCTCGACCCTGGTGACACGCTCCTGCTTTACACGGACGGGATCAGCGAAGCCACTGACAACAAAGAACTCATGTTTGGCGAAGAGCGCGTCGAGCGAGCCCTCGCGCTGCGCGCCGCCCAGGGACCCCGAACTATCGTCCAAGGACTGCTGCAAGAAGTGGATGTCTTCGTCGCCGGACAGCGTTCCCTGGATGACATCACCTTGATTGCAGTGCAGAAGACGGCATAGTTTCCGTCCCCTCAATCCAAAAAACTTACCGTATGTCCGAAACTGATCCCTCCATCCCGTCTTTAGAGACCGATCCAGCTACCACAGCGGAAGACTTGTCCCCAAACGACAACGTGACCCCGGTCGACCCCCTCGAACAGGCCCTGCTCGACATCGAAAAATGGAAAGACCTCGCTTACCGGAGCCAAGCGGAACTCGACAACTTCCGCAAACGCGCCACCCGCGAGGGCCAGGAGACCCGCGCCTATGCGAATGGCGAGTTGCTTCGCTCCATTCTACCGATCCTCGACAATTTTGAAATGGGCCTCAACGCCGCCCGCGCTGAATCCGAAAAATCCATGATCTTCATGGGCATGCAAATGGTGCACCGCCAGTTTCAGGAGTTCCTCAAAGATTTTGGAGTTCAGGAGATCGAATCGCTCGGCAAAGCGTTCGACCCGAACCTCCATGAGGCCGTTTCCCAGGAAGTCACCAGCGAGCATGCCGAAGGCACGGTCATCCGCGTTACCCGTCCTGGGTATCGCCTGAAGGAGCGTCTGCTCCGGCCGACTTCCGTCATCGTCGCAGCATCGAGTGCGCCAGATTCCCCGGCTGAAGCGTAACCTGATCCCAACTTTTTTCCCGACTCTTCTTTTCATTCATGGCTGACAAGCGCGACTACTACGAGGTCCTTGGCGTCTCCCGGGACGCCACTGCGGATGACCTCAAAAAGGCCTACCGCAAACTGGCGGTGAAGTATCACCCCGACAAAAACCCTGACGACAAGTCGGCCGAGGAGAAGTTCAAAGAAGTCAGCGAAGCTTATGACGTCCTGAACGACGACCAAAAGCGCGCAGCTTATGACCGCTATGGACATGCCGCCTTCGCGGGTGGCATGGGCGGTGGTGCAGGCGGCGGCGGCATGCACGATCCGTTCGATATCTTCAAAGAAGTGTTCGGCGGCGGTGGGGGCGTTTTTGAATCCTTCTTCGGCGGCGGGGGCGGCAGTCAGCGACGCAGCGGTGGTCCCCAGCGGGGCTCCGATTTGCGTTATGCCCTCGAGATCACCCTCGAAGAAGCCGCTCACGGCGCCGAGCGTGAGATCGAGTATGAGCGCCTCGTATCCTGCAAAACCTGCACCGGGAGTGGCTCGGCCTCCGGTAGCGGCAAAAAAACCTGCCGCACCTGCGGGGGAGCAGGTCAAGTCATTTCCTCGCGCGGCTTTTTCCAGGTCCAGCAAACCTGCCCCGATTGCGGCGGCACGGGTGAGACCATCACGGATCCCTGCAAACCCTGCCGTGGCGTGGGTCGGGTCAAAGAACGCACCCGCGTTCGCCTGCGCATTCCAGCAGGCATCGAAGAAGGCTCCCGCCTGCGCTCTCAAGGCAATGGCGACACCGGCACTGCCGGCGGCGCACCTGGCGACCTATACGTCGTCATGCACCTCAAGCCTCATGACGTCTTCCAACGCGATGGGGATGACCTGCACTGCGAGATGCCTATGTCCTTCACAACGGCTGCGCTCGGAGGAGAGCTCACCGTCCCCACGATCGAAGGCAAAGCGACCGTCAAAATCCCCGCAGGCACCCAGAGCGGCACGACGTTCCGCCTCCGCAGCAAGGGCCTCAAGCACCTGGGTGGCGCGAACAACGGCGACCTCTACGTCCACGTTCAAATTGCCGTCCCAACCAAGCTCAACAGCGACCAAAAAGCCAAGCTCCAGGAATTCGCCAATCTGATTGGCGAAAACGCCTCCGAGATGGAGGAAAGCTTTTTCGAGAAGGCCAAAAAGTTCTTCAGCTAGGCACCAAGTCCGACCTCATCGGCCCGAATTTCCTGACAAAACCCCTGAGCCGCGCAAAATGCGGCTCGATTGAGGGTTTTTGTCCAATGCCGACGCTTCGCAGCCTCATTGTCCTCAGCACGATGAACCCACCTTCCTCATTCAGTCTCTGGAACCGTCCCCTTTTGACGTTCGCCCTGCTCCTGCCTGCCGCGCTCAACGCTGCTGACGCTGAAGGCGTCAAGTTCTTCGAGATGAAGATCCGCCCCTTGCTGGCGCAAAAATGCTTCGAGTGTCATGGCAAGGACAAGCAGAAAGCCGACCTGCGGCTCGATCACATCGACCACATCCGCGCCGGAGGCAGTCATCACGGTCCTGCGATCGTCAGCGGACCCGTCGAAAAATCTCCCCTGATCCAAGCCATCGAATACAAGGACTCAGAGTTCGAAATGCCGCCGGATGAAAAGCTCACCAGCGAGCAGATTGATCTGCTCAAAAAGTGGGTCGCCATGGGAGCCCCGTGGCCGGAAGGGGAAGTCGCCCCTAAAGGCCCCTACAAGCCCGGTGTCATCTCAGCTGAAGAAAGAGCGTGGTGGGCTTTTCAACCTCTCAAAAAAGTCACCCCACCTGCTCCCGGCAAAGACGCTGGCTCAAACGAGATCGACCTCTTCGTCCGCGACCGGCTGGCTAAAGAAGGCCTGACACCTTCTCCTGAGGCCTCGCCTGAGGAAATCATACGGCGCGTCACCTTTGACCTCCATGGCCTGCCACCGACCCCTGAGGCGCTCCGGGAGTTCGTCTCCGCCTATCAGGCCGCACCAAGCGTCGCCGAGCGCAATCGGGTTTACGAAGCTCTGATCGACGACCTCCTGGCGTCTCCCCATTATGGCGAACGCTGGGCTCAGCATTGGCTGGACCTTGCCCGTTACGCCGAGTCCGAAGGTTACCGCCAGGATGCCTACCGCCCCAATGTCTGGCCTTACCGCGACTACGTCATCAAGGCCTTCAACGCTGACAAGCCCTATGACCAGTTCATCCGTGAGCAGATCGCCGGCGACGAATTGGACCCTGAAAATCCGGAGGTCACCATTGCCACCGCCTTCCTCCGCCATGGCATCTATGAATACAATCAACGCGATGCCGAAGGGCAGTGGAAGCTCATTCTAAATGAAGCCACCGGTGTTACCGCCGACGTCTTCATGGGCCTCAGTGTGCAATGCGCCCAATGCCACGATCACAAGTTCGACCCGATTTTGCAAAAGGACTTCTACCGTCTGCAGGCCTTCTTGAACAACGTCACCTGGCCTGAGGACAAGCTGCTGGCCACTCCTGATGCGGTGCGCGAATACGAAAAACAACTCGCCGCCTGGAAGCAAGCCGCCGCGGCTCCCCTGGCGGTCATCGACTCCATCCTTGAGCCCCGCTATGCGAAGGCCGCCGAAAAGGCCATGAGCCTCTTTCCCGATGAGGTGAAGGCCATGTATGCCAAACCCAAGGCGCAACGCACCCCTTACGAAGAGCAAGTCGTGCAGCTCGCCTACCGTCAGGCGGCCCTGGAGCGCACCCGTTACAAAACGGACAAAATCCCTGAGCCCGACGCCACCCGCCTCAAGGAAGCCACCGCAGAACTCGCTCAATTTGACAGCCTCAAACCGAAAACGCCCCTGACTGCTTTCGTCATCGGCGAGACCGGCCTGAAACCTGCGCCCGCCTCCTTCATCACCCGGAAGTCAGGCAAGGTCGAAACCAACCCGGGTTTCCTCACCATCCTTAACCCCGAAGACGCGAAAATCCCGGAGCCAAAGTCCGGTTCAGCCACCAGCGGGCGGCGCACTGTACTGGCCAACTGGCTTTCCGATCCCAAAAACCCCCTGACCACCCGTGTCATCGTCAACCGAGTCTGGCAATACCACTTCGGCCGGGGGCTGGTCGCCACAGCCAGCGACTTCGGTCGGCTGGGTGAAATGCCCACACACCCTGAGTTGTTCGACTGGCTGACTTCGGACTTCCTTGCCAATGACTGGCGCCTCAAGCCCCTGCACAAAAAGATTCTGCTCTCCGCCACCTATCGCCAAACCGCCCGGCGCGCGCCTGATTCGACGGCCCTGCTGAAAGATCCCGAAAACAAACTCCTCTGGCGCTTCCAACCCCGTCGCCTGGACGCCGAAGAAGCTCGCGATGCGGCGCTCGCCGCCAGTGGCGAACTCGAACCCAAGGCCGGTGGCGAGGGCGAAGACGCCAAGAAGCCCCGCCGCAGCATTTACACCAAAAAGATTCGCAACACTCAGGACGAAATCCTCCGCAGTCTGGATGCCCCGGCGGGATTCTCCAGCACTCCAAAACGTGACGCGACTACCACCGCCACCCAGAGTCTTCTCTTTTTCAATGGCGACTGGCCGATGGAACGCGCCCGAATCATGGCTGCCCGGCTCAATTCCGAACACTACAACGACACCGCCGCCCAGGTGCGCAGCGCTTACGAACTCACGTTCAATCGCTCCGCCACACCTGCCGAACTGAAGGCCGCCATCGACTTCATCCAGAAGCAGACCGCGCAACTGAAGAGCGAGGAACCCCCGCCGCCGCCCGTCACCAGTCCCTTGGCTGACCTTTCCAAACGATTCCCACCTGCCGTCACCCAGATCGTCAAAACCACCAAGGCCCTGCATCTTCAACCCGGCAGCGCGCACGAAAAACTCAGCGTGAAGACCGAAGCCCCGGAAGGCGAACGCTTCTTTGTTGAGGCGCTGGTGAATCTAGATGCCCTCTATCCTGACGGAAATGTGCGGACCATCGTGTCACGCTGGAACAATGGCAAAACCGATCCCGGCTGGGCCTTTGGTGTCACCAGCCAGAAGTCGGCGTATCAGCCAAACAACCTGATCATGCAATTGAGCGGTGACGATTTTCAAGGCACCCACGCCTACGAGGTCGTCGCCTCCGGTTTGCGTATTCCCACCGGGAAAGCGCACTACGTCGCTGCCTCAGTCAGCAATCGTCCGCTCGAAGGGCGTCCCTATGGTGGCAGCGTCACCTTCTATGCCCTGGACCTCACCGATCCCAACGCCGCGATGCAAACCATCACGGTGGCGCACGAAGCGGTGGGAGGCTACATCGACACCAACCGGGCCCTCGTGGTCGGTGGACGTGACTCGAACCCAGGCAGTCTTTGGGATGGCGGCATCGCTCAAGTCATTCTCTCGAATGGCGAGCGGAAACCGGAGTGGAAGCCCATGCAAAGCTCGGGCGCAAACTGCGTGGTGAACCTCATCGGACAGGACGTTCCCGCGCAATCGAACGAGGTTTTCACTTGGCAGGCCAGCGCCCAAACAGCAAAGCCCTCCACTCGCCCTGATCCCGCCCGCGAAGCGCTAACGGACTTTTGTCACGCCCTGTTGAACTCCAACGAGTTCTTTTACCTGCACTGAGGCAGGACCTTGATCGGTGATTACCGAAGGGTGCGGCGGCGAAGCATCAGAATGAAACCGTAAGCGCCAAGAACCAGGGCGCCACCGCTCGCTTGCTGGGAAGTGGGGGCCATTGGGCCAGCTTGATTGACCATGACACGGCTCATGGTGGCAAACCGATCGGCCGATTGAGACTCACCCCCTGCAAAAAGGAGAGCAACGAGGAGAGAAAGGGCGGCGATTCGAAGGGTTCCAAGGAGCGATTTCATTTGGCGAACAGCGGGGTGAAGGGTTTG
>CANETF010000112.1 GCA_947440575.1 Verrucomicrobiaceae bacterium
GATATCTTTGAGGATTTGGGGGCGATTTTGAAGAGTTTCCGGCAGTTTTTGAACACGGTGCCGCGCAATGGGTTGGTGCTGATGAACGGGGATGATGCGAATTGTTTGAGCCTGCGGGAGAAGTGTCCGGCGCCGGTGCGGACGGTGGGGACGGGGGAGGGGTGTGATGAGCGAATTGTGATCACGAAGGCGGAGCCGGAAGGGACGACGTTTGAGATCAACGGGGTGGCGTTTACGGTGCCGATGATCGGGGAATTTAATGCGCGGAATGCGGCGATGTGTGTGTGTGCGGCGCGGTTTGGTGGGCTGACGGACGGGGAGATTCAGGCGGGGTTGAGTTCGTTCAAGGGGATTCGGCGGCGTCAGCAGGTGCGTGGGGAGAAGAACGGGGTGACGGTGGTGGATGATTTTGGGCATCACCCAACGGCGTTGCAGGCGACGCTGGATGGGTTGCGGCAGGGGTATCCGGGTCGGAGGCTGTTGGCGTTGTTTGAGCCGAGGTCGAATACGAGTCGGCGGAATGTATTGCAGGGGCAGTTGATTGAGGCGCTGGGGCACGCGGATGTGTCGGTGGTGGCGGCGGTGAATGATCCAGGCAAGGTGCCGGAGGCGGAGCGGTTGGATGTGGATGCGGTGGCGAAGGCGGTGAAGGCTGCGGGGAGGCCGTGTTTTCATGAGCCAGACACGGCGGCGATTGTGGCGCGGGTGAAGGCGGAGGTGCGTTCGGGAGATGTGGTGGTGGTGTTCAGCAACGGAGGATTTGATGGGATCCACGGGAAGCTGTTGGAGGTGCTTTGAGCGGGGTGGGATTTTTTGGACAGGATTAACGGGATTTTTTGGATTAACAGGATTGGGGTGGGGGATGAGGGTGCGAGGGGGACACGCCTGGGACAGGCGTGGTACTTTTGGGGGAGGGGCCACCGATTGACGTCGGCGGCTACGGGGTGGGGTTAGAGTTGGCCCATGAGGAGGAGGCCGGCGGCTTTGTGTTGGGTTTCCTGGTATTCGAGGTCGGGGTCGGAGTCGGCGACGATGCCGGCGCCGGTGTGGAAGTGGATGGTGTGGTTTTGGCGGACGGCGGTGCGGATGGCGATGTTGAAGAGGGATTCGCCGTTGAAGCCGAAGCCGCCGATGGCGCCGGTGTAGAGGCCGCGGGGGTGGGCTTCGAGTTCGGCGATGATTTCGGTGGCGCGTTTTTTGGGGGCGCCGGTGATGGAGCCGCCGGGGAAGCAGGCGCGGAAGGCGGCGCTGTGGCTGACGGTGGCGGGGAGTTGGCCTTCGACGGTGGAGACGAGGTGGAAGACTTGAGGGTAGGCTTCGATTTTCCAGAGTTCGGGGACTTGGACGCTGCCGTAGGCGCAGACCTGGCCGAGGTCGTTGCGCTGGAGGTCGGTGATCATGAGGAGCTCGGCGCGTTCTTTGGCGGAGGCGAGGAGGTCGGAGCGGGCGGCGGTGTCGCGAGCGGGGTCGTGAGGGAAGCGGGGGCGGGTGCCTTTGATGGGTCGGGTGGTGATGCGGCGGTCGCTGAGGCGGAGGAAGAGTTCGGGGGAGGCGGAGAGGACCTGGGTGCCGTTGAGGTCGAGGTAGGCAGCGTGGGGGGCGGGGGAGACGGCGCGGAGGTGGAGGTAGCTGTCGAGGGGGTGGGCGTTCGGGGGCCAATCGGCGTGCCAGGGGTAGGAGAGATTGACTTGGTAGATGTCGCCGGCGGCGATGTAGTCTTTGGCGGTGCGGACACTGGTGGTGAAGGCTTCGCTGGAGGTTTGGGGGGTGAAGTGGAGGGTGGGCGGGGTGGTGGGAGGGAGGGGATCGAGGGTGAAGTGGTCGGAGAGGTGGCCGTGCTCGAACCAGGTGGCGGTGTCGTGGACGTAGAGGAGGGTGTGGGGGTAGTGGCCGAGGGTGAAGTGGCGGTCGTAGCCGACCCAGCCGAAGAGGCCGCCGGAGGGGAGGGGCCAGTCGGGGTGGTGGGGTTGGGCGTGGCTTTGGAGGAGGGATTCGACGTGGTGCCAGTCGTGGTCGAGGGTGCCGGTGAGGATTTCGAGGGGGGCGGCGGTGAGGAGGGAGACGGCGCCGGGGCCGGCCTGGGCGCTGTCGAGCCAGATGAGGCCGGGGAGGTGGGCGAGGTGGCGGGCGAGGGTTTCCGGGGGGATTTGCCAGGGGCGCTGGACGAACCCCGAGGCGGGCAGGGTCGGCCCGGCCGCAGCGGGGAAGCTGAGGGGGATCTTCTCGGAGTGGGAGCCGTGAATCATTGACACAATCTGTCTGTCACCGTACCATACCTCAGTATTACGACAACGAATCCCAATGGCGCGCCCTGAATCCAACCTATTGGCCAAAGATACGGGGCGGGTTCAAACCGCTGCGTTGGGGGTGTTGTGCGCTTTGGCGGGGTTGCAGTTGGGGTTGCTGGGGTGGAGTGCGTGGGAGGCGGTGAAGGAGTCGGGGGAAGAGAAGGGGGCCAAGGTGGAGGTTTTGGTGGAGCGGCCGGGGTCGATCGGGGTTCCGGTGGAGCGGGAGGCTGGAGAGCCGGAATTGAGGATGCCGCCGCGGCCGGGGGAGTTGGCGGGGGTGAAGGGGACGCCTGCGGCTGGGGTGGTTTCGGGGTTGATGCCGCCGGTGCCGGGGATGCTGGCCGGGGAGACGCCGGAGCCGGGGTTGGGGGCAGCTCCGGTGGTGCCGGCTGGGGGTGGGGTGGCGACTTTGCCGACGCCGGATCCGGAGGTGGCGGAGCTTTTGCAGACGGTGGCGCAGTTGCGGGCCGGGGGGGAGACGGAGGGGTTGATGGATTTGCTGAAGGCGGCGGAGGGGATGGATCAGAATCATCCGGCGGTGTTGAAGGAGTTTGCGCTGACCTATGAGCAGATGGGGTTGACGGAGAAGGCGCGGGAGTATTGGGAGCGGATTGTGGGGCTGGGGGAGGCGGTGTCGGGGATGTTTTTCGGATTGGCGCAACAGCGGTTGGAGCGATTGGGGGCGGGGGCGCCGAGTGCGGTGTTTCCGGCAGGACCGGCGGCGATTTTGACGGAGCCGAATGTGGTGGGGGGGATGCCTTTGGGGGCTGGGAGTGAGATGAAGACGGCCAAGGTGACGTCGGAGGCGGGGGCGGCTTTGGGGGTGGGCGGGTGCAAGGTGGTGAGGGATCTGGCGGTGGCGAAGGGGGACAAGCGGACCTTGCGGATACCGATCGTGCGGGTGGGGGCGAGTCCGATCGAGCCGGAAGCGGTGAATGTGGATGTGTTTTTTTATGATCGGGTGAATGGGACCCAGGTGGAGCCGACGCGTGCGGATCCGCCGGTGTCGAGTTGGGCGGCGTCTCCGGTGGATTGGTCGGGGGAGGGGATGGAGTTGCTGGATGTGACGTATTTTTTGCCGTCGATGAGTGCCCAGGAGGTGCTGGATCATGGGCGGCGTGATTTTCACGGGTACCTGGTGAAGTTGTATTACAAGGATCGGCTTCAGGCGGTGGTGGCGGAGCCTCGGGAACTGCTCGAGGAGAGTCCGGCTTCGACATTGGTGGCACCTTCAACCCTTCGTTCTGGACGTTGAGGCGGTGAGAGCGCCGTCTTTTTTCTGCACCCATGCAAGCTTTGTTTGTCGATTCGAATGACAGTCTGCGGTTGGCCCGGGCGACGGCCTTGATGGCGCGCGGCTGGGGGGTGGAGGATTTTGCGACGGTGGCGGAGGCGTTGGCTTGGTTGGAGAAGGGGGCGCGGGTCTTGGATTTGGTGGTGACTGAGGCGGTGTTTGAGGGGGGATCGACGGGATTTGAGTTGAGGGATGCGGCGCGTGAGCGGTTTCCCGGGGTGCGGGTGTTGTTCACGACGCGGTTTGATTTGAAGGGGTTTGAGGGGGCGCTGGCCGGGGCGCCGGTGCTGCTGGACACGCCGTATGAGGCGGGGGAGCTGATTGAGACGGTGAATGCGGTGTTGAAGGCGCCGGGTCCGCCAGTGATGGATGCGGAGGGGCCGCTGCTGCAGGCGGGGACGCACATTGGGAATTATGTGGTGCAGGATTTGGTGCGGGAAGACGCGATGACGGAGACGTACTTGGCGGTGCAGCAGGGGGTGGAGCGGTTGGTGGGACTGGTGGTTTTGCGGCCGGATCGGGCGGAGGTGCCGGAGCAGTTGGAGTTGTTCACGGCGCGGGTGCGGGCCAAGGCGTCGCTGAACCATCCGCGTATCGCGCCGCTGTACGAGGCGGGCGAGGAGGGGGGGTATCATTACTACACGAGGGAGGTGCCGAGAGGGCGGTCCTTGCGGGAGATTTATGGCAAGGGAGAGATGCTGGGGGAGCGCGCGGTGGCGGAGTTGGTCTATGGGGTGGCGGAAGTGATGGAGCATGCGACGAGCCGGGGGTTTGTTTATCGCGAGATTTCGGATTGGGATGTGTATTTGGATGAGGATCATCAAGCGAGTTTGGTGAACATTTTCCGGCCGGAAGGAGAAGATCAGGGGGATGCGTCGAAGCAGACGGTGGAGGCGTTTTTGGAGTTGTTGAAGGGACGGGTAGCGGGGGGGAAGGCATCGGGTTTGTTGCAATCGCTCATGCTGGTGAAGCATGACTGGAGGAGTCTGTCGCAAGAGATGACGAGTGTGCGGGACGCGATGAGGGAGCACAGCATTCAGCATCGGATCGAGAAGGCGCATCCGGCGGAGTATGAGGGGTCGGCGCAGCGGGCGATTCCGTGGTGGGTTTGGATCAGTGCGGGAGTGGCGCTGGTAGTGGTGGCGGCGTTGGGGGCGCTGACGGGGAATCCGACGCAGAAGGTGGCGGAGGCGCGACCTGCGGAGATGGTGTTGATTCCGGCGGGGCCGTTCCTTTATCAGAAGGGGGAGAAGCGGACGTTACCGGCATTTTGGATGAGCCGAACGGAGGTGACGCTGGGGCAGTATGCAGAGTTTTTGCAGGCGGTGGGGAGCAAGGGGACGTCGTTTGATCATCCTGACCAGCCGAAGACGAAGACCGGGCACGCGCCGGAAGGGTGGAAGGATTTGCTGGCGGCAGCGCGGTCCGGGGCGTCGGTCAATGGGCAGAAGATCTCGTTAGAGACGCCGATTCAAGGGGTGGACTGGTGGGATGCGTATGCGTATGCGAAGTGGAAGGGTCAGCGGTTGCCGACCGAGGAGGAGTGGGAGAAGGCGGCGCGCGGGGTGTCCGGGAATGGGTATCCGTGGGGTCAAGAGGAGCGGAAAGCGGCGGCGAATTTGGGGGGGGACTATGATGCGAAAGGGGTGAAGGGCGGTGAGGTGGATGGATTCAATTTGTGGGCTCCAGTGGACCGGAAGACGGAGGACGTGAGTGCGTTTGGGATTCAAGATTTGGCGGGGAATGTGCAGGAATGGACGGCCGGGGAGGGTCGCGGGCAGGCGTGGTCGGAGCATCCGGACTATCCGGATGTGCGGGTGCCGGTGGCGAGGGGCGGGCACTATGCGTATCCGCCAGGGGACATGCTGCTGACGAGTCGACATTTTGCCGACAGTGCGCAGGAGAGGAGTCCGGCGCGGGGTTTTCGGACGGTGTCGGATCAAGCGGCGCCGTGAGGTGGGTGGCGGTTGTTCTGGACGAGGCCGATGTTTTGTGATGTGATGAGGGTTCTGGCTGGAATGCGCTGGAGCTGATATGTTTTTTTGAGCTGCTTATGAATCGATTTGTTGCCATTTTTTATGCGCTTGTGCTGGCTGCGGTGTGGGTGCCGGAGGCGAGCGGGCAGTACATGATCAAGCTGAGTCTGGATAAGAAGACGTTTCTGTCCCAGGAGCCGATGCGGGCGACGGTGGAGTTGTCGAACAATAGTGGTTCGGACGTGGTGATGGGCGGGCCTGCGAACACGAACTGGCTGTCGTTTCACTTGGAGGATGCGACGGGGAGGCAGTATCCGCCGGTGCAAGTGGAGGTGGAAGAGCCTTTTGTTTTCAAGGCGGGAGCGGTGATGAAGCGCCAGATTTTGATGTCAGAAAATCACGCCATTGCGGATATCGGGCCGTACGCGTTGCACGCGGTGGTTTATCATGCACCGACCCAGGCGTATTATCAGTCCAACCGGGTGCGTTTCACGGTGACGGAGGTGAAGGCGTTTTGGGAGCAGGATTTTGGGGTGCCGCAGGGGTTACAGGATGCGGGACGGGTGAGGAAGTACTCGCTGCATGTGCTGAGGGAGGATGATGGCAGCCGGTTGTATTTCCGGCTGACGGATGATCGCAGTCAGATGAGAATGGCGACTTTTTCCCTGGGGCCGGTGAATTTGGCGTTGGATCCGTCGTTCACGATGGACTCTCAGAATCGGCTGCAGGCGTTCTTTTTGGCGGCGCCACAGATTTTTGTGCACTGCATCATTGGTCCGGATGGGACATTGGTGTCGCGGAAGTATTACAAGGAAGGGAAGGACAATCGGCCGATGCTGGCGACACGTGCGGGGGAGATTTTTGTGACGGGGGGCATTTTGTTTGATCCCAATGCGCCGGTGGTGACTCCGAAGAGCACGGGGCGGACGGCATCGCAGCGGCCGCCGGGGTTGTGAGCTCGTTCCGAGGAGAGGAGCGAGTAGGAAGGCGTTAGCGTTTGCCGCGGCCAGGGGGGCGTTTGCCACCGGAGCTGGGTTTTTTCCGGGCGGGGCCGCGGGCAGTGGGGGAGGATTTGCCGGTGGAGGAAGGTTTGCGGGGGGCTTGGGGGCGATCCTTGCCGTAGCCTTCGCTTTGGCCGGGGCGCTTGGAGCGGGAGCGAGGGGATTTGGAAGGGGAGTCGAATTTGGACTTTTCCTTGGGCGAGGCCTCACGCTTGGAGCGGGAGGTGGAGGCGGCGGTGCGTTTGCGGCCGTCTTCGCGGGGGCGGGAGCGGGTGGTGGGGCGGGTGTCTTCGGAGTCGAAGGCGTCGTGGGAAGGTTCTTTGGGGGCCTTGGGAGATGATTTTTCCGAGCTGGCGCGGGCTTTTTTGGGGGCAGCAGAGACGGGTTTGGTCTCGCTAAAGAAGCGGGCGACTTCGGTTTCGGTGAGTTCCTTGTAGCCGCCTTTGGTGAGGCCTTTGATGGCGAGCCAGCCGATGCGGACGCGGATGAGGCGTTCGACTTCGAAGCCGAGGAAGTAGAGCATGTGGCGGATCTGCCGCTTGAGGCCCTGTTTGAGGACGAGGTGGAAGCGGTAGTGGCTGTTTTCGGCCCAGACCCGTTCGGCTTTGGCGAAGCCTTCGGGGGTCATCATGCCTTTGACGAGCTTTGGGAAGTGGACTTCGGGGTCGAGGGGTTTGTCGACGACGACTTCGTATTCCTTTTCGACGCCCTGGCTGGGGTGCATGAGGCGGTGGGAGAGGTCACCGCGATTGGTCATGAGGAGGAGGCCTTCGCTTTCTTTATCGAGGCGTCCGACGTGGTGGAGGTTTTGAAACTTGGCGGGGAGGAGGTCGTAGATGGTCAGGCGGTCGTGGGTGTCACCGCGACTGCAGACATAGCCTTTGGGTTTGTGGAGGGCGAGGACGACGCCTTTGGCGGCGCGCATGATGCGGCCATTGACGCGGACTTCGTCTTCGTCGCTGACGACGGTGCCGAGGCTGCGGGTGTAGGACCCGTTGATGGAGACCTGGCCTTCAGCGATGATGGCTTCGACGCCCCGGCGAGAACCGAGGCCACACAGGCTAAGAAAGCGGTTCAGTCGCACGATGGCAGGGCCTCAGGGGGGACAGAAAAGGAGACCGGGATCAATCCGGTTTCGTTTTCGGAAGGCTGGTGGGCAGACGTCCCTCTTTCCAGACACCGCGGGACTTGAGGAGCTTGATGCGCTCGCCGCGCTTAAGGACGCTGCGCTTGGTGCCGACGGAGCCGGCGGTCTTGAGGCTGCGATGCTGTGACATGATGGAGTTGCGGTAAAGGGTTCTGAAAAACGGGCTGGGAGAATACGCCTGAGAACTGGGGGCGCAACCGATTTTTACCCGAGGGGGGTTGATGGGGCTCAGATTGGCGGTCTGTGGCAGGTGTGGAGCTCAGTTCAAATCGGAGGAGAGGACTGAGGCGGGGTTTTTGAGTGCGAGGTCGCGGGCCTGGGTGATGACGCGCTGAGCGGTGGCGTCAAAGCGGTAGGCGTGGCAGCTGGGGCAAGTGATGGCCCGGGCGACAACAATGGAACCGCAGCCTTCGCAGACCTTGTATTGCTCAGGGTGGCTGGCGATTTTTTCGGCTTGCTTGATCCTTGAGTCGTCTGGCTCTGGGGAATTGCTCATGGGTTTGATATGAGGGATACGCGCAGCGGGGAGGTTTCGCAACGGGGTTTCGTGTGTGGATTTTGGTTTTGGGGCTGTTTTTGAAGCGGGCGGATGGGGCGGTTGGAGGAAATGGAAGATGATGGTGAAATCATGAAAAAATGGGTGTCAAACCTGCTGTGCTGGGTATTCGTCCTGTCTTACGTCAGCTATTTTCATGAAAAACCCCAGCACCTTCACTACCGGCTTCGGAACTCCTGGCACTTACTACTCGCTGCCTGATCTTGAAAAACAGGGCATTGGCAAGATTTCGCGTTTGCCGGTGTCGATCCGGATCGTGTTGGAATCGTTGTTGAGGAATCTCGACGGCAAGAAGGTGATGGAGGTGGATGTGAAGAATCTGGCGAACTGGAATGCGAAGGCGCCGGGGGACTATGAGATTCCGTTCACGGTGGCTCGGATTGTGTTGCAGGACTTTACCGGGGTGCCGTTGCTGGTGGATCTGGCGGCGATGCGGACGGCGGTGCATGGGATGGGCAAGGATGCGAAGATGATCGAGCCGCTGGTGCCAGTGGACTTGGTGGTGGATCACAGTGTGCAGGTGGACTTTGCGGGGACGCAGGCGGCGTTGAATCAGAATTTGGATTTGGAGTTCACGCGGAACCGGGAGCGGTATCAGTTTTTGAAGTGGGGTGAGCAGGCGTTTGACACGTTCAAGGTGGTGCCTCCGGGCATTGGGATCGTGCACCAGGTGAATTTGGAGTATTTGGCGAAGGGGGTGCTGGAGAAGGACGGAGTATATTATCCGGACACGCTGGTGGGGACGGATTCGCACACGACGATGATCAATGGATTGGGTGTGGTGGGCTGGGGAGTTGGCGGGATTGAGGCGGAAGCGGGGATGCTGGGGCAGCCGGTGACGTTCCTGGTGCCGGAGGTGGTGGGGGTTTATTTGACGGGATCTCTGAAAGAGGGTGTGACCGCGACGGACTTGGTGCTCGAAGTGACGCAGAAGCTGCGGAAGCTGGGAGTGGTGGGCAAGTTTGTGGAGTTCTATGGGCCGGGTGCGGTGAGTCTGCCGGTGACGGATCGGGCGACGATCGCGAACATGGCACCGGAGTATGGGGCGACGATGGGCTTCTTTGGGATTGATGAGGAGACGATCGCGTATTTGCGCGGCACGGGCCGGAGCGAAGAGCAGTGCGTGACGGTGAAGAACTACTATGAGGCCCAGGGTCTGTGGGGCATTCCGACAGAGAAGGGCGTGCTGGATTTCACGACGGAGATGGAGATGGATCTGGGTGATGTGGTGCCGTGCGTGTCAGGGCCGAAGCGTCCGCAGGATCGGATTGAGGTGCCGGCGTTGAAGAGCAAGTTCAATGAGTTGCTGGTGGCGGATGTGAAGGCGGGTGGTTATGGCAAGAAGCCGACTGGGAATGGTGAGGGAGAGTTGAATGTGGGTGCGGGTTTGGATGGAGAGGCGGATGGCAATGCGGTGTCGCAGGCATTTGGGGCGGAAGTGGGTGTGGTGACGGAACCTGCGGATTCGAATGGGAAGACGCTGTTTGAGGTGACGGTGGATTCGAAGGCGGGGATTAAGGATGCGATTGCGGATGGGTCGGTGTTGATTGCGGCGATCACGAGCTGCACGAACACGAGCAATCCGAGTGTGATGCTGGCGGCGGGATTGCTGGCGCAGAAGGCGAACGCCTTGGGCCTGACGATCAAGCCGGCGGTGAAGACCAGCCTTGGGCCTGGCAGCCGGGTGGTGACGGATTATCTGACGAAGACCGGGCTGCAAGTGGAGCTCGATAAATTGGGGTTCCAGACGGTGGGTTACGGGTGCACGACGTGCATTGGGAACTCGGGTCCGTTGGATGCGGGGATTGAGGACGTGGTGAAGGCGAACGATGTGGTGGCGGCTTCGGTGCTTTCCGGGAACCGGAACTTTGAGGCGCGGGTGCATCAGAGCATCAAGTCGAACTTCCTGATGTCGCCTCCGTTGGTGGTGGCGTATGCGATCGCGGGCACGGTGGACATTGACCTGAGCAGCGAGCCTTTGGGTGTGGCGGCGGATGGTCATGCCGTGTATTTGAAGGACATCTGGCCGACGCTGAAAGAGGTGAAGGATGCAATGGAGAGCGCTTTGTCTCCGGATGTGTTCCGGGCGTTGTACACGGATTTTGCGAGTCAGAATCCGAAGTGGAATGAGATCAAGGGATCGGTGGGCGAGGTGTTTGAGTGGGACGGTGCGAGCACCTACATTCAGCTGCCGCCGTTCTTTGACAGATTCAGCATGGATTTGAGTGACATCACTGAGATTCACGGAGCGCGGCCTTTGGGGATCTTTGGGGACAGTGTGACGACTGACCACATCAGTCCGGCGGGGGCGATTAAGGCGGACAGTCCGGCGGGTCGCTTCTTGATGGAGCACGGTGTGACGAAGGCGGATTTCAACAGCTATGGCAGCCGTCGTGGGAATGATTTGATCATGACGCGCGGGACGTTTGCGAACGTGCGGATCAAGAATCTGATGCTGGGTGGCAAAGAGGGTGGCAACACGCTTTTGCAGCCTGCTGGAACGGAGACGAGCATTTACGACGCGGCGGAGAGTTACAAGGCGGCGGGGATCCCGTCGATTGTGATCGGCGGTGAGGACTACGGGATGGGATCGAGTCGCGACTGGGCGGCGAAGGGGACGCGTTTGCTGGGCGTGAAGGCGGTCATCACGAAGTCGTTTGAGCGGATTCACCGTTCGAACCTCGTTGGGATGGGTGTGCTGCCATGCAACTTCAAGAACAAGGACGACTACGACAAGGTGAAGGATCTGAGTGATGCGACCTTTGATGTGCTGGGCCTGTCCAACGAGTTCAAGCCGCAGGGTGAAGCGACGCTGCGGGTGCACAAGGCGGATGGCAGCAGCTTTGATGTGCCGCTGGTGGTGCGGATCGACACGCCGGTGGAGATCGACTACTACCGTGCGGGGGGGATCCTGCCGTATGTGCTGGCGCAGATTTTGCGGGCGAATGCTTAGCGAGATTCTGCTCACCTTGAACTGAGGCGAAGCGGCCCCAGGGGTTGCGTCAGCGGGTTTCCCGTTATCACATCGATAGCGGGCGGTTCGGTGATTTTACCGTCGCCGCGTATTTGGGATCGAAACCTTAGCGTGAGACGGTCTAGAGCCGTTTAAGCAAAACTGTAGCCGCTCCTTTGGGGCGGCGGAGGCGGATCTGGGTCGTCGTCAGCTTGGGACGTATGTTCTCATATGCCCCAGCGCTAGCAACGGCCCATCTCCACCTCCGGCGCTCTCAAATCAACGGCCACCTCTTTTCTTAAAATGCTCTAGCTCTTGAAGTAGCTCTTCATTTTGACCATGATCTGCCTGCTGATGCTTTGGACTTTGTCCTCGGCATCAACATTGTTGTTGCGGCTGCGTGCTTCATCAAGCTTCATCTGGCGCTGCGCTACGGCAAGGGACATGCACTTGGAGATTTCGGGCCGGTCTTCGACGAGGCGAATGATGGTGGGACGGCTGATCTCATAGACGACAGTGGCGGTGCGTGCTTGGATGGTGGCGGAACGGGGTTCGCCAGTGAGCAGGGCCATTTCGCCAAAGAAATCGCCGGGTGACAGCTGGCTGACGGTTTGCTCGTGTCCGCTGTTGTTGAGATCGACCAGCACATTGAGCAGACCCTCGATGAGAATGAAGAGCGATTGGCCTTCTTCGTTGCTACGGAACAAGATTTCGTCGGGACTGAGCTGGAAACGTCGCATCTCGGTGGCGACGCGCTCCAGTTCCGCTTCCTCCAGTTTTTCAAAGATGGTGATGCGGGACAGGAGCGATACTTTGTCCGCGATGCTGTGCCCTTGGAAGTGTTTGGCAGGCAGTGGCTCATGAAAGACTTCGGCCTTGGTGTAGGCAGGCGTGATGCCGGCCGTTTGCAGGTGCTGGAGAGCGGCAGTGAGAACGAGATCACGGCTCGTGTTAGGCGACAGGGGGTGCCAGGGATGAATCCAGTAGCGCAGGTTGTATTTGACTCCGCGTTTGCCAGTGTTGCAGACGAGCACCTGGGGTTTGGTTTCTTTGGAGAATCCGTCCTGAGAGGACACCGACTCAAGCGCAGCCAGCAGGATGCGGCGGACACGCTCGACCGGCACGGTGTAGTCAATCGTGACGCTGACCTCAAAACGCGTCATGATCGAGGGGCGCGAAATGTTGACGATTTTATCAAGGCCCAGGATTGAGTTGGGTAGGACGATGGTCGTGCCGTCCTCACAGGTTAGCCGGGTGCAGCGCCAGCCTATTTCATCGACCTGACCGACGGTGCCGTCGCCACCCTGAATGGAAGGGACGATCAGCCAGTCACCGATGGCGAAGTTGTTGTCAAAATTGACAGCAATGCCAGTGAAGAGGTCGGCCAGCAAATTGCGCAGAGCGAAGCCCAGGACGACCCCTCCAGCGCCGAGGGTGGCGAGAAACGCTGTGATGGATTGATTGAAGACAAATCCGGCGATGCAGGCCCCAGTGATGATGTAAACCAAGACGGTGCCGATGTCCTTGAGCACGCCAGGAATCGCACGCTGCATGGCACGACTCATGGCTCCGTCCCAGAAGAACCGGTTTATGAGCCGGTTTACCAGATAGGCACCGATGAGCCAGAAGGAGACTTCAATGCCGGTCAATATTTGTCTGGAGGCTCTGGATTCCTCCTTGAATCCAAGCCTCTGGATGATGGTGGGCCAGTTCTCGATGATCTGAAAGACGAGCAGAAAAAGAATGCCGCCGATCACGAATGACCGTATGCGCGGGGGTTTGGATCGGTTCAGTAAAGCGGACATGAGACGGTCAAATCAATCGGTGAGTCAGTGAGGCCCCATTTCGGGCAGGCCAGATAAGGGAGTCTATGCCTGTGGGTTTCAAGCAGGTAGTGAAACAGGGCCCTGTTGCACGGTCAAAAAATTGCAATTGTGGGTGCCTGAATCATCGCTGGCTTTTTTCTCGTTCATATTCATGCGCTCAATGAGGCTTTTGCCACGCTCACGGGCGGCTCACCGGGATTTCGTGTGGATGCAGATCTGACGGCCCGTGTGGTCCGGGAACGAATCGTCGCCTGTGCCACGCTGATTGTGCTCAATTCAGAGGAGGTCATCGATGCGCTGGCCGAGGCGCGTATCCATGGTGTTCGTGGAGGCGTCGTGTATGATTACATGCACCTCGTTGCCGCCAGGAAGGGCGAAGCTGATGTTCTTTACACCCTGAACCTTGCTGACTTTCAAGCTCTGCGTCGTGAGGGCGATCCAGAGATTCGGCGTCCATGACGTTTTTATGTGGTGAACTTTTTCGCCTGATGTCGTTTCTTGATCTGAATCTTTGCCCAAGCCAACCCATCACTCGCAATGCCGCAAATTGACTTCGAATCCCTGTGGACTTCAGTGATCGCCGAGCCAAATCATCGGGATCGATATTCTGTGCATGGTCCAGATCATTGGAGACGAGTCGAGCGAAATGGCTGTATCTTAGCAGCCCGCACTGGGGCGATTGTGCCGGTTGTCCGGCTTTTTGCCCTTTTTCACGACAGTCGCCGCGAGAACGACGGCTATGATGCAGATCATGGCCGTCGTGGAGCTGAGTTTGCTGCCAAAGTTCGAGGCTCTTGGTTTCAACTGCCTGACGATCAGTTTGAGCTGCTCCGTTACGCCTGTGTTTGGCACACGGACGGTCACCACCATGAGGACCCGACCATTGGAACATGCTGGGATGCAGACAGACTTGATCTGGGCCGCGTCGGCATGATACCTGATCCCAGCTACATGAGCACTGCGTTCGGTGCTGAGATTGCTACCCACGGGGTCATTCAGCCCTGGTTACACCTCGCACTTCCTCATATACC
>CANETF010000113.1 GCA_947440575.1 Verrucomicrobiaceae bacterium
CATCCCCGACCAGGACCGCCCCCGCTTCGCCGGCATCACCGCCCTCTGCCTCGATGAGCGCGGCCACCTCGTCGGCGACACCTTCCCCGCCTCCCCCCTCGACTGCACCGCCGCCGAACTCGAATACGTCCACAAAATCACCGGCGAAAAATGGGGCTGCGTCCGCACCGACGTCCTCCGCCAATTCCCGTTCCCTGACGACGTCCCCGGAAACTTCATCCCCGAATCCTACATCTGGGTCCAAATCTCACGCCACTACCTCACCCGTCACGTCAACGAAGTCCTCCGCGTCTACTGGACTGACGCCCCCAGCCTCGTTCACGGCAAGCCCGACCCCAAACGCAACGCCGTCGGTCATCGCCTCATGTTCCAAATGGTGCTCAACCACGAAGCCACCTACTTCACCCGGGCCCCCTCACGCCTCCTCCGCGCCGCCGCCCAATACACCCGCTTCGCCAGTCACTCCGGCATGGGCCTCCGCAGCCAATGGCAAAACCTCACCAGCGCACTCGCCCGCCTCCTCTGGCTCATCACCCTGCCTCTGGCCGGCGCACTCATTGCCCGAGACGCCAGTCGCCAACACCATCCCCTCACGCCACTGACACCAAATCGAGGCGTCGCACCCGCCTGAACAAGCTCGGCATGACCCCTCTAATTACGGGTCTCGCTCGTCAAAATTGAATGTCCCCATCGCCATGCTCCTTCAGCATGGCATTGAGCACGGTCGCAGCCTCTTGACCTTTTCTCCTGATCTCCAGGTCACTTCCAATCGCTGGATCATCCAGCCCACGCCACGCCTCCAAAAGTGATTGCCACGCCGCCCGCCGCTCAGGCGGCAGCTCGTCACTTGGAATCGCCATGAGCTTTTCCACCATCTCTCCTCGACCCTTCTCCGCTTCAGTCTGACCACCTCTCAGAATCAAAACACTCCGTAAACGCGAGATAAAGGCCTTCTCAGCTAGGTGCCCACGTACAGCAACACCCAGAACAGTCTCTTTGACTCTCGGTTCGGGTGGCACACTCTTTTCATCATCCACCTCCGGATCGGCCTTCGAGGCTTTCACCTGCTTTTGGCTGGTTTTCTCCCTCCCTCCACGCTGTGCCCGCCAGACGGAACGAACCCCAAAAAACGCTCCTACGACCACAACAATGGCAAGCAGCCTGGCAACAATGGATTGGCGTGACATCAAAAAAATCCTCAGGCCAAGATGGACTTCACAACTGTCCCACCCACGTTGGTAAGACGGTAGTCGCGCCCTTGAAAACGATAGGTGAACCGTTCGTGGTCAATGCCCAGCAAATGCAACATCGTGGCATGAAAATCATTGACCGTGACCTTGCCATCAACCACATCAAACCCAAATTCATCCGTCTCTCCATAAGAGATTCCCGGCTTCACCCCCCCTCCCGCGACCCAGAAACTGAAGGCATCGCGATGATGCTCCCGGCCATAGTCCCCCCCCTTGCCTGAGGCCCCGCCCTGCGCATAGCTCGTGCGACCGAATTCCGAGACAAACATGACAAGCGTTTCTTCCAGCAGGCCGCTTTCCTCAAGGTCCTGAAGCAACGCTGCCGCAGGCTGATCCACATCGCTGGAGACCTTCGGAAAGCGCGAACTTATCCCGGAGTGATGATCCCACCCAGGATGAAAAAGCTGAATGAAACGCACCCCCTGCGCGCACAGCTTGCGCGCGATGAGGCAATTGCGGGCAAAGCTCCCGGGCCGCTTCACCATCTTCCCGTAACGTTCCAGCGTCTGCTTTGATTCCGAGGAGATATCCGTCACCTCCGGCACCGCCGTCTGCATACGAAACGCCATTTCCATCTGCTTGATACGCGCCTGAATGGCTTGCTCCCCCCGCACCCGCAATTCCTCCTGCTGCACCTCAATCATTTGCTCCACCATCTTCCGATGCAGCGCATCACTCAATCCTTCAGGATTATTCAAAAACAGCACCGGATCTTTGCCCGGTAAAAATTGCACCGCTTGATGCTGACTCGGCAAAAAGCCACTGTCCCAAAGCCGTGATGACAGCGGTTGGTCCGCATTTCGCTTGCTCACCATCACGATATACGCAGGTAAATTGTCATTCTCTGCGCCCAGACCATAGCTCAGCCAGGCCCCCATCGTCGGGCGCCCGGGCAATTGATGCCCACTGTTCATGAACACAATCGCAGGATCATGATTCACAGCGTCCGAGACCATGCCTTTGAGAAAGCAGATCTTGTCCGCCTGCTTCGCTAAATAGGGGAAGCGATCACTCACCCACGCACCACTTTGCCCATGCTGTTGAAAGGGAAACTGCGAGCTCTGAATCTGAAAGCGCTCCTGATACTGAGACATTCCCAGAGGCATCCGCCCTCGAAACACCGAGTCAGGAAGGGGCTGTCCATGACGCTCGGTAAGCAGCGGCTTATGATCAAACGACTCAAATTGAGACATCCCACCGCTCATGAACAGGCATATGACACGCTTCGCCTTCGGAGCAAAGTGCGGCAGGCCTTGGATCCCACTCCCCATCGCCGCTCCACCTTCCCCCATCAGCGCCGCTAATGCCGCCCCGCCGACACCATAGCCCATCCGACTGATCCACTCCCGACGCGTCATGCCACTCGGCTCATCGAACCTTCGGCATGGAAACATTTGGGAGATCGCTGTCTGCATCACGTCAATTCGTCTATCTAATAAACATTCACGAAGGCATCCGCACTGAACAGCGCGCGCACCATCACCAAGGTAGCTGCGACTTCTTCCGGCGGAAGCCCAGGCTGTAAAGGCGATTCTCCGGCCGCAGCCAACAACCGGCCCGCTTGCTCCCTATCTTTCGCATACGCTTCCCTGCCCGTTTCGATCAGTTCAGCAAGCGCCAGCGTTTGCGCCTCCAATGGTCTTTTTCCAGTGAGGGCGCGGAAAGCACTTTCCACCCGTTGCGCGTCCGTGTCGGCGCTTGGATGCTGACCCACTAAACGCTCAGCCAGCACACGCGCTGCTTCCAAGTAACCCTTGTCATTCCAAACAGCCAAAACTTGCAAGGGACTCACAGTCGACGTCCGTTTGACAAGACACACCTCTCGACTGGGCGCGTCGAAAAGCGTCATCGTCGGGGGAGGGCAGGTACGACGCCAGAAAGTATACAAACTGCGCCGGTATAGGCTGCTCCCCTTGTCCTGCTCATAAACATGCTGCGTCGCACTGTCTTCCCACAATCCCTCAGGTTGGTACGGCTTGACACTCGGCCCGCCAACCTCCGGGTTCAGCAGACCACTGATCCTCAGCACCGAATCCCGCAATTGTTCCGCACTCAGTGGCAAACGCGGACCACGCCCCAGCAGCACGTTGTCTGGGTCGGATTCCCACTGCCCCGCTTCCACGGGTAGCGAACTGCGCGCAAAGACCTCTGACAATGCCAGTTCTCGACATAACGCCTTCATGTCCCACTCCAAATCCATCAGGCGTCGCGCCAAATAATCCAAAAGCTCCGGCTGGGCAGGCACTTCCCCCTGCACCCCAAAATCCTGTGGCGTCTTCACCAGTCCATGCCCAAAAAAGACACTCCAGAGCCGGTTCGCCTGCACCCTCGCAGTGAGCGGATGACTCTTGTCCACCAGCCATTGTGCCAGCCCTAACCGATTGCGTGGCGCTCCCTCAGGCATCGGCGGAAGTGCGGCTGGCGTGCCGGGTTCCACAACTTCCCCTGGCGACCTAAAGTCACCCCGCTTCAATATCGGCGTGACTCGACCCAGTCCCGGAGTGTCCTCCATGGTCATGATGTCTCGCAGACCAATGTCGAACTCAGTCCCCTTGGCGCGTGCCTCATTCAACGCAGCCAACGCCTGCACTCCCTCCACGTCCACCTCCCGAACATACCACTCAAACCACGGCTCGTCTCCCTCAGGCACCGGCTTCCCGCTCAAAAAGGTGATTTCCACTGGGCTAAGGTTCCGGTCATACACTCGCAACTCGTCAATGGCAGCTCCAAGCAACCCGGTTTCATTGTTGCTCTGCCCAAAAGAAAGGACCACTTCACTTTCGCTTCCATCCGCCACCTGCCCCTCATTTCCATCCGCCCATTCCGACCGGTAATCAATGTCTCGCGTTAAACAATCACGGATCACGCGGGTCTTCACCTCTTGCCCGTCGATAAACAAATGCAGTCCCCCAGCCCGGCCTGATCCATCATAGGTCAGCGCCAAATGACGCCAGCTAGGGAAATCGATCTTTTCATCTGCCTGCACCCGAATCGCATTACCGGGAAAAAAATGTCCCAGGGTGCAAGTGAGTTTACCGTCCAAAAACATCAAATCATAGCCCCGATGCCCAGTGTCCACACCCGCTCGACAACGATGCAGAATGACCGCTCGTTCGGGTGTCTCTTTCACCTTCAGCCAAAAAGAAAAAGTGAAGGGTGAGTGCTTGCGAAAATACGCGAGTTCCGGAGGGAACTCACACAGGTTGCCAGAACCCGCCGGGAAGTCACACGCCCTTCCCACCACCCCGGGCTCTACCGGACGAGCCGCCCGCGTCCGAGTCCGCACCGGGGGCGAAACGGACAGATGAAAATCACCTTCCTTTTCATCCACAGCTTCGAACCCAGTTGCGAACTGAGGACCTGGCATCACCGAAGGCACTCTGCTTTTGCTCTCCCCATTCCAGGCACGCTCCCACAGGCCGCCACCACGCAAAGGCGGTGCCGAATGCTTCCTCCACTCGTCAAATCGGAATCTCGCCTTCATCCGAACCGCTTCCAGACGGTCCTCAGCCTGCTTGACCACCCCCTTAATCCGAACATGCTCCGCCTCCTGACCGGGCAAATAAACATAAGCACTTGGAGGTGGCGTCCCGTTGCAAAATCGCGGGAAAAGTCCAAACTCATCACCCTTGTCAAAAAAGGCCGCCATCTGGTAGTAGTCCCTCATCGTCAAGGGATCAAATTTATGGTCGTGACATTGCGCACACTCCAATGTCAGGCCCAAAATCGCCGTCGAAGTCACCTGCACTCGGTCAAAAATCTGCATCCACCGATTCTCTTCCGGATTGCTGCCCGCCTCATTCGTCATCACCGCCAACCGATGAAACCCGGTGGCCACTTTTTGATCCTGAGTCGCCTGCGGCAGCAAATCACCCGCCATCTGCCAGGTCAAAAACTGATCATACGGTAAATTGTCATTGAACGCCCGGATCACCCAGTCCCGCCACGGCCACATCGAGTTATCCTGATCCTCATGGCGCCCATACGTGTCCGCATAGCGCGCCGCATCCAGCCAAATCGCCGCCATGCGCTCGCCATAAGCCCGACTCGCTAACAACCGATCCACCACACGCTCCCTTGCTTTGGGATCCTCATCAGCCAAAAAGGCGTCTAGCTCCTCCACTGTGGGCACCATGCCATTCAGTGCCAATGTCACCCGCCTGAGCCACTCGTGCTTCTCGGCGCCAAGCGCCGCCTTCCAACCCCTCTCCCCTAACCGCGCTGAAACCAGCTCATCCACACTTCCTGCTGAAGACACCGCCGGTGGCAAAAACGCCCAGTGTCGCTCAAATTCAGCACCCTGTTCAATCCAACGCCGCAAAATTTCAGATTGCGCCTGAGTCAACGCCGGGTGCTTGTCCGGTGGCGGCATCGCCTCATCGGGATCACGACTCAGGATTCGCCTCATCAACTCGCTCTTGTCAGCGTCACCAGGCACAATCGCACTGGCCGTCGCTTCTTCCCGTCTGTCCAATCGCAAATCTCCCTTTCGATTCCCAGCATCACTGCCATGGCAGCCAAAGCACTTCGCCGCCAAAATCGGCCGCACCTCAAAATTATACGACACCCTCTCACCCGCCGTTTCCCCAGAGGCATAGCCCGCAAGCATCACGACGAGCAAAATCAGCCCCTCACGACGATTTGATCGCGAACGGTTTTCAAGCTGCTCAATGGACACTCTCAAGGCCACGACAATAGGCAAACTTGTCAACATGCCAACTTCTAGTTGGCGGTCACTTCTTTCCAGGTGTCACCCTCGTTGACTCCACCGCGAAACGGGGCAAGCCTATCGGTTCATGATCGGCATTTTGAATCCGTTGCTCGCCATCCTTTCTTCCACAGGGAAGTGGGTGCGCTCGACGCCCCGTGTCAGCGGTCTCGCAACCATCTTTGCCGTCCTCATCGTCCTTACCATGCAATGGAAGGGCATCGGCCAACCCATCGACGACTCCCCTCGCAACGGCATTGAGCTCCTCGAACGCGCCGGTTGGACCCATCCCACCGTCCCCATCCTCATCCTCCGCTACCTCCTACCCTATCTCGAAATGTGGCTCCTGGTCGGCGGGGTCGTCTTCCATCTCGCCCTCTTCCGCGCCTGGCCCAACACTCGCCGCATGGTCCGCCCCGTCTGGGTTGCCTGCCTCTTCTGCGCCGCCTGGTCCATAGCGTCCGACCTCTCCACCCATCTCGAAACCACCGTCATCTCCCTCACTGGCGAACCCACCGCCCCCGCCGCCTATTTCGTCAAACTCGTCATGATCGGCCTCGCCTGCCTCATCCCAGCCATCGGCCTCCACATCTACGCCTACGCCAGCCTCCTCAACCAGTATACCCTTCGCAACTTCCTCGGCCCCGCCTTCTTCTGCTTCGTCGCCTTCTGCTCCCTCTACATCCTCATGGACCTCCTCGACAGCCTCAAAGACTTCCAGGATGCCAAAACTCCGGTCAGCAAAATGCTCCTCTTTTACCTGCATCTCGTCCCCTTCATCTTCGTCTCCGTCGCCCCAGCCGCCATCCTCCTCGGCGTTCTCTACTCCCTCACCAAAATGTCCCGCTCCAACGAGATCGTCGCCCAGCTCGGCGCCGGTCGCAGCATCGCCCAAATCCTCACCCCCATCTTCCTCACCGCCCTCGCCGCCTCCCTCATCGCCCTCGCTGCCAACTACTACTGGGCCCCCCGCGCCGAAGGCAACCGCCAGGCCATCATGCGCGCCCTCACCGGCGGCCAGGGCGGCACCATCCTCGCCGACGCCCTCCTCTTTCATAACCCCGAATCCCGCCGCACCTGGTTCCTCGGCTCTTTCCCCTTCAACCTTCGCGAGGAAAAAATCCGCAACATCGAAATCCGTCAGGAAAATGAAAAGGGCGAGCTCGAGCGCACCTGGATCGCCCGCAGCGCCATGTGGTGGCCCACCGCCAACCAGTGGCGCTTCTACCAGGGTCAGGAAATCCAATACACCAACGGCAAACCCACCTCCCTCACCGACTTCACCGGCCGACTCCCGGGCTCCCCTTCCAAACTCGACGTCTTCGGCATCACCGAAACCCCCTGGAGCATCGTCTCCTCCGCCCTCACCCCGGACTTCATGGGCGTCCCAGACCTCGTCTCCTACCTCATCGCCCACGAAGACAGCACCGACGCCAAACTCAACCCCTTCCGCACCCATCTCTACCACCGCTTCGCCTTCCCCTTCCAGTGCCTCGTCCTCGCCCTCGTCGCCGCCCCCCTCGGCATCGCTTACTCCCGCCGCGGCTCCATCGGCGGCATCGCCGGCTCCATCTTCATCTTCTTCGGCATGATCTTCGTCAATGACGTCTTCCTCTCCCTCGGCAAAGGCGGTCACCTCCACCCCGCCCTCGCCGCCTGGACCCCCAACCTCGCCTTCGGCCTCTTCGGCACCCTCCTCCTCTACCTCCGCTCCCAAAACAAAGAACTCCCCAAATTCTCCTTCAAATCCGCCAAAGTCGCCCGCCCCCGTAACCGCAACGCCGCCCCCTCCCCCGCCTAACTCGTCCTCGTCCTCGTCCTCGTCCTCGTCCTCCTCTCCGCAATCCGCAATCCGCATTCCGCATTCCGCAATCCCCTCCCCCATGCTCCAAAACTGGCACATCCGCTCCCGCGCCCACGCCTGCGCCCAAACCGAAGTCCCCTTCGAAGACGGCCAGCCCATGATCACCGCCATCTACTTCGACGCCGACACCGGCGGCTACCTCCGCCGTGACATCTCCCTCGACGCCTGGGAAAAAGAAACCACCGAACGCAAAGCCATCGCCCATTGGCGCACCGCCTACTCCCCCACCATCATCGAAACCAAACCCGAAGTCGCCAGCAAGGAAGGCGCCCTCGCCCTGCTCCAACGCTTCATCGAAGAAGACGAGCCCGCCACCGAGAACGCCCGCTACATCCTCGCCCTCATGCTCGAGCGCAAGCGCACCCTCATCCCCACCGCCACCAAAGAAGTCGATGGCGTCAAAATGCTCTTCTACGAAAACAAAAAGAGCGGAGAAGTCTTCGTCGTGCGCGACCCCGAACTCCGCCTCGACGAACTCGCACAGCTCCAGGATGAAGTCGCCATGCTCCTCGGCTTCGGCGGCCCCGCCGCCGAAGCCGCCAAAGCCGTCGGCATGAAATTCACCCCCGAAGGCTCCCTCACAAGCACCGAACCCAAAGCCGAAGCAGCGCCCGCCCAACCCGAACCCGAGTCCTCCCCCAAAGAACCCGAAGACGCAGAAACGAACCCCTGAAACATGGTTCAAAGTCACCTGGCAACAACCATGCCGTGCAAGCTCCCATTCTCAGCCCAGGAGACAGTGCAGTTCAGCCAGTCAGGAAATGCGGCTGGAAAAAACCGCCTCGAGTGCTAAACTTCTAGCATCATGACGCCCGCTCTGCCACAGCCTGTGCCAAAGAATCTGCGCGAACAGATGGTCAAACGTGTCAAGGAAATGGACGAGGGATCCCTCGTTCGACTCCATGAATTGGATCTGCTGGCTGAAGCCATTCGACTGCGCCATGTCATCTCCGAACAAGCCGAAGCGGAACGATCAGCAGGCAAATGGGAGGGCATGGAAGACACAATTCGTGAGTATCGCCGCCGACACTAGCGGTCATGAAAGTCTGCATAGATACCAATGTTCTGCTGCAAGCGCGAGCCGCCACACATCCCTTTGGCTTGATCTTGGATGCGTTCGTTTTTGGACAAATGCAGTGGGCAGTTTCGAACCCCATCATGCAGGAGTACTGTGAAATCATCACCCAACGGTGCGGCCAACTCGCATGGGATGCACTTTCTCAGTTGCTTCAGAACCTCGAAACACGCGGAGTTCTCGAACAGATAGTGCCGCACTATCAGTTTCAGATTATCGTCACCGACCCTGATGCCAACAAGTTCACCGACTGTGCCATAAGCGCTCAGGCCGACTACGTCATCACCTCCGATCATCATTTCGCTCCATTGGCGAACGCAGGCTACAAGCCTCAGCCGATCACCCCTGAGGCATTCATCGAGCGCTATCGCGGAGTCTATCTTTGAGCTTGCCCTCGTCTCCTGGTCATAGACCGGTTCTGAAGACTGAAAGGAGCCCCCCATTCCCACGTTCCCCCATCCCATGAAACTAGCCACCACCCTCCTCCTCGCCATCACCGCGCTCCCCGCCCTCGCCGCCGAAACGGCACCCCTCCTCGCCATCCCCGGCAAAGTCCTCTTCGAAAGCAAACTCGACACCCCCCTCCCCGCCACCTGGAAGGCCGCCAAAGGCAAATGGGAAATCGTCGAAGGCGCCCTCTCCGGCGCCGAACTCCGCGCCGACAAACACGGCGCCGTCCTCCGCATGGCTGGCACCCTCCCCGACTTCATCATCGAATACGAATTCAAATTCGAAGGCGCCAAAACCACCAGCCTCTCCATCAACGCCGTCAAAGACCACATGTCCCGCATCAACATCACCCCCAACGCCGTCACCCTCCGCCGCGACGACAACGACCACGCAGGCCCCGACAAAGCCGTCACCTACGCCGTCTTCCCTGTCAAATTCGAACCCGGCACCTGGCACAAAGTCCGCATGGAAATGGTTGGCGACACCCTCCTCGGCCAGGTCGATGACCTCACCGCCTGGGGCAGCGACCCTCTCTTCGCCACCCCAAAAACCGCCCCCGGCTTCACCTGCGCCGGCGAGTCCATCCACCTCCGCAACCTCACCATCCACGAAGCCACCCTCAACCCCGAATGGGAAAAAGTGAAAGCCACCCTCCCAAAGCCCGGCGAAAAAGTCGCCACCCCCGCAGCCAAAGGAAAAGGCAAAGGCAAGGCCAAAGCCAAATAGACCCGTAGCGTCAGCCAGCTCCTATCCCACCAGGTGCGACCCCAAAAAGGTCGCACCTTTTTCATGCCTACTTCCGCACAATCAAAGACGACCCCGTCATCTCCACCGGCTTCGCCACCCCCAACAAATCCAGCATCGTCGGCGCAATGTCCGCCAAAATCCCATTCTTCAGCGTCACCCCCTCCTTGTCCGCCCCCACATACACCAGGTGCACCAGATTCGTCGTATGCGCCGTGTGCGGCGTCCCGTCCGGATTCCGCATCTGCTCGCAGTTCCCGTGATCCGCCGTGATCAGCACCTTCCCCCCCAGCGCCAGCGTCCGCTCCACAATTAAGCGCACCCCGAGATCGATCGTCTCACACGCATGCACCCCCGCCGCCACCACCCCCGTGTGCCCCACCATGTCCGGATTCGCAAAGTTCATGATCACCGCGTCATACTCCGGCAACCGCCGATACACCTCAAACGCCACATCCGGCCCGCTCATCTGCGGCTTGTGATCATACGTCGGCACCTCCTTCGGACTGATCGCCAAATACCGGTCCTCCCCCTCGAACGGCGTCTCCCGCCCCCCGTTAAAAAAGAACGTCACATGCGGATACTTCTCCGTCTCCGCACTCCGCAACTGCTTCAGCCCCGCATTCGCGATCGCCTCCCCCAGAATGTTCTTCATGCTCGTCGACCCGAACACCACCCTCGCCCCCAGCGCCTCATAGGTCTGATCGTACTCCGTCAGCGTGTAATACTTCGTCCGCGGATGCACCTCCCGGTCAAACCCCTCAAAACCCGTCTTCAAGAACGCCTCTGAAAGCTGCCTCGCACGGTCCGCCCGGAAGTTGAACCAAAACACCACATCCCCATCCCGGATCCGCTGCTCCTCAGCCAACCCGAAAATCATCGGCTGCAAAAACTCATCCCCCCGCGGCTCACCCGGATAAGCCAGCGCCACCGCCTCCGAAGGCAAGTCACTCCGCTGCTCCCCACGCCCCAGCACGATCGCATCCCACGCCAGCTTGTTCCGCTCCCACCGCGTGTCCCTGTCCATCGCAAAATACCGCCCGATCACCGTGATGATCTTCGCCCCGCTCCCCTCCAAATCCTTCTCCAGTTTGGCCAAATAAGCCGCCCCACCCTTCGGTGAAGTATCCCGCCCATCCGTGATCGCATGCACACAAATCTCCTCCACCCCCGCCGCCTTCGCCGCATGACAGAACGCCGCCAAATGATCCTGATGACTGTGCACTCCCCCATCCGAAACCAACCCCAAAAAGTGCAACCGCTTCCCCTTCGCCGCCGCAAACGCCTCCTGCATCACAGGCTGCGTCGCCAGCTCCCCATCCCGGATCGCCTTGTTAATCCGCGTCAAATCCTGATACACAATCCGCCCCGCCCCCAGGTTGAGATGCCCCACCTCACTGTTCCCCATCTGCCCATCCGGCAGCCCCACATCCTCCCCCGAACCCGACACCTTGCTCCACGGACACGTCGCATACAGCTCATCATGAAACGGCGTCTTCGCCAGCAACGTCGCATCCCCATTCTCAGCCGCTTTCTCTTTACCACCGGGATTGATCCCCCAGCCATCACGAATGATCAGAACAACAGGTTTTTTGGACATAAACAAAGCAAAGTAGGGGTTTGAAACAAGCCCCACCCATCCCCCAACCCCGCCCCCGAATCAAGCCCCTTCCTCCCACCCCCACCTGCAAGAATCAATACCGCAACCACTCACAAATCCCCGCACGCTCGCAAAGTAGCCATCATCGCTCCGCGTGATGAGCCCCAACCCACTCGGCCCCGCCGACACTTCCCCTTCCCACCCAACCCCGCACCATCTCTCACATCCACCGCCCGCTCACAAAGTAGCCATCATCGCTCCGCGTGATGAGCCCCCCGCCCGCTCACAAGTTCTTCCCACCTCCCAGCTCCACCACAACCCCACCCCCTCACTCCTCCCCCCCAAACAACTCACTCACCGCCCGCCCCGCATACCCCCTCATCTCCAGATACCCCGCCTCAATCATAACCACACACCCCAATCTCCCACCAAAACACTTCGATCCGCACAAACTCACCGCCTAAACTTTTCGCTGAGTTTCTCAACTGCCGAGATGGCGGCGATTAAGCTCGGAACCACGAGCACCCCGACAAACACTGATTGTTCACTAACGTAATTCAGTTGAACAACTATTGTCACGAACAGAATGGCGACAACTTGAGCGATTAAAAATCCCACCAAGATTTCTTTATTCGATAGCTTCATTTAGGTCGAAATGAACAAGCCGCACCTACCGGTGCACCGAACTCAGTATCCCAATCATTTGGAATTCCGTCCCGCCACTTACCATCATCGTCGTCATTGGGCAACCCGTAACCCTCCACCTCCTCGACCGTCCTCCCCGCCCGCTGACCATTCGTGCCCATTCGCGAAATTCGTGGTCCCCCTCTTCAGTCACTCTCTCTCGTCATGATCCCTCACTCATCCCACTCAAGCCAAATCCCAATTCGCTGCAAAAACCTCTTCCGCTCAACCTTTGGCGTCTTCTCGTCGAAAAACGCAACCAAGTCACCCTCGTTGACCAAATCTTGATGCCTCCACACCGCAAGAACGACGCTCCCCGCCCCTGACACAAATCCCTCATTCCCCTTCAATTGAATCCCCCATCGTTCGCATCGAATCACCCCCGTCGCGCCAGGGACCACCCCAAACTCTTTGATCAATTCAGTCCACGACCGTCCCGTCGCCGCCTCTACATCGACAAAGAGTTGGGACGTCTTCGGCGAAGAAACCACCAGCTCGACCTCAGCTTGGGTCTCGCTGCCCCCAGCTATCGGCAAAAAGGCAAATCCCAACATCCAACTTACTCCAACCAAAACTGCTATACTTATGCCCATTTGCATTCCAAATCTTCCCTTAGCATCCACATCCACTTTTCCCATCATCATTGTAATCCTTCCGTTTGTTCCCTTCACCTGTAGCATCCTTGAACTCATTTTCCATCTCTACGGCCTCATCCTCATTGTCTGGTACTCCATTGCCATCTTGATCTGAAGTATCTCGCCGGTTTTCATCGTTTTGAAGCGCGTGAGTTAGCTCATGTGCAAGCACCGTGTTACCCGAATGCGGTCCATGACCTTCAGGATTCCAATTCGTAAGTGTTCCACCATTTTCACCCCTCCCAGGAAAATTTTTTGAAGCTCCACCTGTCGTCTGTATTTTATGTTTTTTGGGCGAATCTTTTAGCTTTTTGACCATCTCTCCCACTTTTTTCGATCCTGATTTTTCCAAATCTTCAATTGCCTCTTCGATCTTTTTCCGTTCTTCAGGAGAACCCTCTGGACAAAGTTCCAACCCATCTGGATCACGTAACCGCAACGTCCAATTCCCCACATAACGATACAGATTCACATCCCCTGCTTGAAACCGAATCGGGTCCACCTGCACAAATCGCCCCAGCTTTGGCGAATACACCCGGTTTCGGTAATCATACAACCCAGCTTCCGCTACCCACTCCCGTCCCGTATAGAGGAACCGATTCCCACTCGCAGTTCCCCCCGTCCCCGTTTGCAGCACCCCACTCCCGTCAAACACCGCTACATGACCAAACACATCATACAAATAGCTCTCCACCACCGCCCCGTTCTCATCCACCAACCCAGTCACACTCCCCAACGCATCATGCACATGATACTTCGCCCCCTGCCCGTCCACCATCACCAAAATCTCTTTATTCGATAGCTTCATTTAGGTCGAAATGAACAAGCCGCACCTACAGGTGCACCGAACTCAGTATCCCCATCATTTGCAATTCCGTCCCGTCCCTTACCATCATCGTCGTCATTGGGCAACCCGTAAACCTCCACATCCTCGACCGTCCTCCCCGCCCGCTGACCATTCGTGCCCATTCGCGAAATTCGTGGTCCCCC
>CANETF010000114.1 GCA_947440575.1 Verrucomicrobiaceae bacterium
AGCCCACCCAACGCAAAAACGCGTTGAACACCCTCTCCACCACCAAATCCGGCGCCAAGACCATCGTCACCGCTCTGCTCGATAAAACCCTGCCCCAGTCCGATCTCGACGGCCCCACCATCGAACGCCTCGCCACCGTCCTCGGCAACGACCCCGCCATCGAAAAACTCCAACAGCAGCTCGGCAGCCTCTTCCAAGAAGTCCTCCTCCTCGACGGTCAGGACACCGCCTGGATCGACTCCAACATCACCCTCGACGGCCCCTTCACCGTCGAAGCCTGGGTCCGCCTCGCCCCCGGCATCGGCAACGAAGACAGCCTCCTCGGCACTCCCACCGGCCTTCAGTTGAACTTCTTCGGCTCCACCTTCCGCGCCTACGCCGGCCCCGAACTCCACGACGTCTGCGTCGCCACCAAACCCATGACTCCCGACCTCTGGACCCACCTCGCCGTCACCCGCGACGCCCAGGGCATCCTCCGCATCTACCAAAACGGCGAGCTCGACGCCACCGCCACCAAACCCGCCCCCGCCAAATGGGAAAACTGCCGCGTCGCCTGGTCCGGCCCCGCCAAAGGCACTGAAGGTGCCATCACCGAATTCCGCGTCTGGAAAACCGCCCGCACCCCCGCCGAAATCCGCACCACCTTCGACCGCACTCATCCGGCCCCCAAGTCCTATCAGACTTATCCCACCAACACCTCCAAACTCGGCAAAGGCGCCCGCCTCGCCAAAACCCTCGACACCCCGCCCCTTCTCACTGAAGCCCAAGCCCTCGCCCTCGACACCAAATTCACCTCCCTCACCGCCCTCGCCGCTAAAGGCGACCCCACCGCCGGCAAACCCTTCGCCGCCCTCTGCCTCGCCTGCCACCAGATCGGCAGCGCTGGCGGCCAAATCGGCCCCAACCTCTCCGGCGTCGGCGCCATGGGCCTCGAAGCCATCCTCCGCAACATCCTCACCCCCAACGCCGCTATGGAACCCGGCTACCGCATCTACCGCGTCGAACTCAAAAACGGCGACCTCATCGACGCATTCTTCGTCTCCGAAGACAAAGACGCCATCGTCATCCGCCAACCCGGCGCCCCCGACCGCCGCCTCCCCAAAGCCGAAGTCGCCCGCACCCAATTCATCCGCCGCTCCCTCATGCCCGAAGGCCTCCTCGACCCCCTCCCCGAAAAAGCAGCCGCCGACCTCCTCGCCTACCTCCTCACCCTCAAAGGCTAATCGTGACCTCAGAGTTCAGCACCGGACAAAATGCAGAGGAACTCGCCCCTTTCTGCTCCTCAGGTTGACATGCCTCTCTCCAAGTCGATACCTTTTCCTCTTTCATGCAACCTGTCTCCCCCGAGCCCACCCCCAAGCCAGCCGCCCCGGCCGACCTGGAAATCAAAGATGCCCAGCTCATCTTCAATCACGTCTGGAAAGAACTCGAAGCCGAATACGGTCGCGAAAACCTCCGCTTCCCCAAAGAACTCATCCTCCTCGGCGGCGCCCCCGGCGCCGGCAAAGGCACCAACACTGACTTCATTCGCGAACTCCGGGGCATCACCGCTGAACCCATCGTCGTCAGCGCCCTCCTCGACTCCCCCGAAGCCCAAAAACTCAAGTCCCAGGGTGGCATGGTCGGCGACCGCGAAGTCGTCGGCATCCTCATCCGCAAACTCCTCGAACCAGAACAGCAAAACGGCGCCATCCTCGACGGCTTCCCTCGCACCAAAGTCCAGGTCGAGTGCCTCAAAATGCTCTTCGATGAAATGATGCGCCTCCGCCGCGATTTCGCCGACACCCCCGATGCCGCCCACTTCAAACAACCCATCTTCCACATCATGGTGTTGTTCGTCGATGAGAGCGAAAGCGTCGCCCGCCAACTCAAACGCGGCAAGGAAGTCCTCGAACACAATGAAGAAGTCCGCCGCTCCGGCCTCGGTGACCTCTGGGAAGAGCGCGCCACCGACTTCGACGCCCGCCTCGCCCGCAATCGCTACAAGGTCTTCAAAGAGAAAACCTACGACGCCCTCGTCTCCCTCAAAGAAATCTTCCACTACCACTTCATCAACGCCCAGGCGTCCCTCGAACTGGTCCAGGAAAACATCGTTCGCGAGCTCGAATACCAAAGCTCCCTCGAACTCGACCCCCGCACCTACGACCTCCTCCGCCGACTCCCTGTCGCCAGCGAAATCATCCGCTACGCCCGTCAGGATCTGGTTCGCCGGCTGGATGGCTACAAAGTCGAGCATCCGGAACTCATGCAGTCCGTTGTCGATTTCATCGAGAGGAAGATGATGCCCATCATCGTCCGCCACGCCATCTCCGGTCGTGCCGACATCAATTCGGAAAACAAGCTCTTCCACGACCCCATTGCCCTCGCCATCCTCATCGACATCTTCTCCGAACGCGGCTTCCACGCCACCGTCGACCTCCACCACATCGAAATCCCCGACCACTTCGACCTCCAAACCGGCCAGATCCAGTGCCGCGTCAAAAAAGTCTTCCGCTTCAACGTCCGTTTCAAAGGCTCTGAGATTCGCCGGGGCTAAACCGTCACTTTTTTCGTTCTCGATCAAAATTACAGCCACTCTTTGTGAGTCTCACCCTAAGGTATTCTTAAGTTCTCGCTTGCAAACTCGTGTCAAAACATGATCTGCTTAGCCCGGCGGAACAAGTTCCACTTCTCTCAATGGCAGATCGCTACAAGGTCTATGAACAACTCGGAGCCGGCGGCGTTGGCGCGGTCTTCCGTGCCTACGACAGCCAGCTGAAAAGATGGGTCGCCATCAAACGACTCACCATCAGCCAGGAAGCGCGCGACTCCGGAACCGATCTCCAGGAAGAACTCCGCCAGGAAGCCGATTCCCTCGCCAGCCTCCGCAATCCCAACATCGTCACCATCTTCGATGTCGCGAGCGACGAGGAAGGCCTCTTCATCGTCATGGAACTGCTCGAAGGTGAGGACCTCGCCGACGTCGTCGCACGCGGCCCCCTCCCCTACGACGACTTCAAAGAACTCGCCTACCAAACCATGGAAGGCCTGCTGGCCGCTCACCAGCACCACATCCTTCATCGCGACATCAAACCCGAAAACATCAAAGTCGAACGCCTCCCAGGCGGTCGCATGCAGGCCAAGATCATCGACTTCGGCCTCGCTCGCATCGGCCTTAAAGCGCGCAAACAAACCGAAGACATCAGCGGCACCGTCCTCGGCTCCATCCACTACATGGCCCCCGAGCAACTCACTCGCGAGCCCGTCGATGAACGCACCGACCTCTACTCCCTCGGCTGCGTCTTCTACGAAGCCCTGTCCGGCAAAAAAGCCTTCGACGGCCCCACCATGGCCGAAGTCATCGACAAACACATCAATCACGAAGTCATCCCCCTTCACGAGATCGCCCCCCACGTCCCCCCTTGGCTCGGCTCCTGGGTGGCACGCCTGATGGCCCCCCGTCCCGATGACCGCCCCGCCAATGCCCAGCAGGCCATGGAAGAATTCCGCGCTTGGGAGCGCATGCCGACCATGGTCCCCTACATGCCCTGGATGGTCATGCCAGTCCAACCAGTCGAAGATGACGTGGCTGTCGCCGTCGCTGTCATCGACGACGACGAACCGCCATCCCGGCACTCAAGCGTCCCCATCCATCCACGCCGCCCCGGAAATCCCTCTTCCAACATCAATCGCAGTCACTCTGTCGGCACCAGTTCAACCCGCCTCAACCAGGCCCCCACCCCAACCGGCAGCAAATCCAAACTGCCCCTGATCATCGGCGGCATCGCCATCATCGCCGCCATCGCCGGTTTCCTGGTCTTCAAAAAGAGCAGCTCCAGCAACGCTTCCACCGCAACTTCTACGGCCCCTTCGGCCCCCACCGCAAAGATCCAATTCGACCTCCCGGCAGATCGCCTCATGCCTCCGCTCGATGACGATCGCTGTCTGCACCTCATCGCAGACGTTGGCACCTTGCAGGCAGGCCAAAGCTCGGATGGCAAACCATTTCCCGCTTACAACAACGACAACGTCATCAACTGGATCAGCGTCGCTCCCCGCGTGGCCTCTTCCGCACTTCACCCCTGGCAGGAAAAAGCCTCCTTTGCCCCCAAACGCTCCGCCTGGCCCACCGCCCCCACCGGCCCATCCGTCAAAGGCAGCCGCGCCGCCCTCCAGTTCAAATCCGCACCCTCCGCTCCACTTGCCCTCCAGGGCGACTTTAGCGACAAGGCCCAAGCATTCCCCTTCGGCACCGACCTCATCAAAGGTCCTCGCGGTGCCACCATCGCCATCGCCTTCCAAAATGGCGCTGACTCCAGCGCCGGCACCCTTCTCCAACTCTTGGGCGAAGGCAAAGACGCCATCCGCTTCCAACTCACCGCAGACAAAAAACTCCAAGTGCTCGCCTCAAGCTCAGGAGGTCAAACGCAGGTCGAAACCAGTGGCATCGACGTCACCAAACCCACCATCGCTGTCGCCACCTGGGAAGCTTCCTCCGGCAAACTCCTCCTCCTCGCTGTCAATCCTCCTGAAGAGGTCAAAGGCAAAGCACCCCTCTTCCAAGGCACGTCGTCGACATCCGCCCCCACACCTTCCAATCCCCTGATCAACCTTCAAATCGGCAGCGGCGAACCCACTGCCGCCCTCCAATTCCACGGTCTTTTGGGCGAACTCATCATCTACGCCTCCGCCCTCACTCAGGAACAAATGCGCATGCTCGGCTCCACCCAGCTCAAGCAACACTACTTCAAGTATTAGAGCGGTTTAGGCGATGCTAACGCCGCTCGATCACGTCCTTCGATTCGAACCTAACCTTCGGCAGCACCCCATACCGATCATCTTCAGATCGATACCCCGCAGGACACAACACCGAACTCGTGTAGTCACTCCCGGTCAATCCCAGCACCTCATCAAACTTCGTCGGCACAAATCCCTCCATCGGGCACGTGTCAATCTTCAGCAGGGCCGCCGCCAGCATGAACTGCCCCAGCGCAATGTACGCCTGCTGCTTCGCCCAATCCCCCAGCCAACCTTTCTCCTCACCCGACTGCCGAAATCCCGCCACCATCTGCCGAAAACTCATCAACCCCTCCGGCGTGCCTCCTCGCACTTCCATCATCCGCCGAATATTCGCATCGATATGCTCTTCCGGCATCACCCGATGCGTCGTCATCACCACCAAATGGGAGCAGTCCGCCACCTGCCTTTGATTCCACGCATGCGGCACCAGTTTCTCCTTCAGCTCAGCATCTTGAATCACCAAGAACTTCCAAGGCTGCATGCCAAAGGACGATGGTGTCAGCACTAGGGACTCCTCCAGCGCCGCCCAAGTCTCATCCGGTATCGCCCGCTCAGGATCAAAAACCTTGCACGCGTAACGCCAATTCAAAGCCGACAGAAGATCAGAAGAAGTCATAAAATCCAAGTTAAGACGCCTGCCCCAGATTCTCGGACGCGTCAAAGTAATCATCATCCGCAATATCCGGAATCCCAACCACCAACACCCGCATGCGCCCCTTCGCCGCATGCACAACCCCGGGCGGAATATGTACCATCGACCCAGCCTTCACCTCATGCTCCACCCCGTCAAGAATCACAGATCCCTCTCCTCCCAGCACATAATACAACTCAGTGGATCGCTTGTGAAAATGCGGCCTCGCCCCATCAATATCCACCGCATGCGCCCAGGCCGCCGGGTTCAGGGCCTCGTCTTCCACACTGATCAAACGATCCCGCCACCCGCACGCACTTCGCTCCCTCGGCGTATCGCCCTCATGTCGCACCAAAATCGGTCCCGTTGGCGTCGTGTTCATTTGTCATGGTAGAACAAGATCTTCTCCAGTAAACTGCTCTCACCAATTTTCGCCCCCCTCCCCCATGAACCAGGCTCACCGCCTACTCCTTCTCCTCGTCTCCTGCCTCATGAGCAGTTGCTCTTTCGGCCCAACCACTTGGCACTATCAATACGAGCGAGGCAAGACCGCCTTGCTCCATGGCCCCTACGCCGTCCCACCCGCCAACCTGCCTCCTCGAGTGCTCGCTGCCGTCCACGCTGGCAATCAAATCGCCGGCCGACCCTACAAATACGGCGGCGGACATCACAGCTTCGTGGACAATGGTTACGACTGCTCCGGCGCCGTGTCCTACGTCCTCCGAGGTGCCGGCCTCATCTCCCGCCCCACCACCTCAAACGCCCTCCGAAAATGGGGCTCCTCCGGTGAAGGCAAACACATCACCGTCTACGCCCGCAAAGGCCACACCTTCATCGATGTCGCCGGTCTCCGCTTCGATACAGGCTACAATGGCGACGGCACAGGCCCCCACTGGACCACCCGCTCCCGCCCCATCAAAGGCTTCAGAGCCAGGCACCAGCCCGGCCTCTAAACCCAAGTAAATAGATCAACGCTCGTCAATCGGCACCGTCACCTGCCCAAATGGCTTACCCACATAAGCACTCAAAGGACGGAACAGCCGATTCTCACTCCACTGCTCCAACACGTGCGCCGTCCATCCACTCATCCGTGAAATCGCGAAGATCGGCGTAAACAGATCGGTCGGAATCCCCAGGCTGTAATAAACCGTCGCACTGTAGAAATCCACGTTCGCATTCAAGCTCTTCCGCTCACGCATCATCGTGGCGATTTGCTCAGACATTTGAATCCACTTCGGCTCACCCAGCTCATTGCTCAGCTTGATCGCCATCTCCTTCAGATGCGGCGCGCGCGGGTCCAGCACCTTGTAAACCCGATGCCCAATCCCCATAATCTTCTTCTTCTGCGCCAACGCATCTTCCACCCACGCCTCCACCTTATCCACCTCACCAATCTCTTCCAACATGTGGATCACCCCCTCATTCGCCCCACCGTGCAACGGACCCTTCAACGCGCCAATCGCCGCGCTGATCGCTGAATACATGTCACTCAACGTCGATGCCACCACCCGTGCCGTGAATGTCGATGCATTGAACCCATGCTCCGCATGCAGCACATAAGCCACATCCAAAGTCTTCTCCGCCTCAGCACTCGGCACCTCGCCCGACATCAAATACAAAAAGTGCGCCGCCTCACTCAAATCCTTCCGCACAGGCGGCAAATCCAAGCCCTGACGCGCCCGATGGAAATACGCCGCGATGATCCCAATCTGGGATACCAGCTTGATCGCCGTCGCCCGCTGCTCATCCACATCCAGGTCATGCCGACTCGTGTCGTAACACCCCAGCATGCTCACTGCCGTCCGCATCACATCGATCGGCTTCGCCTTCTTCGGCGCCGCCTTCAAAAACTGAATCACTCCCTCCGGAAGCTCCCGCTCAGCCCTCAACGCCGTCGTCAACTTCTCCAACTCCGCCCGGTTCGGCAACGACTGATGGAAAAGCAAATAAACCACTTCCTCATAGCTCACTTTGCCAGCCAGCTCATTGATGTCATAGCCGCAGTAATACAGCAGCCCCTCCTGACCTTTGACCTCCCCTAAACGGGTTTCAGCGGCAATGATTCCTTCAAGACCTTTGGATACGACAGACATGATGAATGGTGAGCTATGGGTTGGTGAGTGAGGCTAACGCCTCATTTCTTGTAAACAGTGAGCAAGGCTTGGGCCATGTCTGCAGGACTGTCCGCCACTGCAATCCCACATTCCCGCAAAATACGCTTCTTAGCCTCCGCTGTATCCTCCGCCCCGCCAACAATGGCTCCCGCGTGTCCCATCCGACGCCCCGGAGGTGCCGTGGCACCCGCAATAAAGGCTGCAATCGGCTTCTTGCAATGCTCCGCTGCCCAGCGACCCGCCTCCACCTCTGCCGTGCCACCAATCTCGCCAATCATGATGATCGCCTCCGTCTCAGGATCCTCGTTGAACAGCTTCAACACATCCAAATGACTCGTCCCATTCACCGGATCCCCACCAATCCCCACACACGTGCTCTGCCCATAACCACGCGTCGTCAATTGCCACACCGCCTCATAAGTGAGCGTCCCGGACCGCGAGACCACCCCCACATTCCCACGCTTGTGAATGTACCCCGGCGCGATCCCAATCCGGCAGCCCCCATGGCTCTTGTCACCCCGGCCCGGTGTCACCACCCCTGGGCAGTTCGGCCCAATCAAACGCGTCTTCTTCCGCGCCATTGCCGCCTTCACACGGATCATGTCATTGACCGGAATCCCTTCCGTGATCGCGACCGCCAGGTCCAACCCAGCATCCACGCATTCCAAAATCGCATCCGCAGCAAACGGCGGCGGCACAAAGATCGCACTCACTGTCGCGCCCGTCTCACGAGCCGCCTCCTCCACCGTGTCAAAAACCGGCACTTTGTGGCCATTGTGCTCAAAGAACTGCCCGCCTTTGCCCGGCGTCACCCCCGCTACCAGCTGTGTGCCATAGTCGAGCGATGCCTTGGCGTGGCGGGAACCAAAATCTCCAGTGATGCCTTGCACCAGGATGCGTGTGTCTGTTTCAACGAGGATAGCCATGAGGATGTGGGGGTAGAGAAATTCAGTTTGTGGGGAGATCGTTAATGGAAAGGTCCGCCCGCGACCACCAATGGTCGCCAGTCGGCATCATCTGCGCAGGATCAACAGCCTCGCAGATCACCGCATTGGTTGGCGTTTCCTGAATGGTCAGGCTCGAGCAACGCAAACCCGGATTGTCATGCTGCAAAAAACAGCCCAGCTTGCTCTTGAAACAGGCGGCCCGAATCTCCGTCGTCGGATCACCCGGCGTCAAAAGTAACCTCGCCTTCAAGTGCGGCTCATGCTCGCTGAAAAAGCCCACCAATGGGTCCTTCTCGTTCAGGTGAAAACTATGGTCCACAGCGTCATCGATCCAGTCAAACCAGCGCCGCTTCGCCTGATCAAACTCCACCAGCATGTTGGTGCGCGGATCCAGCTTCGAATTCCCCTCACTCACCAACTCCACGGTCACCACCTCGTCATGCCCATGCGGCACGCGGCAGTTCGGAGCCGCATCACTGATGAGGCGATGCCCCATGCTGTAGCGGCGGCTGAACCGCAGGGTGAAATCGTGAGTCGTGCCCATCAGCAATTCAATTCAAAGCCTCACTCAAGCGGCAACCGCCTTCACAATCTTCGCCGCCGCATCCGTCAAACCGTCGCCTGAAACCAAATTCAACCCGCTCTCAGCCAGCGTCTTCTTCCCGGCATCCACGTTGTTGCCTTCAAGTCGAACGACCAGCGGCAAACCAAGCCCCACCTCCTGCACCGCCGCCACAATCCCCTCGGCAATCACGTTGCAATCCATGATCCCGCCAAAAATATTCACTAGGATGCCCTTCACGTTTGGATCACCCAGAATGATCTTGAAGGCATTGCTCACCTGCTCCTTGGATGCACCGCCGCCCACGTCCAAAAAGTTCGCCGGCTCGCCGCCATGCAGCTTGATGATGTCCATCGTCGCCATCGCCAGCCCCGCGCCATTCACCAGACACGCAATGCTGCCGTCCAACCCAATGTAATTCAGACCAAACTCACTCGCAGCCACCTCACGCGGATCTTCCTCACTCGTGTCCCGCATCGCCACCACATCCTTTTGCCGGTAAAGCGCGTTGTCATCAAAATTGAACTTCGCATCCAGCGCCATCACTTCGCCATCCTTCGTCACCGCCAGCGGATTCACTTCGATCTGCGAGCAGTCACTCTTCGAATACAGATTCCACAGCGCCGAAAACAACTTCACCGCCTGATTCATCAGCATGCCACGCAAACCAAGCGCCGCCGCCAGCTTCCGGCATTGATAAGGCTGCAATCCCAACGCCGGATCCAATGTCACCGTCGTGATCTTCTCAGGCGTCTTCTCAGCCACCTCTTCAATATTCATCCCACCCTCAGTCGAAGCGATGACCGAGTGCGTGCTATTCGCGCGGTCAAACAGAATCGCAAAGTACAACTCCTTGTCGATGTCCACCGACTTCGCGATCAACACCTTGCTCACCAACTTCCCTTCCGGCCCCGTCTGATGCGTCACCAGTGTCTGCCCCAGCATCTGCCCTGCAATCGTCTCCGCTTCCTCAGCCGTGTTGATGACATGCACCCCACCCTTGAATCCATTTTTGAAAGTGCCTTTACCGCGTCCGCCCGCATGCACTTGCGCCTTCACCACCAAACCCGCGCCACCCAATTCCCGAGCTGCTGCACCCGCCGCCTCCGCCGTGTCAGCAACAATCCCCGCTGGGCTGGCAACCCCAAATTTTGAAAACAGTTCTTTGGCTTGATACTCGTGAATGTTCATGAAGAAAAAAGGGCGGTAAAAATAATCAGTCCAGGAAAAACGAACGCTCAGGCAGATCGTCCGCTTTTTTGACCCGGAATCTCGACCATAGAAGCGCCCACCGGACGGTCAAGCACCATTCCCGTCGAATACACATTCTGTCGCACGTTTCGCACCTCTCACCGCAGCAATGTCCAACTCAGGCGATAAAACCGACTCGCCCCTGTCGCATTCTGATCTTCCCACGTGTGACCGTAGGCCGCCGTCCCATCGCCAGTTCGAAAGGCCTGCCCAAGGGTCCATCCGCCCGTCGGCGAAGGCGAAGCCTGAATCTGATAACTCGTCCACGGATCAACCTCCGTCACATCCAAATACACCTGCCCCGCAGGCCCGATCCGCACCGCCAACTGCGGCCCCAACCCCTCCACCACCTGCCAAGCTAGCCCGTAGTTCACGCCCGCCACCTCCGCTGCCACCTCCAAAGCATACTGCCCCGGCGGCAAATGCCTCAAAAAAACATGCTCCGCGTTGTCAACCCCGCTCACCGATTCCGCCAGCACCGCCCCAACTGCAAAACCCTCAGCCGCATACAGTCGCAAATTCAAGTTCGCCAACGACGCCGTGCCCGCCCCCAAATCAATCCCACGATGCCACGTCAACGCTGCCGAAAACGTGTTCCCAAACCCACCCGGCCCAATCCTGAAAAAATAACGCCGACTCTGCCCCGCCCCTCCCGTGCCTCCAAAATCCCATCCCCGACCTCCCACCTCACTCTGTTCCGACGCACTCCATTTCCCGCCCGCCTGAATCATCCACGCATTCCGAACATTCACCTCTCCTGCCCCAAAAACCTCATCGTAAGGCTTCGCCGAAGTCAGCCTTCGCCATTGCGGCAAAGCCTGCTTCGACGCTCCCGCTAACATCAACGCTTTGATCACCTGCGGCCTGTCTCCATCCGCAACCGCCGCCTGCATCGCCCCCTGCATCAGCAGAGTTGCCACCCCCGATACCATCGGCGTCGAATAACTCGTGTAAACCGCCTCCCCGACCAAATCCGGCTTCATCCGACCACTGCCATCCACATTGCTGCCTCCCCGACTATGCCCCCCATTCCGCAGCCCCACCACCAACCCATGATACGCATTCCCCATCATCGCCGGTAATCCCCCCGTCCCATTGTTCAATCCCACCACCCCCACTCGACCATCCCGATCCAACATGAAATCATAGCGCCTGATCAAACTCAAATCGATGGCTCCATCCCCGGTGGAACCCACCCAACTGTGATTCTGCACACGCCCGGGAAACACCTCAGGCCCTCCCACTGCCAACAACCGATTGAACAAGTACGCTACCGCCGAATACCCATGAATTGTCGTCACCCCTGGCGCCACCCCACTCCCATTCGCATAAAAATAAGACGCCACCGCGCCCGCGTGCCCCGAAGCCACACTCGCTCCATCCATGGCAGAAAACTGCTTCCCCGCATACACCCCCACACCCGCAAACGTTCCGCTCCCTGCTTGCGGCATGTAACTCAACCCACTTCCCCCGTTCGCCTCCGCTTGCACCACCGCCACCCCCGCCCCCGTCGGCATCGCCGCCCCCAACTCCGCCGCCAACTGCCTCCACCCAATGTCATCCTTCCAATCCGCCCTCACACCGCCACTCATCCCCCAAGCGATCACAAAACCGCCCATGCAAAGAATTCGCTGCTTCAATTCTTTTCCCATGTCTGATCCAGCGTATCACATTCCATTGAAGCCGACAAGCCCCTGTCGTATAGCCTCCCCTCCATCCCATGACCCCTTCTCGCAATCGCCTCCGCCTCACCGCCGCCATCGGCTTCATCAGCATCGTCCTCGGCTCGCTCGGTGCCCACGGCCACGTCCACGACGTCATCTCCACCAATGGCTACCTCCCCCAGTGGCAAACCGCCGCCCACTACCATCAAATCCACGCCGTCGCCCTCCTCCTCCTCTCCCTCCTCGCCGTCGACCCCTCAGGCAAAACCCGCTTCCGCACCACCTTCTTCGCCTTCCTCATCGGCATCTTCCTTTTCAGCGGCTCCCTCTACCTCCTCTCTTACACCAGCACCAAATGGCTCGGTGCCGTCACCCCCTTCGGCGGTGTCGCCTTCATGGTCGGCTGGGTCTCCCTCGCCTTCTCCCTTCCCAAGCCCCAGTCAAAGGCCGCGTAACCTCCTCCCCTCCCCATGCCCGAACTCCCCGAGGTCGAAACCACCCTGCGCGGCGTCAGCCCCCACCTCGTCGGCCACACCATCCGCGAACTCATCGTCCAGGAACGCCGCCTCCGCTGGCCCGTGCCCGATGACCTCATCGAAATCGAAGGCGCCCCCATCCTGTCCGGCTCTCGCCGCGGCAAATACCTCCTCTTCACCACGGCTCGCGGCACCCTCCTCATCCACCTCGGCATGTCCGGCAGCCTCCGCGTCCTCGCCCCCTCCATCCCATGGCGCAAACACGACCACGTCGCTTTCCGCCTCCACTCCGGCATGGAACTCCGCTTCCACGACCCCCGCCGCTTCGGCACCATCCAGTGGATCAAAGGCAGCCCCAGCGATCACCCCCTCCTCAAAGACCTCGGCCCCGAACCCCTCAGTCCCGACTTCTCCTCCCGCTACCTCTACGACCTCTCCCGCCATCGCAAGTCCTCCATCAAAGCCCTCATCATGGACAGCCACAGCGTCGTCGGCGTTGGCAACATCTACGCCTGCGAAGCCCTCTTCATGGCCGGCATCCGCCCCACCCTCGCCGCCGGTAAAGTGGGCCTCCCACGCTTCGAACGCCTCACGTCCGCCATCCGCGAAGTCCTCGCCGCCTCCATCGAAATGGGCGGCACCACCCTGCGCGATTTCCTCAACGAAAGCGGCGAGCCCGGCTACTTCAAACAAACCCTCCGCGTCTACGACCGCGAAACCCAGACCTGCCACACCTGCGGCACGCCGATCAAACGCATCGTCCAAAACAACCGCTCCACCTTCTACTGCCCCAAGTGCCAGCGCTGACGCTCACCCTCACTCCAGCGTCTTGATATACAAAATCAAAGACTCCACCTGCGCCGCATTCAAAATGCCCTCATAAATCGGCATCCCCGCGTCAAACTTCTCAAACCCCCGCACCACTTTCGCCCCCGGATTCAGGATCGACTCCTTCAAATAATCCACATCCGCCTTCACCTTCTTCCCCTTGGTGTTCGCAATCTCCCGCTCACTGCCAAAAAGCCCCTTCCAACTCGGCCCCACCTTCCCCTGCAAATTCCCGTCCGTGCTGTGACAAGCCATGCAGCCAAACATCTGATACAGCTTCTCCCCCTCCTCCGCACTCGCCTTCCCCATCGCCACCGCCACCGCCGCCCGAGGCGTCAAAT
>CANETF010000115.1 GCA_947440575.1 Verrucomicrobiaceae bacterium
GGACGGCCGCCTCCACATCACCCCCGCCTTAAAGACCCTCCACCCCGCCCTCCTCACCCGCCTCCTCCGCCTCTGGCTCCAGTCACACGCCATTCCCAACATCGACCAAACCCACATCGACGCCGCCCTCACCCTCCTCACCCAAATCACCCCCGCCAAAATCAACCTCCCCCAAAACCACCACCTCCACCGCAAAGCCAAACACCTCCACCTAACCTAAACACGAACAAAAGGAGCGCGGACACTCCTGTCCGCCCCACCCCAAATGGCAAAGCCGCATTTCACCTGACCTCTGACTACTGCCCCAAAAAACCTTGCACTTCTCCAACCCCAGCGCCCTCTACGCCCTCCTTGCCCTCCCGGCCATCCTCCTGATCCACTTCCTCCAGGAGCGCTCCCGCCGCGTCCGCGTCAGCACCCTCTTCCTCCTCGAACACGCCGCCCCCATCAGCGTCGGCGGCGCCCGCATTGAGCGCCTGCGCAACTCCCTCCCACTCTGGCTCCAACTCCTCGCCGCCCTCATCGTCACCTGGCTCCTCGCCGAACCCCGCTGGACCCGCCAAGACTCCCGCCAATCCATCGCCGTCGTCCTCGACGCCTCCATCTCAATGTCCGCCTTCCAGGAAAATCTGGAGCCCACCCTGTCAAAGGCTCTCGCCCCCTGGTCCCGCGCCGCCACCACCACCGATTGGCTCCTCACCCTGTCAGATACCCGCCTCCCCACCCTCTACAAAGGCACCGATCTCAGCGCCCTCCTCGACACATTGCAGTCCTTCTCCCCCTCCCAAGGCACCCACGATCCCACCAACGCCCTCCTCCTCGCCCGCTCCCTCGTCAAAGCCACCGGCACCGTCCTCTTCATCACCGACCACCGCCCCGCCACCCTCCCCTCCGACACCGGCCTCATCGCCCTCGGCACCCCCATCCCCAACATCGGCTTCGCCGGCCTTACCACCACGTCCTCCTCCTCCTCCTCCTCCTCGTCCTCGTCCTCGCCCTCGCCCCTCCCAAATCCGCAATCCGCAATCCGCAATCCGCAATCGTCCTACTCCGCCCTCGTCCGCAACCCCAGCCCCACCCCTCAAACCCGCGAATGGTGGACCGAACTCCCCCAAGCCCCGCCCGGCTCCCAACTCACCGCCAAACAATCCCTCACCCTCGCCCCCGGCCAATCCCTCACCCTCTCCGGCACCTTCCCACCTAACTTAGATCAAGTCATCCTCCACCTAACACCCGACGCATTTCCTATCGACGACATCCTCCCCATTCGTCGCCCCCAACCCCGCCGCCTCCTCGCCGAAATCCGCCTCCCCTCCGGCCCCACCCGCCAACTCTTCACCACCCTCCTAACCTCCCTAGAAAACCTCGACCTCCCCACCAACTCCTCCTCCTCCTCCTCCTCGTCCTCGTCCTCGACCCCCGTGGAGCGAGCCGCTGGCTCGCCTCCCATCTCCGGCGGCGAAGCCGCCCCCCCAGACCTCCTCATCACCGAACTCGGCGAATCCGTCCCCACCCACGCCATCCAGTTCACCGCCGCCGGCACCGGCAGCACCACCGCCCTCGACCCCGCCCCCGTCGTCGCCGACAACCACCCCTTCACCCGCGACCTCGACTGGGCCTCCCTCCTCACACCCACCCCCGCCGACCTCACCCTCGCCGACACCGACCAACCCCTCCTCTGGAAAGGCGGCAAACCCCTCGCCCTCCTCCGCCAGGACACCCAGGACGACGGCACCCGCACCCAGCGCCTCCTCCTCGCCTGGAACCCCGCCGAATCCTCCGCCGCACGCAACCCCGCCATCCTCATCCTCCTCCACCGCTTCACCGAACACCTCCGCACCCAAAAACGCGCCTTCCACGCCGACAACTTCGAAACCCACCAACCCCTCCACCTCCCCTCCCCCCCCAAATCCCCCCGCACCCTCACCACCCCCAAATCGTCCTCGTCCTCGTCCTCGTCCTCCCCCCTCTCCCCCAACACCGCCCCCCCACTCCCCGCCTTCTTCGACCTCCACGAAGGCGACACCCATCTCCTCTCCGCCGCCGCCCACTTCGGCGACACCCGCGAATCCGACTTCACCAAGTCCGAAACCCTCGACGAAACCACCGCCCTCCGCCGCCAATCCACCCTCAAACAAACCGAAGCCGACCCCCTCACCCCCCTCTACCTCCTAGCCCTCATCAGCATCCTCCTCCTCTCCTGGACCCGCACCCCTTAACTTTTTAGATATGGAGTATCTTCAGACATTCGCTCGTTTCTCTCAGGGGATCGCCTTCATAACATTCCTCATCGAAGGACTTTTTTTCGCTCATTACTTGCGTCGAACTCACCCCACTCTCCCCAACTCGCTTCAATCCGGCATCCTGAACACTCCCATTCAGAAACAACTCCAAGCCTTTCAATGGCTCTGGAAACGCGAGTATCGCCAATTAGGTGATCCAGATCTAATCAAACGCGCAGACGTTCATCGCATGTTTGGAAAAACATGTCTCACAGTGTTCATCCTCTCCTGGGTGATCATTACCTTCGCCTAGCCATTTTCCAAACCCACCCTCTCCCCCATCCTGTAAATCCTGCCCATCCTGCAATCCTGTCAAAAAATCTCCTTTCCCCCTCTGCGCCTCCCCCATCTCTGCGCCTCTGCGTGAAAATCCCCTCTTCCTCTAATCATGCGCCTAGCCTCCCCAGAATGGTTCCTCCTCCTCCCCGCCCTCCTCGCCGTCGGCTGGTTCTGGCCGCGCCTCCAACTACACCGCCCCCTCCGCGCCCTCGCCCTCCTCCTCCTCGTCTTCCTCGCCACCCAACCCCAAACCCGCCGCTTCTCCGACGGCCTCGACCTCTGGGTCCTCGTTGATCAATCCGACTCCGCCCGCGAACTCCTCGCCCCCAAACTCCCCGAGTGGGAAACCCTCCTCACCCGCTCCAAAGCCGCCGAAGACCGCCTCCGCTTCATCGACTTCGCCACCGAAGCCGTCGCCCGCGGTGCCCAAATCCGCTCCGGTGCCGACGGCCAAAAATACGCCGGCCCCACCCACTCCACCCGCCTCAACAGCGCCGCCCTCCTGACCCTCTCCCAGCTCGACCCCCAGCGCGCCTCCCGCCTCCTCGTCCTCACCGACGGCGCCTCCACCGAACCCCTCGACGGCCTCGCCGACCGCCTCATCGCCCAGGACGTCCCCCTCGACTACCGCCTCGCCGTCCGCGAAGGCGCCGGCGACTGGCGCATCGCCGACCTCGTCGTCCCCCGTCGTGTCCAACTCCAGCAAGCCTTCCTCATCGAAGCCGTCATCATGGCCGATCGCAACGGCCCCGTCACCGTCGAAATCCTCCGCGATGATCAAACCCTCGCCACCCAGCAAATCGACGTCCTCAACGGCATCGGCCGCCTCCGCCTCTCCACCCGCCTCACCCTACCCGGCGCCGCCCGCTTCACCGCCCGCCTGCAGCATCCCCAGGACACCCTCACCGGCAACAACACCGCCACCCAGTGGGTCGAAGTCCAGTCCGGACCCCGCATCCTCCTCTTCACCAACTACGAATCCGACCCCCTCGCCCCCGCCCTCGCCGCCCAAGGCTTCACCGTCGAAACCCGCACCGACACCGCCCAAGCCACTGTCGGCGACCTCACCGGCACCAAAGTCGTCCTCCTCAACAACGTCCCCGCCTACCGCCTCCCCACCCCCTTCCTCCGCGCCCTCGACTTCTTCGTGAATCAACAGGGCGGCGGCCTCGCCATGATCGGCGGCAAATACAGCTTCGCCTCCGGCGGCTACTTCGGCTCCCCCGTCGAACCCCTCCTCCCCGTCTCCATGGAACTCAAACAGGAGCATCGCAAACTCGTCACCGCCCTCGCCATCGTCATGGATCGCTCCGGCTCCATGGCCGCCACCGTCCCCGGCTCCGGACGCCAAAAAATGGAACTCGCCAATGAAGGCGCCGGCCGTGCCATCCAGCTCCTCGGCGACTCCGACTTCATCACCGTCTCCGTCGTCGACAGCGAAGCCCACCCCATCTCCCCCCTCGTCGCCGTCGGACCCAACCGCGGCCAACTTGAAGATGTCGTCCGCCGCCAACAATCCGCCGGCGGCGGCATCTTCGTTTACAACGGCCTCAAAGCCGCCTGGGACGAACTCAAAAAAGCCAATGTCGGCCAACGCCACATCATCCTCTTCTCAGACGCCGCCGACTCCGAACAACCCGACGATTATGTGAACCTCCTCGCCGAAATGACCGCCCAAAAAGCCACCGTCTCCGTCATCGGCCTCGGCACAGAGTCTGACCCCGACGCCGACTTCCTCAAAGACATCGCCAAACGCGGCAACGGCCGCATCTTTTTCAACCAGGACGCCAACGAACTCCCCGCCCTCTTCGCCCAGGAAACCGTCGCCGTCGCCCGCTCCACCTTCATCGAAGAACCCGTCCCCGTCAGCGGCACCCCCGGCTGGTTGGAAATGGCCGCCGGCACACTCGACTGGCTCCCTCAAGTGGACGGCTACAATTTGAGCTACATCCGCCCCGGCGCCTCCCAGGCCCTTGTCTCCGGCGACGACTACGCCGCTCCCATGCTCGCCTTCTGGCAGCGCGGCGCCGGCCGCACCGCCGCCATCGCCTTCCCCCTCGGCGGCGACTTCTCCACCCAGACCCGCGCCTGGCCCGGCTACGGCGGCCTCGTCCGCAGCCTCACCCGCTGGCTCATGGGCGAGTCCATCCCCCCCGGCCTCGGCCTTCGCACCACCCTCGACGGCACCCGCCTCAAAGCCGACCTCTTCTACGACGACACCTGGACCCAAAAAGTCGCCGAACAAGGCCCCCAGCTCCTCCTCACCACCAACGAAGACACCACCACCCGCACCATCCCCTGGCTCAAGCTCGCCCCTGGCCACTTCCAGGCCAGCCTCGACCTCGAAGACGCCACCCTCGTCCGCGGCGCCGTCCGCATCGGCAACAATGCCCTCCCCTTCGGCCCCCTCAACATCATCACCAACCCCGAGTGGACCTTCGACCGCACCCGCCTCACCGACCTCGCCACCACCGCCGCCCGCAGCGGCGGCAGCGAGCGCCTCGACCTCTCCGACATCTGGCGCGCCCCCCGCCCCCCCGCCTGGTCCCCCCTGTCCCGCCCCCTCCTAATCACCTTCCTCCTCATCCTCCTCCTAGAAGCCCTCCAATCCCGCACCGGCTGGCGAACAAACTAATCTGACCATCTTCCTGGCACGTTCGTTCAGTGCATAAATTCCTCACAATTCCCGATCAAATCGACGTCGTCTTCGGCGAGTAAGTCCGCCTGCATCTCGGGACTCCCATTTCTTAACTCATACAAGAACGCCCGATCCTCCAAAGCACGCACTGGGTCAATCCCAATCAGGCAGCAGACCCCTTCAACGATTTCCAGCCCGCGTTCACAAATAAAGCCCTTCTCTGGAAACAATTTTGGAGGGTTCGGCCCTGTCGGCTGCCCGGAAAACCGCCGTATCACATCCCTTGGTTGCACAGCGCATTCAAACCGTTCCCAGTGATGTCGCAGAATATCGCCAAACTCCTCCCACCTCTCCTCAGAATGCGCCTGATGAAATTCATCACGCGCAGTTCCCAAATCGCTAATATCGCCCCGTATGATTCGGCAACCCATCCGTTCTTCAAACTTCAGTCCCATCCGGGCGTGTCGCATGCAATAGCCACCCGTTCGATTTGCCGTCACTTGGAGAAATACCGCCCCACAAAAGTGGCATGTCGTTTTTAACTCTTTAGACATTGTCCAATTTTCCATTTTGGAACTTTGCATGGAGAATACTTTTCCAACGGTCGGCCGGATCGTGGACAATTCTTTCAGCTTGTCGTCGATCTAAAAGTTCTCCTTTGGAAAGCTTGGAAAGCCCCATCCAGTCTCCTTTGAGGAGATAAATTGCATTCCCTACGGTGGGACATTCAAGAACTGCGAACGGCACCTGTTCGAAGATGAACACAAGGTAGCCATCGAAATCCTTCTGCCCCTTGATCACTCTAATTGGACCGAGTCGAAGCAAATAATCGAGCCGACTTTTCTCCCACCGACGGTCCGAATGGCGCTTACACAGCTCCTCAAACCAAAGATTCACCCTTTCGAAAATCGCTTTCCCAGATGCCAGTATTACCCACGGCACCGTTTCAGTGACGATCCCGCCCTCATCTCTCGCAGCACGAAGGTTGCGAAGCATCCTTTCCACAATCTTCTTCTTCTGCTCAAACCGATTTTTTAAGGCGTCAATCCTCAAGTGAATATCATGGCGTCGCCTCATCTCAGGCAAGTCTCGATGGTAAGCCTCAAACAAACGCTGAAGTTCGTTGGCCGTCTCACACTCTCGTAAATACGCCATGATCTTCTTCCTGCGATCCAGCTGAGTTGGAGACAGACGCCCTACCTCGGAAGGCTGCGCCAATTTTGCATGCCGATACCTCTCCAGTTCTTCACTGCTAACTCCAATCCTTGGAGGATTTTTGAACCATGGGCGAAAGACGGTAGACTGCCACTTCTTGAGCTTTCTCTCATACTCGACATGGGCAAGCCACTCAGCACTACTATCGGACAGCTCGCCCTCAACATACCCGGGAGGGCGGACAACTTTGTTAGGCCTTCTGGGTTGCGAAGGGATCTCCGCAATAGCTTCGGCCTCCTCTTCTGTCGTAAACCAAGGAATGGCCATATCAAGTTCCAAGACCAATGCCTCGAGTAGGTCTAAATCATTCGTCCATCGGCCGGCCCAACGCTCGGATTGACTTTTTGGAGCAAGACACCCATCAACATATTCTCTAATTTCGCGGAACAATTGAATCCCAACCTTCGACCCTTCGAAAAGGATCGCACCATTGACGCGAGTTATTATGGGATCATGCATTCGCGCAGCATAGCAATACAAGTGAATTTCACCACCGTCTAAAGCTTCAAAGTCAAGGTCACCTGCGGCAAAGGCTGCATCCGCTTTAAGCGCCTCGAAGACCTCCACCTCCCCACCATTGAGTCCCTCCTCCAAGGCATCCTCAAACGCCGTCATCAAGGCACCAGCCCAAGCTGCCGATAGTTCCCCCCGCCGCTTCCCTGTCCAAATCCACCTCCCTAAATCAATTCCCCCTTCCCAAAAAAATTGAAATCGAATACAATTCGATTCATGACCCTCGCCGATTTAAACCCGGACGCCCTCGCGGAACTCGAAGCCAAACTCACCCGCGACCTCGAAATGATCCGCCGCGTCCATGCGGCAATCAGGTTCGCATCTCATTCTGCGCCGTAATCACCGCACCGTCGCCTCACCCACTTGCACTCCAACCCAAACAGGTTAACTTCCAAGTGTCCCAAGGTGCCCACCGCGACCGCCCATCCTCAACAGGTGATCCCTCTCCTTTCAGCAGAGCAGATGGAGCGTATCTTATCCTCGCGGCGCTCGATCACCTCAGCGGAGTTTCGCAGTCAAGTGGAGGCCCATCTGGGCCGCCCCCTCTCGCCCGCCAGACGGAAAGTCTCCGTCAATGGGCGCGAAGTCTGGGTCTCCAACTGAACCCGGACACATTTCTCCCGCGACTTGAGCGTGGAGGACAGGAACATGATTTTTCCCAAGCCAATGAGCGCGTTTTCAAAGTGACGCGCAACGGTGTCTTTGGTCTCTTTCCCGGCATCGAACTCGCCCTGGTCTCATCAGACCAAGAGGCACGCCGTTTCCACTTGTGGGAGGCATCCCCCGTTGAGTATCTAGAACGCCTTCGCCTTTAAAACCTTCTCGTTCCAGAACTAAATCGCCTCGAAGGTATCATCGACCAAGGTGACGACCTCTCTATCGTCATATCTCAACCCCGATTTGATATCACCGCCGTAACACAGGATGAAATCACATCCTGGTTCGCTTCAAAAGGATTCTAATACATCGCACCAAGCGCCTATTATCGAGCGGAGGACAATCTCGGCGTTTTCGATGCCCACACCAAAAATCTCATTCGATTCGAAGACACCTTGATTCCCTTCGACGTCATCCCCTGCCATCCCGCAGGCGGATTCCTCCAGTTCATCACAGACACCCTCGCCGCGGGCCACACCCTCACCGCCATCCGCACCATCACAACCACTTCAGGCACCAACGCTCAACCCACCTAGCTCCGTTGCCAATCGAATCCTCCCTCCCCGTTCCCCCTCTTACTTTTTTCTGTCCCCCTTTTTCTGCAAAACATTCTCCCCATTCCATGCCACACGCCCGCCTTCTCTCACTCCTCCTCTCCCTCCTCACCACCCCCGTCCTCGCCATCGACGCCACCTCCCCTGGCAAAGACTGGCAGGAAGCCAATCGCACCGACCACTTTGTCATCTTCACTCAGGATGACCCCACCACCGGCACCCGCAAACTCACCACCTACATGGACATCCCCGCCCCGCCGGAGGTCGTCTTCAAAGTCGTCACCGACTTCGCCAACTACACTCAATTCATGCCCTACATCAAAGAGTGCAAAGTCCTCGATCAACAAAGCGCCGACTCCCTCACCTGTTACCAACTCATCTCACCGCCCCTCGTCTCCGAGCGCGACTACATCATCCAAGTCAACCTCACCCGCGGCCCCTTCAACAAAGGCATCTGGAAAAGCGAGTGGACCGCCAAGCCCAAAGCCCAACCCGAGCGCTCCGGCATCGTCCGCATCAAACTCAACACCGGCAGTTGGACCCTCTCACCCAACAAACAAGGCACCCGTGTCACCTACTTCCTCCACACCAGCCCCGGCGGCTCCATCCCCGCCTTCGTCGCCAACAAATCCAACACCGTCGCCATCCCCGACCTCTTCAAAGCCATCAAACAACGTAGTGCTTGGCAGGAAGCCCAGTAACCCGCAAACTCCGCATCGAATACTCGCAACCCTCCCACCGTCACATTCCCCATGAGCACACCCCGCCTCCTCCCCCTCCTCATCATCGCCCTCCAAACCACCGCCAGCCTCACCTCGGCCCAGCAACCCAATGCCCCCGAGCCCCTTCCTCTTCCCCGCCGTCCCAACATAGTCAACTCCGGCCCCTCCATGCCCGTCACCCGGCTCGGCGCTCCCCCACTCCTCAGTTCCAACTACCGCATCACCTTCTCAGGCACCGGTCCCGACGGCAAATCCATCGGCGAGCTCTCCACCCTCACCTGCTCCAGCACCCTCTCCATCTCCGGTCCCCTCAGCGACCGCCCCAACCCCGCCGAGTTCCGCGTCGAAGGTCAAATCTCAGAGACCGAAGGCCAATTCCTCCTCACCTACACCATCGGCTTCACCGTACCCAACGCCACCGAAGAGTCCCCCGCACCCAACGCCGCTCCACGCATCCAATACTCCACCCACGCCTCCGTCGGCTCCCTCCTCATGCAGCCCGGCAAAGCCTACCAAATCCTCAAATGCAGCGGTCACACCTACACCATCACCGCCACCCCCGAACCCGACAAATAATCCCGGATTCCCATCTCTCCCTCTTTCCAAAAAATCTTCCTCTCAGTTTGAAGATTCCTTCTCTTCCCAACGTCTATTTCTCCGCCGCACACGACCCTGCGGCCTCTCTATTGATACCCATGAAATCCATCATCCTCGGCCTCGGCCTTCTCACCCTCGTCTTCTCAAACGTCAGCTGCGCCACCAAAAAGGATTGCAGCTCCTGCTCCTCTTGCGAAAAACCCGCCGCCGCCTGCTGTGGCAAAGACGGCAAGTGCTGCAAGACCGGCGCCCACGCCCATTGATCCTCTCCCCAGTTGGGATCACCCCTTCAAAGCGCACGCCTCACCGCGTGCGCTTTTTTTTGCCCCATCGCCCCAACTCAAAACCCCACCATCCAAAAAGCCTGCTGAGACACACTCTCCGCCTCCCCCAGCGTCATCCACCGCTCCTTATAGCGCTCCCCCCAACTGTCACTGAACGCGATCTCATTGGTCTCCGCATTGTAACCAATGATCAGCACCACATGCGCGCTCTCCTTGTCCTTCGCCATCGCCCCCGTCTCGTTGATCCCCGCCATCTCCGTCTTCCACCCCGCCCAATCCGTCGTCTCCGCCCGCTTCTTCGTCCGCTCATTCGCCTTCGAATTCCACTCATCGGATGAAAAAATGCCCCAAATGATCGGCACCCCCTTGTCGACGTACTTCGTCAAATCCTTGATCTTCAAAGGCCCGCTCCATTGATCAAACGAGCGCCCCTTCCGCCGAATGTCCTTCCCCACCGCCGCCAGCAACTCATTCACCACCGTCCCCCCACCTAACCCCGTCCCACCCGCCATCGCCAGCACATACATGTCCGCCGGCACTCCCAAATAACGCATCGCCCGCTCCGCTGTCGCCGGCACACAATACCCCTTCGGCCCCTGGTCCACCATCGGGATGTCCTGAATCACCACATCCCCGTTCTCTCGCCGCTGCACATTGCCAGCCGCCTGCGCTCGAATCTCCACATCCTTCAATCGCTCCACCTTCCCCCCCGCATCCGCAAACGCCTGCGTCGCCACCTCGATCCCCACATACTCCTCCTCCACCTCCGACAGCAGAATCGAGTGTCCCCTCCAGTCCCACCGATACACCGTCCGCCGCCCCTCCCCTTCGCCAAACCGCTGCTTCACCGGCTCCCCCATCTTCTTCGACAGCACCGCCGTCACATCATCAATGTCCTTCTTCATCGCCGCCGCCAGCTTCGCCAGCGCATCCTTCGGCGTCGCCTTCTTGTCAAAATGCTGCTCCGCCGAACCCGCCGCCCCAAAAAAATCCCCCTTGTTCGCGAACACCATCGAAAACTGCACCGGCTTCCCTCCCTCCGCATACAGCGCCACCGAATACGGCCGCGCCCCAAACAACCGGTAATCCTCCTTCGGATAACTCCGATAACTGCTCTGCGTCTTCGTCTTCGACTCCGCCCGCAACTCCAGCTTCGTCGCCACCGACTCCGCATCACTCTCCCACAAAACCGTCTCGCCAAAAATCGGCGCCCCCACCAGCGCATTCAGTTCCTCCACCGGCAAATTATCATTCGCACTCGCCTTCGTGATGAACCCGGACGCCATCGCCGCCCCAGCGTCCTGGATGAACTTCTGATCCTCCGCCGAAAACGCCGCCACCGGCACCGTGAACTTCGTGCCATCCTCCTTGATGATCGTCGCCTGCCCTTCAGCCACCCCCACTAACCGCGCCCGAATCTCCACCCCCTTGCTGCTCTTAAACGCCCGATACTCCTGCGCCCCGGCCAAACCCGGCATCAAAACCACACACCCCACCGACAAAACAAATTTCGCAAAACGCATACAAAGCAAAGTTGGACCAAGAGACTACTCAAACGCAAAACCCACCGCAAGCTTAGACCTTGTTCGATTCATAAAAACCGTAGCAATCCGCAGTCAAGTCTCACCAATCAACCCGCCCAAACCCAAAACCCTCCCCTACTTGCCTCCTTCTCTCAAAATTGTCCTGCATTTACTCGCAACTCGCGCCATCCTACCACGTTAAAACCCTGACCTATTCCGTCCTCCCTTTTCCCATCCGCATGTCTCTCGCCGCCTCCACCCTCCTCCTGCCCAGCACGGACACCGCTTGGCGGCTGTGGAAACCCAAGGCCGCCACCGCAGCCGAACAAGTCGAAAGCCCCGCTCACGTCCGTCAATCCTCCTCCCCCCTCGTCGTCGGTCTCCCTGCCACCGCCTGCCGCACCCTCGGCATCCTCCTCCCCATGGCCGACAACGACGTCCTCGGCCAGATGATCGAAACCCAGCTCGAACGGCACGGCCTCCGCACGCCCGAAGGCACCCTCCGCCCCCACCGCTGGCACCTCCTCGGCCAATCCGCTGGCATGGCCATCGTCAGCATCGATGTTCTCGCCGACCCCTTCCCAGACCACCTCACCGCCACTCAGGCCACCGACTACATCGCCGCCCTCCGCCTCCTCGACCTACCGCCCAACGAACTCGTCGTCATCGAAGAACAGGGCGAACTCGTCCTCGCCGCCTCCTTTCACGGACGCCTCTTCCGCAGCCACGTCTTCGCCCCCGCCGGCGCCTCCCCCGAGGAAATCGCCCAGGAAATCCAAATCACCCGTTTGGCCCTCGAAGCCCAACCCGGCTTCGGCCAAATCTCCGCCATCACCCTCGTCGGTCGCGGTTGGGAGGCCGATCGCATCGCCCGCCTCGCCGACCTCCCCGCCCACGTCCAGGAAACCCTCCCACGCGCCGGCCAACTCGAAGCCGTCCCCGCCACCTCCCTTCTCCCCTCCGCTGTCCGCGAAGCCCGCCAGCAAAAAATCGCCCGCGCCCGCCTCATCCGCTACAGCGTCATCGGCGCCCTCGTCTACGCCGCCCTCATCTTCGCCGCCTTCACCTACCTCCGCCTCCAAACCCAAACCATCGAAACCCTCCAGGCCAAGGTCGACGCCACCTCCACCCCCGCCGCCCAAGTCAAAAAAACCGCCGAAGCCTGGCGCAGCCTCGCCCCAGCCATCGACCCCTCCCGCTACGCCATGGTCCTCATGGCCGAAGTCACCCAACTCATGCCCCCCAGCGGCATCGTCATCCGCAACTTCGAATCCCGCCCCACCGACATCGAACTCACCGGCGAAGCCCGCGACCCCCAACTCGCCTACCAATTCCTCGAAGACCTCGAAAAACACCGCATCCTCGGCCGCTACGCCTGGAGCATGCCCCAACCCAACGTCCGCGAAAAAACCGCCACCTTCCGCGCCCAAGGTAAACTCAAATAACCCCTGTCCCTCCCCCACCTTCCTTCCTTTTTCTGCCCCCCTTTTTTCTGCCAGTTACTCCCCCCTTCTCCCCTGATCACTGATCACTCCTCTCCTCCCTCTCCCCATGGCCGCCCCCAAACTTTCCACACGCGAGAAGCGCCTCCTGGCTCTTTGCTTCTTCGCGTTGGCCTTCATGGCCACCATCATCCTCGCCAACTCCTTCTTACAACGCCGCTCCGCCTCCCTCACCACCATCGCCCGCCTCAAGTCCGAACTCACCGAAAACGAAACCTGGCTCTCCGATCGCGACTACTGGGAAAAGCACGCCGAATGGCTAGCCCAAAACATGCCCACCACCGACAGCCTCGGCCGCTCCCAGGGCCAAATGCTCGAGGAAATCCAAAACGCCACCCTCGACCTCCAACTCAAAATCGAACGCCAGACCCTCCTCGAACCCGTCAGCCAACCCAGCTACCGCGAAGTCTCCGTCACCGTCCGCATCAGAGGCGACCTGGAAGTCCTCCTCCGTTGGCTCGCCACCCTCCAATCCCCCGAAAGATTTCAACACATCAAAGAACTCGATTACGAAATCGACACCCGCGCCAAAGCCCCAAAACCTCAGGCCGAGTGCGACCTCACCCTCGCTCGTTGGTTCAAACCAGATGCCAGCACCTAACGGCAGCCCCATGAACCTCCTGTCCTCACCCTTCGCCCTCCTGCTCGTCTGCCTCCTAGCGCAGACCGCTTCACTCCGCCCCCTTTCCGCGCAGGACGCCGCCGAAGACCCCGATCTCCCCAAACCCTTCGACCCCACCCAACTCGCCTCCCTCATCGCAAACCCACCCTTCACCCGCTCCGTCAACCCTTCCGA
>CANETF010000116.1 GCA_947440575.1 Verrucomicrobiaceae bacterium
AGCATGAGCATCATTCAGCTGCCTGCGTATCAGCCTTTTGGGGGGATGCCACCGGTGATTTCTGCGCCTTGGCTGGCGGGATTGGAGATTAAGGCAAGGTAGGTCGAGGCTATGCCTCAGATGTGCCTGGTGGGTAATAAGAATCTTCGTAACTTTCAGTACGATCTCCCGATTTAGTCAGTGCGGCTACGATGAATTGAGACTGAAATTGATGAGATTGCAGCCGAGTTTTTTGATAACCCGTCACCCCAAGTCCAATGCCTGAAATTCGTGAACACGCTGATTTGCTCCTGAAACTCGTCGCGGAGGCGCTTCCGATGGAGGTGGGGGATTCTGAGCATGAAATTCTTGCTTGGGATGAGGGGAACCAGTGTGCGTTGACGTTTGATGAGACATTGGGCGTTATCCTGACGCTTGATGAAGTCGTGGATGTCCTGTTTCTGATTTGGGTTTTGGGTGATTTGCCGGAAGAAGCGGAGGACAGGGCGGATGCCATGAGTGAAATGCTGGAGGCGAACCACGAATGGCGGGAAACAGAAGGGGGCACTTTGGGTATCGATTCCAATACCGGAATGGTGACATTGTCGTATCGAGTGGACTTGCCCTTGGATGATCCTTCGGTCATTCAGGATGTCATCGTGAAGCTGTACAATATCGGATTGTACTGGCAGAAGACGTTGGAGTTAAGTTATCGCCATGATGAGTCAGTCGAGGTGCACAAAATGACGGTTAGAGAATCCTTGGGATGAGTGTCGAATTGCCAGCCTATTGAATGAACTAAAGCTTCCTATTTGCCATGCCTTCAAATCAAGATGCCTCGCCAGCCAACAGTGGACTGAAGAAAGTACGTGTCGGATTTCATGTTGCCGGATACACGTTGAGAACGCTCGGGAATCTCGTCACTTTTAATCAAGGTGGGAAGTTGGTCAGTAAAATCAGTGATGCTGTTCAAGGCTACAAACGCATTCCTTCGGACGACAAGACAACCTTTAATGTCGGGGGGACAAGTGTGGAGTTTCCTTCGAGGTTTATGGGAGAAAAGATTCCACCAGGCAAGACCAAAGGGGAACTGGTGCGGGAGGTGCAGAACAAGATCAATGCGGGTGAGCGACTGTTGAACAAGATTGAGAATGGAACGGCCACGCCCCCCTGCACGGTGGAAAACATGACGGACATCATGACCTATCTGCAGGCGCGTGCTCAGGCGGAGCATGGGCATCATTCCGAGGGTTCGATGTCGATTCCAGATCCTGGAAACCGCATCAAGAGCTTCCTTGATACGAGCCCGGACGCCTACCAGCGAAAGTCGTCCCATATTGGTGAGTTTCAGAATGATTCGGACGGGATGGGGACACAACGTGGAATCGATGCGTTTGGACGTACCAAGAATCCGAAAGAGATGCTGCCGAACAACATGAAGACGGTCATGTATGGTACGATGAAGCAGAGCGAGACCCTCAAGATGGGAGAGAATCGTCTTTGGCTGAAGATGGAACCGCATGGTGCCTGGGCTTTCAGTCCGAAAGTGAACGATCCGAACGGACCCAAAAGGGCGGCCAATGCCCATGATGGCAAGGCGGCGGTGGGACATACCTTTTCGTTTCTTGAGACTCGAGGGCAGGGCAGTAAGGCTGGAACCCGAAAGGAGCGCATCCCGAGTGACATTGCCAAGGAGTGGAAAGCCATTCAGAAACTGGCGCGAGAGGAACTCAAGGGCAAGCCGGGTGTCTCCAAAGAGATGAGCGACATGGTTCGCGAAGGCGAAGGTCTTCAAACGGCGCGTGGAGTTCGATTCATCAGCAGTTACATGGAAGAGCTTCAGAAATCCCCCCAGTTTTCCGAAGCGATGAAGGAGAAGGTCGCAAACCTTCAAAGTCGTTTTGCCGAGGAGTTCCCACGGGACACCCTGAACGTGCGAATCGGCAACGAAGTGATTCTTAAAGGCAGTGATCTCCGGCCCCGTGGCGAAGACAGAATCCCACCGCCGATTCCCGTGAGTAAGCCGCATGTGGCCACTGGAATTGGGAGCTTAGGCAAGGAGGCGGCTGAGGTTGGTCAGAAGAGATCACAGCATTTTTGAAGCGATTGTGTTCCGCCATCAGTCTATCTGGAGGCTGCTTGTTAAAGCCTTGCTCGTGGTCAGAGCTATGGTTCCTCGTTGGTGCTACTTGCTCGCTCCAGAGGCCCTGCGCTCGCCGGATCAGAGTGACCCTCTTTTTGAGAACCGGTCCCACTAGAGTGACCAAGGGAGGAGGCTGGTGGCTACGCCCCACCAGCAGCGGAAGGTTTGGGCGAGGCCCATTTCCGGGTGGGGGGAGGCGGAGATGAACATGAGCATGAGCAGGCCGGCGTTGGTGAGGGCGATGAGCATGACGCTGAAGAACTCGCCATTGCGGGTGAGGTCGCTTTGTTCGGCGCGGAGGGCGAGGATGGTGTAGGTGATGTGGAAGGCCCAGGCGAGGCCGAGGCAGATGTAGAAGAGGCGGGCGACTTTGAAGGGGAGGGTGTAGCCGAAGAGGGGGAGAAGATGGGTGGTTTGGAGGTCGGTGAAGAGGCTGACGATGCCGAAGCCGAGCATGACGAAGATGGCGTAGAGAGGGATGAGGTAGGGGGCGAGGGAGATCCAGACGCTGGTTTTGTTGGTCTCGACATAACCGCCCTGGGCGGTGAAGCTGAATTTGTAGACTTTGCCGCCGGAAGCGAGGGCGACGAGGGCGTGGCTGAGTTCGTGGCCGAAGACGTAGAGGCGGACGGGGCGGAGGCCGGCGACGAAATAGAGGAGGACCCAACCGATGAGGCCGAGGCCGAAGAAGCGGAATTCTTCGGTTTGCCAGATGCCGTGGCGGGTGACGAGGCGCCAGCCCATTTCAACGAGGGTGAGGATGGTGATGAAGGCGACGGGGGCGAGGAAGAGGATGCCGATCCATTTTTTGAGGCCGAGGGTTTGGCGCTCAGTCATGCGGGCGGGGTTGCGGGCGACGTCGAGTCCTTCACGCCGAGAGTTGCGTTGCTCTCGAGCAGTGGTGGGCTGGCGTCGGTTTTTTTTCGGGGGCAACAGCATGGGCTGTCTTTATTTAACTTCTTTTGACAATTTAACAAATATGGATGTTAACAAACCCAATATTGTGTGAAAAGAATCGTGCCGGGAAACGGATGGGGAGGTGGTCTCAGGGTGGGGTTTGAGACGGTGCTGAGGGAGGCTTTGGCGCCCATTTTCCGAGGAACTCGATGATTTTGGGCTCGGAGAATTCGCCGACTGAGGCGGTGAAGGTGTTGGCGGGGGTGGTGGTGAGGATATTGCCGTCTGAGTCCAGAATGAGGAGGACGGGGACGCCGTGTTTGAGTTGGGGGGAGTTCCAGGCGCGGAAGAGGGGGATGTTTTGGCGGCTGATGGCGAGGTGGAGCGGAAGGTAGTGTTTTTCGAGGGTGTCGGAGATGGCGGGGTGGGCGGCCATGAAGAGGTAGAGCCGCTTGCAGGCGGGGCAGCCTGGTTCGCCGATCTGGATGTAGAGGTGTTTGTTCTCGGCTTTTGCGGTTTTGAGGGCGGCGGCGTAGCTGGCTTTGGCGTCGGCTTCGGGGGTGTAGGGGATTTCGTCCTGGGCGGGAGCGAAGCAGGGCAGGAGGAGGATGGCCAGGAGGAGTCGCATGGGTTTTTTGTGACGGCTGGAAGCCGTCACTCCTTGAGGAGGTCGGGGCGATTGGCGCGGGTGCGGACGAGGCTTTGGGCGGCGCGCCATTCGGCGACTTTGCCGTGGTGGCCACCGAGGAGGACGTCGGGGACGGGGAGACCGCGGAAGTCGGCGGGTTTGGTGTATTGGGGGGCTTCGAGGAGACCGGTGGGGCCGAAGGATTCTTCGACGGCGCTGAGTTCGTCTCCGAGGACGCCGGGGAGGAGGCGGACGATGGCGTCGATCATGACGACGGCGGCGATGGCGCCGTTGGTGAGGACGTAGTCGCCGAGGGAGAGTTCTTCGGCTTGGAAGTGTTCGATGACGCGGTGGTCGATGCCTTCGTAGTGGCCGGAGATGAAGATGAGGTGGTCGGTGGTGGCGAGGTGTTGGGCGGTGGCTTGGCTGAAGCGCTTTCCAGCGGGGCTGGTGATGATGAGGCGGCCACCGGGGGGGAGGGATTCGATGGCGGCGAAGAGGGGTTCGGGTTTGAGGACCATGCCGGGGCCGCCACCGGCGGGGGTGTCATCGACTTGGCGGTGTTTGCCGAGGCCGTGGTCGCGGAGGTCGTGGACGTGGAGGTCGAGGGCGCCTTGCTGTTGGGCGCGGCCCATCATGCTGAGGCCCAGGGGGACGCGGACGAGATCGGGGAAGAGGGTGATGACGTCGATGCGCATGGAGTGGGTGTGTTACACTGACTTGAGGTCGTCTGCAATGGTTGCGAGCTGTTCGAGTGCGGCTTGCACGGGATCATTTCCAGGCTTGGATTTTGAGGCCCCTGACGCGTTTGAATTCGGAGGCGTTGCGAGTGATCAGGGTGGCTCCCAGGTTCCGTGCTTGCGCGGCGATGAGGAGATCCAGCGGGCCGATGGGTGTGCCTTTGCGCTCGAGGTCGGCGCGGATTTGAGCGTAGTGGCGGGCATCTTCAAGGCCAAAATCGATCACAGCGAACAGATTGAGGAAGGTATCGAGGGCGGCAGCTTTGTTGGGTCTGCCGGATTTCTCGACGCCCGTCCAAAGTTCCGCTGCGACGAGACTGGAGACCGCCGTATCCTTGCAAGCTGGAGGAGCATCGAAGGGGGCCTGACCGCGCAAAACTTGGATGCAGGCGCTCGTGTCGAGCATGTAGAGAGGGCGCATGAGGAAGGCTATCTGTTACCATTCCAAGATGGGCCGTTCGTGTTTCTTGGGCCGGGGGGGCGGATCGGGGAAGTTGGCGGCCTCCGCCTCGTGTTCGGAAAAGTAACGAGACACGTCCCCGATGGTGCGGAGGTGCGGCAGCGAGTTCGGGGCAGGCCGGAGGATGACGGCATCATCCCGCTTTTCGATCAGAACTTCAGTGCCCTCGAAGCGAAATGCTTTTGGCAAGCGGACGGCTTGGCTGCCGCCGTGCTGGAAGATCTTTGCGGTATTCATAGCTACAGGGTATAGCTATTTGGCGAGATTTCAAGCGGGGAGAAGTGGGTTGAGTTTTTTGGCGAATCACTCTGAGAGTGGCGTGCACCTTGCAAAACGCCCGTCCTTTGGAGGGGACGGGCGTTGAGGGGGAGGGCTTGAGGTGGCGTGGGTTTATTTGAGGCCGGCGCGTTGGTCGCGGAAGGCGGTGGTTTTGAGGCGGAGGCCGTTCAGGCGGATGAAGCCGGTGGCGTCGTCCTGGTTGTAGGCCTTGCCGGGGTCGGCTTCCATGGTGGCGACGTCTTCGCGGTAGAGGCTGAGGGGGGATTTGCGTCCTGCGGCCATGACGTTGCCTTTGTAGAGTTTGAGTCGGACCTCACCGGAGACGGTTTTTTGGCTTTCGGTGACGAGCGATTGCAGGGCGTAGCGCTCGGGGGCGAACCAGAAGCCGTTGTAAACGAGTTGGGCGTATTTGGGGATGAGGGAGTCGCGCAGGGCCATGACTTCGCGGTCCATGGTGAGGCTTTCGATCTGGCGATGACCGACGTAGAGGATAGCGCCGCCGGGGGTTTCGTAGATGCCGCGGCTTTTCATGCCGACGAAGCGGTTTTCGACCATGTCGACGCGGCCGATGCCGTTGCGGCCGCCGAGGCGGTTGAGCAGCTTCATGATGCCGAAGGGGCTGTAGAGGGTGTAGCCGTTCTGCTCTCCGGTCGAGGTAACGCCGAGGGTGGCGGCGAGCTCGGCGAGTTCGGGGTGCTTGAGGCCGATGGCGTCGCCTTTTTCGAAGAGGATCTCGATGTATTCGGCTTTGTCGGGAGCGTCCTCGGGGGAGACGGAGAGGACGTACATGTCACGGACTTCGGGGACGGTGCCGTCGAACCAGGGGTCTTCCAACATGCCGCTTTCGAAGCTGATGTGGAGGAGGTTGCGGTCCATCGAATAGGGCTTCTTGACGGAGGCGGTGACGGGGATGCCTTCTTTTTCCGCGTAGGCGATCATTTCGGTACGGCCGGGGAATTGGGCGCGGAAGTTTTCCATGCGCCAGGGGGCCATGACTTCGAGTTCGGGGGCGAGGGAAGCGGCGGTGAGTTCGAAGCGGACTTGGTCGTTGCCTTTGCCGGTGGCGCCGTGGGCGAAGGTGTTGCAGTTTTCGGCGCGGGCGACGTCGATCATGCCTTTGGCGATGACGGGGCGGGCGATGCTGGTGCCGAGGAAGTACTGGCCTTCATAGATGGCGCCGGCCTGGAACATGGGGAAGATGAAGTCGCTGGCGAATTCTTCGCGGAGGTCGCCGATGATGCATTTGCTGGCACCGGTGGCGAGGGCTTTGGCTTCGAGGCCGTCGAGCTCTTCTTCCTGGCCGACATCGGCGCAGTAGGCGATGAGCTCTGCGTCATAGGTTTGCTGAAGCCACTTGAGGAGGACGGAGGTGTCGAGACCACCGGAATAGGCGAGGACGATTTTCTTTTTCATCGGTTGTGAGAGGAAGGAATTTGGGGAGACAGGATTTACGAGATTTTGGGGGGATTAACAGGATTATTTGAGGGATTGTGATGTCGATGGGGAGATGGAAGGGGTTTCTGCAAGGGGATCTGGGGTGAGGGGTCGCCTGGGACTGGTGAGGTGCGTTTTTGGGTTGTCTTTATCGAAGCAGACAGCATTCTCAGGCCATGTTCATTTCACGAAGGGGTTTCGTTCTGGCGGTTTTGATGATGGGTGGTCTGAGGCTTTGGAGTCAGGAGGAGGTGGCGCCTATGATCTCGATGGAGGAAGCGTTGAAGCTGGGGGTGGAAGGGATTGTGACGAAATTGGGGGATGAGAGCGAGGCTGGGCTGGACTCGGCGGCGTATTTTTACGCGACGGCGAAGCGGTTGCAGACGGAACAGGCGCTGGGGGCGAAGGATTTGCGGCTGGTGTCAGATTTGGAGTCGCTGAGAGATGCAGCGGGAGAGTGGTTGGATGCTTGGTATGGGGGGATGTATCACGTGTCTGGAGGAGGGACAATGTGGGGGCACTTGCAGACGCGGTGCCTGGCGGAGTTGGAAGACACGCTAGCGGAGCTGGCCAAGCGGATGCCGCTGAAGCCAGGGAACGCGACGGCAGAGACGTTGACGCGGTGGGGGAGGCTGGAGAAGGCGATCGCGAAGGCGAAGGTTTTTGAGGAGGCGGATGCGGAGATGAAGGCGATGTGGAAAACGCACCAGAAGTTGATGCATGAGAAGTGGGAGCGACTGAACTTTGAGTTTCAGGCGCTTGATGATGCGGATGTTCAGTTGCTGTTGAAGGTGTTGATGCCGGGCAAGGAGGAGATGGAGAGTTTTTCGGGGAACTAGGGCAGATGATTTTTGTGCGACGGTTGGGAGTTGGATAGCGAATGCCAGTGAACTTAAGATTGATATGAAGACATGGATTTTGACAGGAGTAGTGGGTTTTGGGGTACTGATCAGCGGGCTGGGTTTGGGGGCCAATGAGGACACGGCGCACCATCGTCAGGTTTATGCGGCAGTGAATGCGGCGGAGAAAAAGATGAAGGTGGTAGAGGGGACCTATGACGACGATGGTTTGACGTTTGCGCTGAAGGGTTGGATGCAGGACGGGGTGCTGAAGAAGATTGTGTCGCGGGTGCCGGGCGAGGATGGCGACGGTAGCGAGGAGTTCTACCTGGAGGAGGGTCTGCCGTTGTTTGTGTTTTCGCATTACGCGTCAACGGTCGCTGACGGGGAGAAGCCCAAGCAGATGGAGAGCCGTTACTACTTCAAAGGGGGGAAGTTGATCAAGTGCATCGGTCCAGGTGGCGTTGAGATTTCACTGAAGGATGAGAATGCGAAAGCGGATGAGGAGCGATTGACGGGGCTGTGCGCGTCGTTTGTGACGGCGTTGTCAGGGGCGAAGGAGACGGTGGTGGAGGGCAGGTTTTTGAGGATTGATGAAGGCGACTATTTCCACTGGGCGATGACTGACGCGAAAGGGGAAGAGGTGTCCTATTTCATTCTGAAGGCTGATGCGAGCATCGACAAGGTGGTGGAGGCTCCCGAGAAGTATGTGGGAAAGCGCTGTCGGGTGACCTGCAAGAAGGGGATGGAAACGATTCCTGAGGCGGGAGGCAAGATGGAAGTTGAGCAGGTGCTGAAGGTGGAGTGGCTGGGCAAGTGATCTGCCGGAGGAAGGGGATTTATTTTGGGAGGATCTGGTAGCTGTCTTTGGCGTCTTTGACGAGCCAGCCGGCGGCTTCGAGTTCCTTGCGGAGGGTGTCGGAGGTGGCCCAGTCGCGGGCTTGTTTGGCTTGCCAGCGTTGTTCGGCGAGGGCGGCGATGTCTGGGGGGATGTCGGTGGCGGCGGGGTCTTCGGCGGGGGTGGGGAGGGTGAGGCCGAGGGCGTCGAGGAGGAGGTGGAGGCTGGTCCAGGTGGTGAGGGCTTCGGGCTGGGAGAGCTGGGCGGGTTTGGTTTTGTTGAGGGTGCTGAAGATGGCGCCGAGGGCACCGGGGACGTTGAGGTCGTCGTTGAGGGTGGTCCAGGCGTCGGTGAAGGGGCCGGGGTCGCGGGCGATGAGGTCGGAGTGGGAGAGGGGGGCGGGTGAGCCGGCGGCGAGGTGGAGGGCGCGTTCGGCTTTGGCGAGTTTTTGCAGCGCCTGACGGGCGGCGTCGAGGGAGTGGAAGGTGAAGTTGAGCGGCTGGCGGTAGTGAGCGCCGACGAGGACGTAGCGAACTTCGGCGGCGGTGTAGCCTTTGGCGGCGAGGTCGGCGAGGGTGTAGAGGTTACCGAGGCTTTTGGACATTTTGCCGCCATCGACCATGAGGTGGGTGATGTGGAACCAGTGGCGGGCGAAGTGGCCGTGGGTGGCGCAGCAGGATTGGGCGATTTCGTTTTCGTGGTGAGGGAAGACGAGGTCGACGCCGCCGGAGTGGAGGTCGAAGTCTTCGCCGAGGTATTCGAGGATCATGGCGGAGCATTCGAGGTGCCAGCCGGGGCGGCCTTCGCCCCAAGGGCTGGGCCAGTAGTTGGTGCCGTCCTCGGGTTTGCGAGCTTTCCAGAGGGCGAAGTCGGCGAGGGCGTCTTTGGAGTATTCGTCGTTGTCGAGGGCGGAGGCGGACTCGGAGGCGCCGAGTTTGAGTTCGCGATCTTCGAGGTGGGAGAGGCGGCCGTAGTCTTTGAAGGAGGCGACGCGGAAGTAGACGGAGCCGTCGGCGGTGGTGTAGGCGTGGCCGCGTTCGACGAGGGTAGCGATCATGCGGATTTGATGATCGATGTGGGCGACGGCGCTAGGCTCGATGTGGGGAGGGAGGAGGTTGAGGGCGGCGCAGTCGGCGTGGAATTTCTCGGTCCAGAAGCGGGTGAAGTCGGTCAGGGTCTGACCGGCTTTTTGGGAGTCGCGGATGGTCTTGTCATCAACGTCGGTGATGTTGCGGACGTGAAGGGTGGGGGTGCCACCGAGTTCGACGACGCGGCGGAAGACGTCCTGGGCGGTGAAGGTGCGGAAGTTGCCGATGTGGGCGGGGCCGTAGACGGTGGGGCCGCAGCAGTAGAAGCGGAGGGTCTTGCCGTCGAGGGGAGTGAGGGGACGGGAGTCGCGGGAGAGGGTGTCGAGGAGGCGGAGGGGCATGGGGAAGGGGAGAGTGGCTGAGTGATCAGTGTGCAGTAATCAGGGGCGTGAGAGATCAGGAAGGTTTGAATCTTTGGTAGATAATGGAGCGCCTCTTGGCGAAGTCACAGCGAATCACGGGAGTGCCGTTCAAGAGGGTTTTTCGGAAAATCACGCGGTAGGCTCCTGAACGGAGACGGTAGAAACCTTGAAGCTCGCTGGTTAGAGCTTTGATATCGCCCTTTTCCTTTTCGAGATCGTGCAGTGCGTCCCGCAACCGCTTTCTTGGCTCTGGTGCCAAAGAACGAACGAAGTCCACGACTTGAGACGCGAGTTCAACCCTCATGGGAGTCAATCATCCAAGGAGGTCAGAGGATGATACTCAGTGCCCGAATTGCGTGAGAGGTCGATGGCTTTAATCGCCTCTGGATTTCCGAGGATCTCGGCGGTTTCGACCTGGATTTCCCAGTCTTCGGCCGACTGTGGTGCAACGAGGTAACCGAGCACGCGGTCGCCATCGCGAATGCACACGAGATGGTCTGCGGCCTCAGCAAATAGCGCTGGGAGTCGGACTTGAGCCTCGTCGATAGGATAAACCGCTGTCATAATGGTTGTATGGTGACCGATTTTAAGAAGGTAGCAACTCCGTAAAAAGCTTGCTGCGAGGACTTGTGGAACGGTATTCTTCAGAGATGAAGCGCAGAGATTTTGTTCGGATGTCGGTTGGGACGAGTGTGGTTTTGGGTGGAGGGGGAGCGGGTGGGGCGGAGTTGAGGCCGAGCCGGGTGATTGACACGCACACGCATTTTTATGATCCGACGCGGCTGGGTGGAGTGCCTTGGCCGCCGAAGGAGAACAAGCTGCTCTACCGGACGGTGTTGCCTGATGACTGGGCGGCGGTGGCGGAGCCGCAGGGGGTGAGGGAGACGGTAGTGGTGGAGGCGAGTCCGCTGGTGGAAGACAATCAATGGGTGCTGGATTTGGCGGCGAAGGATGCGCGGTTGATCGGGGTGGTGGGGAATTTGGATCCGAATGACGCGGGGTTTGAGGCGAACGTGAAGCGGTTTGCGGCGAATCCGAAGTTTCGGGGGGTGCGTTGGCGCGGGGGGCTGGTGGATATTGACAAGAATCCGGAGGTGGTGCTCGCGGGGGCGAAGGTGCTGGCGAAGCATGGGTTGGAGTTGGATTTGAATGGATCGAACGCGATGCTGCCGCATGCGTTGAAGTTGGCGGAGGCGGTACCGGATTTGAGGATTGTGATCAATCACTTGGGCGGCTCGGGGGATCCGGCGGCAACGAAGCCGGGATGGGACAAGGGGGTGGCGATTTTGGCGCGGCAGTGTCCGAATGTGTTCATGAAGGTGTCGGCGCTGGTGGAGCAGGTGGCGGGGCCGGAGGGGGCGGCGCCGAGGGAGTTGGCGTATTACCTGCCTGTGTTGGAGCACCTGTGGAATGAGTTTGGCGAGGACCGGCTGATTTATGGGAGCAACTGGCCGGTGAGTGACCGGGGGGCGCCGTATGAGGTGGTGTTTGGGCTGGTGCGGGAGTTCTTTGCGGGGAAGGGTGAGGGGGCGATGGAGAAGTATTTTTGGAAGAATGCGTTGGTGGCGTATGGGGTGAAGTGAGTGGGAGGAAGGAGTTTGAATGGTTTGACGGACGCCTCTCCTCGTGCAACCGTGCTGCACGAAAGAACTGAGACTGCCATGAATGTCACCATCAAACTTCCTGATGAATTGGTTAACGAAGCGAGGCACAGGGCGGTCGCACGCTCTCAATCGCTTTCGCAATGGGTCGCCGAACTGATGCGCACGGAGATCGCACTGCGCCACCCTGACCGGAAAACGCTCTCGGATCGCCTCGGTGACCCTGCAACGGCTCATCGGGATTTCGCCCTTCCCGACCGTAAAAGTGAAGTCGAGCGACCTGTTTCATTTCTGTGAAGGCGTTTCTCCTTGATACCGTGACTGTTTCGGAATTTCGGAAGACGGGCCGAATTCATCCGGAGGTGGATCGGTGGCAAATGGACCATCTTGGCGATGAGATGTGGATCAGCGTTGTGACCCCCTTGGAAATTCGGAAGGGTGTCCACTTGGTGAGGCAGAAAGATCCGGCATTCGCTGAAGAGCTGGATGCTTGGCTCGTCAACACGGTCTTGCCGGGTTTTGGGCATCGCATGCTGGGCATTGAGATTTCGACTGCGCTGCAGGCGGCGGAGTACCGTGCGGTGTATGGTTTGAGCCCGAATGACTCACTCATCGCCGCTACGGCTAAGGTTCACGGACTGACTCTTGCAACACGCAATACCTCCGACTTTCTGGTTACCGGCATCCCTCTGGTCAACCCATGGGAGCGGGTTGGGTGATTTTTAGGTGTGATCGCTTGAGTTACAAAATCACGCCGGGTTGGTAGGCGGCGGCTTGGCGGTTTTGGGAGGCGAGGATGCTGACTCGGGAGACGAAGGTGTCGACTTGTTCGGGGGCGTCGCCGGTGTTGGCTCTGTGGGTGGCGAGGAGGTGGGTGAGGTCTTCTGCGGTGAGGCCGAGGCGGGGGTCGGCGGCGAGGCGGGTGAAGAGGTCGTTTTGGTTGATCTGGCCGGTGCGCAGGTCTTTGACGGTGGCGACGGCGTGCTCTTTGATGGCTTCATGGGCGGTTTCGCGGCCAGCGCCTTTTTTGACGGCTTCCATCATGACGGTGGTGGTGAGGAGGAAGGGCAGGTAGCGGAGGAGTTCTTGCTCGACGACGGCTTCGAAGACTTCCATCTGATTGAGGATGGTGAGGAAGGTTTCGAAGAGGCCGTCGGCGGCGAGGAAGGCGTCGGGGAGCATGACGCGGCGGACGACGGAGCAGGAGACGTCGCCTTCGTTCCATTGGTCGCCAGCGAGGCCGGAGGCCATGGTGAGGTGGCCTTTGAGGATGAGGTGGAAGCCGTTGACGCGCTCGCAGGAGCGGGAGTTCATTTTGTGCGGCATGGCAGAGGAGCCGACCTGGCCTTTGGCGAAGCCTTCGGAGGCGAGTTCGTGGCCGGCCATGAGGCGGAGGGTGCGGCAGAGGGACCCGGGACCGGAGGTGACGTCGCAAAGGGCGGAGACGGTGCGGAGGTCGAGGGAGCGGGGGTAGACCTGGCCGACGGCGTCGAAGGCTTTGGGGATGCCGAGGTAGCCGAGGATGCGCTGCTCGAGCTCGCGGGCTTTGGCGGAGTCGCCATCGAACAGGCTGATCTGGTCCATGCGGGTGCCGACGGCGCCTTTGAGGCCGCGGGCGGGGTAGGTGTCGATGAGGTTTTGGAGATCGCCGAGACCGAGGAGGAGTTCCTCGCCGAACATGGCGAGGCGTTTGCCGAAGGTGGTGGGTTGGGCGGCGACGTTGTGGGTGCGGGCGGTGAGGGGGATGTCGCGGGTTTCGGCGGCGCGTTTGGCGAGGGTGACCAGGGCGGCGATGGCTTTGTCCCGGATGACGTGAAGGGCGCGGAAGACTTGGAGTTGCTCGACGTTTTCGGTGAGGTCGCGGCTGGTCATGCCTTTGTGGATGTGTTCGTGGCCGGCGAGGTCGCAGAACTCTTCGATGCGGGCTTTGACGTCGTGGCGGGTGATGCGCTCGCGCTGCATGATGGAGGCGACATCGATTTGTTCGAGGACGGACTCATAGGCTTCGATGACGCCAGCGGGGACGGATTGGCCGAGGTCGCGCTGGGCTTTGAGGACGGCGACCCAGTATTGGCGTTCGAGGCGGACTTTGCCTTCGGCGGACCAGATGGCGCGCATGGGGGGGGTGGCGTAGCGATCGGCGAGGACGTTGGGGATGGAGTCGGACATGAGAGCGAAAGGGGGGGATCGGGATTTTAGGAGGGTTCAGCTTGCACGGGAAGGGGGAAGGGGCAAGGGCGGGGTGAGGAAGGAAAA